>NZ_JADPJR010000140.1:0-45291 GCF_023073535.1 Bradyrhizobium sp. 179 | reverse complement strand
GATGATCTGCTCTTCCGTAAAGCGGCTGCGCTTCATGCTCTGGTCCTCATATGGGCCAGAGCGAACTTCAATCTGGATTAAGTCCAGGGGGCAAGGTCAAAGGCTCTCGACCTCGGTAAAGTGAAAATAGAAACGGAAGAGGAATTAGTTAAAAGAAAGGGTGCGGCGTATCTGCGCATTCCGACACCAGATCATGCGCGCCCCACCGATGCTGAAATAGAATAAACTTGTATCGGAGTTGCGAAACGTCGCTCATACGGGTGATGTTCATTTGCATGTTCATTGCCGGGGCGGCATGGGGCGTACAACGCTGCTGATGACCCTGGCAGACATGTTGCACAATTCCGACAAAGTGCAATGTGCACAGATCATAGAACGCCAGGTAAGAAGCGGATGCCATTTCCTGGACGGAATGGCTCGCTTTAAAAGCACATCATGAGCATCAGATGTTCGATACATCCAGTTCCGGTATGCCGCCGACCGCGGCTCCCGGCAATAGGATGCCGTGAAATGGACCCCGCGTGGCGGGACCGCTTGAACCGGCTTCTTAGTTGGAAGCTGACCGCTCTATGTTGAAACCCATTCACGTTGGGAAAGCTAGATCGCGTTGACGGCTCTAATCCAGAGCATCGCAGCGGCGATGTGTTCGCCGTCAGGGCGTGTGAGACAAATTGAACGGTTTTGCGGAGGGGTAGGATTTCTGGTTCATCGTAGCCGCCAAGAGCGAAGATGAAGCAGAAATCCGGACCGCGCAAAGCGCCGGCAGAACAAGTGGTAAAGGACATTCGGCGCCAGACACGCGGGCAGTATTCAGCTGAAGAGAAGACCCGGTTGGAAGGGCTGCGGGGCGAGGAGAATATTCCCGAGCTGTGCCGGCGCGAGGGCATTGCCGCCTCAATGTACTATGGCTGGTCCAAGGAGTTCCTCGAAGGCGGTGAGCGTCGTCTGGCGGAGCGTCTGGATGTGGTGCCGGCGAAGTTCCGTGTGATCGTCACGCGTCGTCCGAAGTACGCCTTCAGGAACGCGGACGGCGTCGTCAGGCGCCGGCGCCGGCCCATATCATTGAAGGAGGCATTCCGACGGAAGCGCGCCTTTCGACTCCGTACGGATCGGACACTTCGCTTCGATTAAGCTCAGCCACCAAAAAGATGGACCACGCCTCATCCGGGATCGCGGATACTCCGGACGAGCGGTCGCACTGCAAGCCATCGTGAACTGATCATAGCCATCCGGTATCCGCTTCGCTTGCAAGCATCATTGCTTTCCACGCACACGAGACGCCGGGACACTAACCGGCCCATCTGTCAAACGGCGCGACTGTTTCCAGTCAAGCCTCTGATCGAAAATCGAGTCCATCTTAGTCGGCCAGCACTCCAAACATAACATGGCCTGCGTCTCACCAGACAAGCACGCCGCGAAGACCCTTGCCAGTCACGGGACGTCATGCCGATCAGCCGAATGTGTGAGTGACCTCCGAAAATCGCACAGGTCTCTGCTCATTCAAATCGGCCATCGGACCTGAGCATGTTGTTCCTGAAAGGCATAACGTCATCAGCTGACCCCATATCGAAATTGTATTGGCTTCTGGTCGACCGTGAGTAGATGGAGAGGTGGATGCTACTCCGTTGAGCGGCTGCTTGCTCTTCTCCTAGGAAGTAGGTTCCGACAAATACGATCCTGGAGACGTAGGCCCAGTGAAAACTACTGTTGTGGTTCGGTAAGTCGCCGTGATGGTGAATGGAGTTTCCTGCCGAGCCCGTCAACGCGGCTGCGCCGGGTAACCCATTCCCATAGCGGCCAAACTCAGCGGAGGGAGTTGGATGCAACTAGCGAAAAGGGCTGCGATGTCGTGCATCACGCCACGTGACCGTTCAATTGCGGTGGCGGCCCCGGTGCCGACGTGCGTGCGTACCGGGGATATCGCTTGGTTCTCGCAAATGATCGAAGAGACGAACTTAGACGCTTGCGAGGGATCCGATCGCGCACCCAATTGCAAGGATTTCGACAATGATCCGCATGATCTGGCCGAAAGCGAAAGCGCCACGTCTTCTCCCTTGATTGCCGGTTCAATCATCGGTGCCATGCCGAGCCCTATACAGCGCCGGCGAGCCCCCGAAAAGCTGTCACGATCGGTTGAACTCGCCGAGTTGACCAGGAGGATCACCGAGCGCACTTTGGTCAGCCGCGACTATGCCGGCAATACTGGGGTGCAGATCATGCTGAACCGCGAATTGTTCGGCAATGCGCGTGTAATCGTCAGTTTCCAGCATGATACCCTGAGGGTTTGCATCGAATCCGAGCGGCTTTGGCCTATCCTGCAGGTACATGGCTATCCATTTGCGCGCGATTTGTCTGATCAGCTTGAAATGCGCATCCTGCTGGTCGTCGTCGCCTGCAGCTCAATATTGGACGAACAAGGCAGTAACCGGCGATCTCGCGCATTTGAGACGCTATTCTACTATAAAGTTGAGAAGGGCGCGTGATCGATCTAGCCTGCTATGGCCCACGTGAGGCTGCCGCCGTTTCGCGTCTTGCTACACGTCTGCCAGTCCCCTTCAACATCGCTGGCATCGACGTGGAAGCTGTCATGCCAGGCTCGACACCTCCGCGGCTTCCAGCGGATTACTGCCGGACTTTGATGCGCCCACGCGGCCACAGGATTCGAGTCGCAATTGACTCGACGCTCCTTCCGGCGGTGGCTGTGCAACATTGGCCGGAAATTACCGCATTGCCTCCGGGTGACGGCCTGCGAGAAATCCTGTTCGACATTATCTTCCGAGATCTCGCGATCCAGGTGGAACAATGGTGTGGGCATCGGCCGATCTGGTCTTCGGCCGAAAGCACTGAAGGGTTTCCGTACGCATTTGAGATTCTTCGCTTGGAGCGTCCAAACGACATCCTCGGGCTGGTCGAATTCGATGGCAGCGGACTGCAATGGATCGCCGACTGCTGCTCTGGGCTTCCGGTCGTATGCGCCGCGCTCGATGATCTGTCCCTTTCTCTCGTTCTGCTGGTCGAGCGCCTCAGCCTTATCTTGACGGATCTGCATCAACTCGCGTCAGGTGACGTCATCCTGCTGGATACCACCCCGGTGGGCAATGACGGCATCATAACTGTTCTCCTATGCCTCTCTGGCGATCCTTGCTTTCGCGCCTCGATCTGCAATGGCCGCCTTACCGTCCTTTCAGCTGTGGACTGTATGATGGATAGACCGGATCCGCTCGCACCGGAAACCTTCGACAGCATTGACCTACCCGTTGATGTGGATGCTGGACGCCTGACCATGTCGCTTAGGCAGCTTCGCGAATTGGCTATCGGGCAGGTGCTGGATCTTGGTTTTGATGCCACTACCAATATCAGCTTGCGCGTCAATGGCCAGGTCGTCGCAACCGGTGAACTGGTGCGCATCGCCGAACGAACAGGTGTGCGCGTGCTGGACTTGCGATTAGCACGAGCAGAACGATGATGGAGCTGCCTGATCCCACGACGCTGATCTTCCTAATCGCAGCCATTGCGATCGCCCCCTTCGTTGCGATTACCGTCACCTCTTACGTGAAGCTCGTCGTCGTCTTTGGGCTCATTCGCAATGCCCTCGGCGTTCAGAACATTCCGCCGAACATGGCGCTGAATGCGATGGCCATCCTGCTCTCGGCCTACATCATGCAGCCAGTGGCCAAAGGTGCGTATGAAGCAGTGCGCGACAAGCCAATCGCATCCCAAGATCTCCGCGAACTAGGGACAACGATTACGCTAGCTGCTGAGCCCCTTCGCAATTTTCTCCTGAAGAACACGTCGCAACGGGAACGGCAATTCTTCGTCAATGCGACTCGGGGATTGTGGAGCAAGGAGGACGCCGCCGCCATAACGGGCAGCGAATTCATAATCTTGATTCCTACTTTCATCACATCCGAACTGGAGGACGCGTTCAAGATCGGCTTCTTATTGTTTCTGCCCTTTATCGTCATCGATCTCGTCGTTTCGAACATCCTTCTGGCAATGGGCATGATGATGGTTTCGCCAATGACCATATCCTTGCCATTCAAGCTGTTCCTGTTCGTTGCCGTGAACGGGTGGCAGCGCCTAATTCATGGCCTCATCTTTTCCTACACGGGAGCAGCACCATGAATACCGCCACACTCACCAACATCGCCATTGGCGCGCTCAAACTGACACTTGTCCTGTCGATGCCCACAGTCCTCGTCGCTACGGGCGTCGGACTGATCGTTAGTGTTGTGCAAGCTCTGACCCAAGTTCAGGAGCAGACACTCTCCTTCGCGGCGAAGCTGATATGCGTGAGCCTGATACTGGTCGCGACCGCGAATTGGTTCGGCGAACTAAACCGGTATACGGTGAACATCTTCGACCAGATCGCCGGGATCTAGGCTAAGGCTCCAGGGACTTGCTCGATTGCCTCCCACCGCGCGGCACGCAACAGGAGCAATCGCGCCAGCTGGCTGTCCATGGCTCGACCAATCCATGCCATGTCGCCACTTGATCTGGCTCATCTGCATACTTTCCTTGTTGTTCTTGCGCTTGCGATGGCGCGTGTGACAGGGATCATGCTGGTCATGCCCTTTCTGGGACGCGGCATGGTGACAGCGCTAGCGCGCAACGGCATGATCATGGCATTGGCGCTCCCGATAATGGTGTTTGCTTGGACAACGAGGCCTGCGGATCTCGACATCACACGTCTAACACCGATCCTGGGCCTGGGGCTGAAGGAACTCTTGCTCGGGTGCCTCCTGGGCATGCCAGTTGCCGCTACTATGTGGGGTGTGGAAACCGCGGGCACGTTCATTGACCACCAGAGGGGGGCCACGATGACAAGCCTCTTGAGCCCGGGAAACCTCAATCTGGACTCGCCGCTTGGGACCTTCCTAGCTCAGCTTTACGCTACTTGGCTGTTCGTCAGCGGCGGCTTTTCCAAACTATTAGAAGCGCTCTATCGCTCCCATGACATCTGGCCGCTGTGGAGCTTTCATCCTGCATTTGGTCCGGCCTTCGTCACCGGTATGTTAGATCTTGCAGACCTCGTGATGCTGCTGACATTGCTTCTCGCCGGTCCAGCCATCGTTGCGATGTTTCTCAGCGAGTTGGGCTTGGCTCTGGTCAGCCGGTTCGCGCCGCAACTGGAGGTCTTCTTTCTCGCCATGCCGGTCAAGAGCGCAGTCGCCCTTCTGCTGCTGATTCTATCGCTCACGATTGCTTTGGCCAATGCCGACAAGCATATGCCGTCGCCTTTCGCGATCGTCAATCGCATCGCTAGGTGATTGTCGTGACCGGCAGAAAGACCGAAAAGCCGACCCCCAAGAGGCTGCGGGACTTGCGCAAGAAGGGACAGGTTCCGCACAGTAAGGAAGTCGTGTCGGCGGCCGTGACCCTTGGGTTCTTCGCGCTGTTCTTCGCCTCTTTGCCTGGCCTAGTAGACCGACTTAAGGCAACGATCCTGTTGCCCGTATCGTTTATTGAAGAGGACTTCCTAATTGTCAGCCGACAGCTACTCGAGTTTTATTTCGGTGAAGTACAAAGTATGGTCGCACCTTTCCTCGGCATCGTCCTGGTCCTTGGCGTGGGCGCTAACCTGCTGCAGAACGGGGCGATTTTCTCCCCCGAGGCTGTCACACCGTCGCTGAAAAAGCTGAGCCCCGGTGAGAACGTCAGAAGGATAGTCTCGCTGCAGAATCTCGTCGATCTGGGTAAGGCGATCGTGAAGGTGCTTATACTCGGCCTCGTCATAATGCTTGTGCTGCGCCAAGGTGTGCATGCGCTTGTGTGGACGCCGAGCTGTGGCATATCGTGCCTAAGTGCCGTGACGGGTAACCTGCTGGTCGGGATTGCTGGTTATGTGGGGGCGAGCTATCTTGTGGTGGCAATTGCGGATTTTGCGTTCCAGCGATGGCAGTTCACGAACAAGAATTTGATGTCGCTGGACGAAGTGAAACGAGAAGCTAAGGAAAATGAGGGCGACCCTCTGATCAAAGACCGACGCAGGCGCCTCCATTCGCAATTGTTAGCCAAGGACGCGATTGAGCAGTCGCGTAGAGCGACCGTGTTGATCACCAATCCCACACATATTGCAGTGGCGATCGACTACGATCGGCAGCGCACCCCCCTGCCCATGATCGATGCCATAGGTACCGATCGCTTGGCGCAGCAAATGATTGATGCCGCGGCCGCTGCGGGGGTGCCGGTGATGCGAAACATTCCGCTAGCGCGCGCGCTCCTGAAGGACGGCCTGGTGGATGAGTATATTCCATCGCACCTGATTGTACCTCTCGCGACGGTTCTGCGGGCGCTCGAAAAACTGGCGGCTGAGACCGGTTATCGGTCCTGACTTCAGCTTGATGGTTGCTCGCAGTTTTCAACAGCCCGAAACATGCCGCCGGTGCGACGGATCTGCGGTTCTTGTAGCAGCCATAGGCAAGAGATATTGCTTCATAACGAACATCTATTTGTTCTGGAGATTGCGAGCCTCTATCTTCACGTACGTGGGAAAGGAATGGGCGCCGCCGAATGCGACGGTCCCATCGGCCTCGACGTCTTGCTGCCAAGATGCACGTCGACGCGAGTGGGCTCTCTTGGAGAGCCCCTCGACTCATACATCGCGCCCAAGCCCTGGCGAGCCTCACGGGTGCTCGGGGTCGTCAAGCCCCTCGGTGAGGACGACGAGGCGCTCATGGAACCCGAGCGCAAACTCTCCCACATGCGCTCCGATACCCTCCATAGCTTGAGCGCGACGCTCGGGGTGGTTAAGCTCCTCGGCGAGGACGACGAGGCGCTCATGGAGGGCGGGCGAAAGCCTTGCCACACGTCGGAGAGCTGACGCGGCGCCATCACGCCGTGGAACTTCCCCAATTCGATGATCACCCGCAAAGTATGGCCGGCGCGCCCGCCGCAGGCTGCACGGTGGTGCTGAAGCCAACCAGCATGACGCCGCTCTCGGCGCTTGCGCCCGCGTCCCTCGCTGAGAAGGCCGGCGTGCCCAAAGGTGTCTTCAACGTCATCACCGGAGATCCGCGACCGATCGGCGAAGGTTTGTGCGAGCACGCGGGCGTCCCCTTTGTCGGCTTCGGCGGCTCGAGCGAGGTCGGCAAGATCCTCTACCGTCGGCCTGAAGAAGCTCGGTCTCGAGCTGGGCGGTAAGGCGCCTTGCGTGGTGTTCGACGACCCGATATCGATGCCGCCATCGAAGGCGCCATCGTCTCCAAATACCGCAACATGGGCTAGACCTGCGTCTGCGCCAACCGCCTCTACGCACAGGCAGGCATCTATAAGGATTCGTGCAGGCTCTCAAGGTCGCGGCGATAAAGATCCGCAAGGCTGCGGTTCGTGCCTGCACACTGTCCATGAGCGGCGCGATCGCGACGGTTGTGCTCAGTTTCATAATTCGCTCTTGACAGCCGCAGCTCTGGTTTTGGCGGGCGCCGTATGGACGTGGACGCTATTCGACATTGGCGTGCAGCTCTACGCCCCGCGCTGGGTTGCGGGCCAATCCGTTGCGGCTTGGTAGGTTGCGTTCTCTGGGGGCCTCGCAGTTGGCAGTTTGGGCTGAGGGCGCCTCACCGATGCCATCGCTTTCGACATCACGCTGCTCGTCTCTGCCGGACTGATGCTGCTCTTGCCGCTGCTTGGGCGCTGGCTGCGCATGCCGGCCATCACCGAGCGCGGGATGACGCCGACATTCTTGCGATCCTAAGGTGCGGCTCACGCTGACCACCGGAACGGCCCACTGGTAATTGAGCTCGACTATCGCGTGGCCTCAGAAAATGAGCGAGCGTTCCACAACCTCATGCAGGACGTGCAGCTCTACCGGCAACGCAACGGCGCCGATGGTTGGTCAATTGCGCGTGATATCGCCGCCCCCGAGCTGTGGACCGAGTGCTAGACTGGCCGACATGACTCGATATTTGCGCCACCGCAACCGCTGGACCAGTCGGAGCGCGCATTAGGCGAGAATGCCATGGCTTTTCATATCGGGCCTGAGCCCCTGCGTATCCGTCGTATGCTGGAGCGTCCGCTTGGGTCGGTACGCTGGAAAAATAATGTGTTCGACCGCGCCGCGAGTGAGCTCTAGCTGCTGGTTGAGCGCGCGGCGCAGGCACTAGCTGTCGTCCGTTCCATCGCACCCGCATTCAAAGACCTCGGGCACGTTGACGCCCTTGCGCTTGGCTAAGCCTTCGCCGTCAATCAAGTTGGGTAGAGGACTTCCATCTCCGAGCTGTCGCTCATACTCGGCACACAAAAAGGGCCACTCTGATGAGCGGCCCAAGTCTGCGACGAAACGTCCCGTAGGGGACCTCTAGGATCAGGCCGCGGCCTGTTCGATCGGCGAGAAGGGAAGACCAAGGCTCTCGGCGACAGCCTTATAGGTTAGCCGGCCCCGATAGACATTTAGGCCTGCGCGCAGATGCGGATTTTCGAGCACAGCTGCAAATCCTTTACTGGCGAGAGCCAAACCAAAAGGCAGCGTAGCGTTGTTGAGTGCCTGGCTTGAGGTGAGCGGCACAGCTCCCGGCATGTTTGCGACACAATAGTGGATAACGCCATCCACCTCATAGGTTGGATCGGCATGTGTCGTGGCCCGCGATGTCTCGAAACATCCGCCCTGATCGATCGCTACGTCCACGATCACGGAGCCTTTGCGCATCGAACTCAACATACCGCGGCTGACCAGTTTCGGCGCGCTCGCGCCAGGAACGAGGACGGCACCAATGACAACATCCGCCGCAAATACCTCTTCTTCAACGGCCTCAATCGTCGAGAATCTGGTACGTACTCGCCCTTCGAACAGCTCATCCAGTTCGCGAAGCCTGGGAATCGAACGGTCGAGGATCGTGACCTCAGCACCCAAGCCTGCCGCCATCCGTGCAGCGTGAGTGCCGACAACGCCCCCGCCAATCACCACAATGCGAGCGGGTGGCACGCCCGGTACCCCGCCGATCAGCAGTCCCCGCCCGCCCGCGTACCGCTTCAGCGCCGCACCCGCGGCTTCAATCGCAAGTCTTCCCGCAACCTCGCTCATAGGGGCAAGCAGTGGAAGGCCACCGTGCGCGTCGGTCACAGTTTCATAGGCAATTGCGGTGCAGCCAGACTTCATGAGGCCCTTCGCCTGGTCCGGATCCGGAGCCAAATGCAGATAAGTGAAGAGGATCTGGTTTTCTCGAAGCTGCGTCCATTCGGAGGGCTGTGGCTCTTTGACTTTCACGATCATTTCGCTCGACGCGAATACCTCGCGAGCAGAGGTCGCAATCGTCGCGCCAGCCTTGCGGTAGTTATCATCTGTCGCGCCAATCCCGGCGCCGGCGTTGCTCTCGACCAATACGCTGTGGCCAGCTGCAACGTATTCGCGGACGGCCCCAGGCGTCAGGCCGACGCGGTATTCGTGCGTCTTAATTTCCTTGAGAATACCGACCTTCATTTGCAATCTCCTTGGTGAGCAGTTCGTTGTAATCGGAAGAGCAGTACAAACCTGCGAGGCGAGAAGCCAAATAGCGCAGTAATCCGGCGATCTGCCCCGCCTGCTTGCAGGATTTCGAACAGACGACCGAAGACCGCCGAGTTGGCAGGGATGCTACCACAGGGTGGCAAGACCTGATGCGGCCCCGGCGCTAAACCGGGCATTCGTGATCAGGATTGATCTACGCCGGACTGGATCGACTTCTTCGTTGTTTGCCTCATTCGCAACGATGCTCGATTCGCTAAGACGAGTGGCGCTTGCGAGGGTGACCCGCGGGTTCATCAAAGATGGATCGGGTTTTTCAAAGGTTTGCGGAACGATTGACCGAAAGCACGCATCAGGACGCAGCTCAGCAGAGCATGGCTGAGGTCGCCGCTGCGCTCAAGCTGTCGTGCTTCGCATATCTAACTCTTCCCATGAGCCGGGCAGTGCTCCCAACGTGATCTCGACATATCCCCTCGTGGACCGCCATCTATCTGCAGCGTGGCTACGAATCCGTCGATCCGGGGTGCGTCGGGCAATGCGCCAGCCTAATCCCTTTCGATGGGGGCTTGGATTTGAGGCGCGAAATCGGTCGGAGTCCGAACGCGCTTTGTTCGAAGAAGCCGAAAAATTTGGGATTTGCTGCAGGTTTACATTCTATCCACGATGACAAGGGCGCAATCGCCGCGCTGAGCTTTGCAAGGGACGAGCGTCGAACTGGTTTCGAGCGCGCGCTTGTCGAGCACGCCCAGAGCCTGCGATTAATCGCAACGTTTTTACATGAGCATGCAAAACGCTTCTGGACGATTGATCGCATGATCGGCGGCGTGGTGCTGTCTCCTCGCGAGTACCAGTGTCTCGAATGGTCCGCGCGCGGTAAATCGGCTGGGGAGATCGGGATCATTCTCGGCATTGCAGAGCCAACCGCGGGATTTCACCTGGACAACGCCCGTGCAAAGCTGGTGTCAGCTCGCTTCGTCAAGCGATCGTGCGGTTGACCGAGTCAAAATCTCGAAAATGAAACACCGGCCTTCCATAAACACCTGTGGAACTGCACAGGATGCGCTTGCCTAGGCCTTCTGCTTAGTTGCCGAAACGAAGCAGGGAGGCAAAAATGATGCAGCTCATCACGCCGGAGTACATGGAAGTCGACAAGTTTGACGTCCTTGAGCGGTGGATCTACTGAACCGCTCGGGAGCCGGACGTATTCAAGGTTGCGTCCGGCTTTTGCCTTCGACCGGTCCAACCATGCTGGGGGACATCTTCCCGATCCTGCTGGACGGCCGCCGGCGCCACGAAGCGATCGGATCTGGGGGAGCAGCCGATTCGCGCTCGATGTTCCCGCGGATGCGCCGAAGGCGAGCGGCGGACTTGCTGCTGCCAGTTACGAGCTGTTTGCGGGTATGATTGAATTCGGCCTTTCTATTGAATTGATCGAAATCGTCGCTGTGACCGACGCCCGCATGGAGCGCATTCTTCGCCGGGCCGGATGGCCCCTTGGCAGGGTGGGAAAACTCGGGGAATTCGTCCACGATCTCGCCGAGATGCACCGGCTGCGCTACCGCGTTTTCGAGCAACGCCTGGATTGGACCGTCGAGGTCAGCGGCAGCACCTATGTCGGACTCGAGCACGAGGCTTATTCCTGTCTTCATGCTGATCAGCCTTTTGATGATGCCGTGACTGACGAGCAACATCAGGAATCCTGCAGGGCCGGGTCTCATTGCCGGCGTGCCGATAGGCAGAAAACTCGAATCGGCTCGCACCCGCGCCATTGCGCAGCTTTCGGTAGACAAGGTCCGCCAAATTCGCCTCTCCGAGCGCTATTCCTCGCCTTCGATCGGTCGCTGACGCGCGCGGCGCGCTTTCCGGAAGCTCCTGTCGGCCGCCATGAACCGGGCCAGCATGGGCGCGATAAGCTTGGCCGGATCTCCGATCGGCTGAGCGGTCTCCTGTGCAAGGATCTGGGCATATGCCACGAGATCCCTGTGCACGCTCGCGGGCAGTTCATGCGTAATCTTGATCGGCTTGTCGTCTTCGATTACTCCGATCTTAAGCTTTGTCATCGTCCTCAGCCTCTATACGGTTCGAGCATCAGGTCACGGTTGACGATCACCCGCACCGGAAATCCCGGACGGATCGTCAAAGTCGGCTGTATGTTGAGATTGCGGCGGACAACCTGCTGGCCTGTTTGATTGATCGAATCCCCAGCTCCACGGCGGAGGGCGGCAATGAGATCGTTGTTGGTATTGCCGTTATCCGCCCCGGAATTCACCTCCGTGCCGACGGAAAGCAGCGTCGAAAGAGCGGCCGCCCCCAACAGTTCCTTCCAATGATTGTCGACCTCGTCCTCAAGACCAGAGAAGCCTGCCGCATCTGCACCGGGCTGCCGTTCCAGAACAATCGACCTCCCATTCGGCATGATAAGGCGCGTCCAGACCAGGAGCACGCGCGACTGCCCAAATGCGACCTGGCTATCGTAGCTCCCGATCAGCTTTGCTCCCTGGGGGATAAGGCGAGCTCGCCCGGTAGGAGAATCGTACACCGACTCTGTGACTTGCGCCGTGATCTGGCCAGGCAGGTCGGAGCGGATTCCTGTGATGAGAGCGGCCGGAATGACCGTTCCGGCCTGAACGACAAAAGGCGAAGCCGGCCTCACAAGGCGATCGGAGCTTGTCGTCCGACGATCGACCGTTGCACTGACGAACGCAAGCTTTCGGTCTTGGCCATTCTGAGCAAATGCTTCGTCGGATGATGGCACGCCGCTCGAACGGGCTTCGCTCGATGAAGTGGCGGGGGCTTGTGGCCGGACATTGGTGCTGGCAAATACCTTGCTGGTCCGTGCCGCCTCGCTCTCCTGATTGACACGCTGCTGTTCGGCATCAATACCGAGCGAGCTGGATGTCGAAGATCCCTGTGCTGCGACGATCGGCCGACCGAGATCACCGGGCAAAGGCGGCCCCAGGCGCGGCACGTCCTTCGGGATCTCGGTGTAATCCTTCGGTAAGGTCGCGAGCTGATCGGCGACGTTATGGTGGTCAGTCGCGTAAAGCTCCTCGGGTGCTGAAGTACCTGACCGTTTCTCGTGCAGCGCCCAGAGCACCGCGCCAGTGATCAGCGCGAGCACAAGGGCGCTGCCGCCGATAAGGACTTTCCGCGAGAGGCGCGCAACTTTTGGCTGATCCGGCCGGAGCCGCAGGGTTTCGGCAATCTCTTCCGGCGGCTTGCCCCGAAGCGCTTCCTTTGGTGTATCGATCGCCTGGTCCGTACCGTTCAAAGCGACCTCCCGTCGGTTCGCACGATCCTGACCTTCTGCTGGTGCTCCTCCCCCAGCCTCAGTTCCGCGGCCGCGAACAGCCGGTCAACAATCAGCACATTTCCGTAAGCGCGGTAGTTGACGATCTCGGTTTTGCCGTCGGGCCCGATCACGAAGAGCGGCGGCATCTCGCCCTGACTGACGCCGGGGGAGAATTCAATGTAGGTTTTTCGGCCGTCATCATAAGCGTTGACGGGACGCCAAGGCGGGCTGTCGCCCTCAATGGCGTAGCGGTAGCGGCGCGCCGGCAGGTCCGGAATAAAGGGTGCCGGCGGTAAAGCTTGAGCTCGCCCGCCAGGATCCGGCGGATAGAACCAGGCGACCGAGGGCATATAGGGCTTTTCGTTGGCGCGAAGCTCGATCAGGTAAGTCCGGCGATCAGTATTGACGACGAGGTTGGTCTCGATCGAGGGACGGGTTGGCTTGACCATGATGTGAACGCGGCGGGCGACGCCGCTGCCACTCTCGGTGTCGCCGACCACCCAGCGGACGGTATCGCCTGCGGCGAGCGGTCCTGAGCCGATCAGCTGCTCACCGGGCTCGAGCGCAATGTCCGTAATTTGCCCCGGCGCGGCATAGATCTGGTAGAGCGCGCCCGGACTATAGGAAAACACTTGCACCGCATTGTAGTAGCCGGCTTTGCGAGGCTGCACGCGTGCAGCGTCATTTGCGGTTTCGATGCGCTCGACAGGCTCCTCGGCCTCCGCGCTCTTGCCGCCTCGTGCAGCCTTCCAGGTCGGTGGCACATGTAGCGGTCGCGGGCGATCATCGGCAAGCGCCGGCAAGTCCGGTGCCGGCGGGAGCTCGTTGTCGTAGCTGATTTGCGGGGGCCTGAAGGTCGTGCAGCCGCCGAGCGTCGAGACACAGACCAGAAGAGCCAGAGGCAAGCACGGCCGCGCTTTTCGTGACACAAAAACAAGACCTGACGGCATGTTAGCCGAGCTCCTTTGACCAATTGATAGCGCTGACGTAGATGCCAAGGGGATTTTTGCGTAGGCGATCCAGATCGCGAGGCATTTCCACGACGATGGTAAGGATGGCAGTCCACCGTTCCGTTGCGGCAAGTTGGCCGTTATCGTAGCGGCGCTCGATCCAGGCGAGGCGAAAGCTCTCAGGCGAGGCTCGGATGACGCTCGAGACCTCGATCGCGATTTGAGACTTTCCGAGCTTAGCGAAGGGGTCGTTGTTGCGGGCATAGTCGTTGAGCGCGGCGGCGCCGCGATCGGTCGTGAAGTCGTAGGCACGCAGCCAGTTCTCGCGGAGGACAATCGCGTCCATCGGCAAGCCGCGGACGTGCTCGATGAAGCGCGCCAGGTGAAACGCTATTTGAGGGTCCGTCGGCTGGTAGGCAGCATTTGCAGGGGCAAGTGCTTTCGCTTCACCCAATTGATCGACCTCAACCACCCAGGGCGTGATCGTGCCATGGGCTGATTGCCAGACCAGAGCTCCAGCAAAGCCCGCGGAGAGGAACAGGCAGCCGAATGCCATGAGCCGCCAGTTCTTGGCCTGGACTCGTGCTGCACCAATGCGGTCATCCCAGACTTGAGCTGCGCGTTGATAGGGCGTGACCGGCTCCGGCGTGCGGCCATAGTGAACGGCCGATCGTTTGAACATTTGTCTGACCTCAAGGCATGGTTGGAAATGGATTTTGGAGAGACAGCGAACTCAGCGATTGTCTTGTGAGAGGTCCACCGATGCGCCGCTCCCGCCGTGATCGCCTGACCGAACCGCGTGCGTGGCCGCTGATGCTCCCTGTTGGATGGTCTGCGCACGCTTCATACGCCGAACCCAGGCTGGCGGGCTGTCGGGGGCGGCCGAGGAGCCCCCCTCCTCCTGACCGACATGACCAGTCGCTCGCCCAAGGCCGGCTGCGAGCGAACGCAAGGGACTTGCCGCGCCTGGCGCGCTCGCCTCGACGCCGGAGCTTCCCGCCCGCAACATGTTCGTCGCGCCACTTGCAATCGCGCTTCCACCGCGCAGCGAGCCCGCAATCGCGCCGGCGGCAAGACCTGCAGCGCCGGCGGCAGCGCCAGCTCCTGCCGCGATCACCCCACCGGCAGCGAGGCCCGTGCCGACGGCGGTGCCTGCGCCAAGCTGCGGACCTCCGGAGACGATGCCATTGGCGATACCGGGGCCGAAGATGCCAAGGCCCAAGAGGGCGAGCGCGCCCAGGACAAGTGCCATCGCATTCTCGATGGTCGGCTGGTTGCCGCCAAAGCCGCTCGTGAACTGCGAGAACAAGGTCGACCCGATGCCCACGATGACGGCAAGGACCAGAACCTTGACCCCCGATGAGATGACATTGCCCAGCACCCGTTCAGCCGCAAAAGCGGTCTTGCCGAACAGGCCGAAGGGGATCAGGACGAACCCGGCAAGTGTCGTCAGCTTGAATTCGATGAGGGTCACGAACAGCTGGATCGCCAGGATAAAGAACGCGAGCAGCACCACGGTCCAAGCAAACAGCAGGACCACGATTTGCACGAAATTCTCAAAGAAGCTGACATAGCCCATCAGCCCAGAGATGGAGTCCAGGATTGGCCGGCCTGCATCAAGGCCTACCTGCGCAATGCGGCCCGGCCTTAGGAAATCTGCTGACGAAAGGCTTGTCCCTGAGGCTTTCAGACCTAACCCCGCAAAACTTTCGAAGACGATCCGGGCGAGGTTATTCCAATTGCCAATCAGGTAAGCAAAGACGCCGACAAACAAGGTTTTCTTGACCAGCCGGGCGATGATGTCCTCGTCCGTTCCGAATGACCAGAACAGGCCAGCCAGGGTGATGTCGATTGCAGCCAGCGTTGTGGCGACATATCCGACTTCGCCCCCGACCAGACCGAATCCGGAATCGATGTAGCGGGTGAAAGCTTCCAGAAACTGGTCGATGACGCCCGTGCCGCCCATGGCTCACTCGCTTTGGCTCGGAATGGAGGGAAAGCCGGACGGGAGGCGACCTTCGTCTTTACGCGGGACTGGAGAGGGGAATGGCGCCGCGCCGGTCCGGCTATGCGAACCATCAATTGACCTGCTTCCGCCTAAGAACTGATTGCGCTGCTCGGCCCAGATCTTCTGGCATTCAGGCAGAGCGTCTTTCTGCTCGTAGGTGACGGTACGGCATTGCTCGAGCTTTGCTGCGGTCAAATCCGGTTTTGAGGCTAGAGAGACGGAAGACTGGGTCGCGCTCTCGTCGGTGCGCAGGCGAATGGCGCAGGCGGCAACCAACAGGACAGCAAGACCAGCTGCTGCCGCGACAGGTAGTCGTTCAAATCGTATTTTCATGATCAGTGGAACATCTGCACGGTTGTCGGTTGATAGTTTTGGCCCGGATTGAGAAAGCGCCGCAGCTGCTCCCTACCCTGCTCCTGCGCTGCAGCCCGTTGGGCGGATTCGAGCGTCTGTGCGCGACCTTGCGCGGCAACAGTCGCCGTAAGGTCCGCAAGCTGCTGGGCTTGCAGCGCAAGGAGCTGGTTGCCGGCCTGACTTGCCTGGAGCGCACCCGCTGCGCCCTGGCTCGCCGTCACGAGGGCGGACATCTGGATGCGGTTGGCGTCGAGATTGCCGACAACGCTCGCTTGGACCCTCATGGCGTCCTGCAGCCCGGCAACTGAGTTCTGCCAGCGTGTTTGGGCATTTGCGACCAGGAGCCCATCGGACATGCTCGCCGATGCCGGCGCATAGGTGGTGGAAAACGCGCGATCGATCTGCTGGACGTCGTAGGCAATCCGCTGCGCCTGCGAGAGTAGCTGCTGGGTGCGTTGAATCGACTTCTCGAGCTGTTGCAAGGATGAATAAGGCAGGCTCGCCAGGTTCTTCGCCTGATTGATCAGCATCTGCGCTTGGTTCTGGATCGAAGTGATCTGATTGTTGATCTGCTGCAGCTCACGCGCGGCCGTCAGCACATTCTGAACGTAGTTGTTGGGATCGAACACGATCCACTGCGCCTTCGCTTCGCGGGGCGCTTGGATCATGGTCATGGCGATGATACTTGCTGCCAGAAGCGGGCGGATACAGCTCATCAGAGCGCTCCTTGTTTGGCGAACTGCGGAATGAGATTGCAGGCCCAGCCGAGGTCGCGCGCCTTGAGCCAGCCGGTGACGAACTCGTCCCTTCCGTGCTCGGCAAGCACCCGATCAATCAAAGCCTGGTCGGCTTTGGACGAGGCGGCCGCGAAGGCGAGCGCGATTTCGCCAAGTCCGAGCTCGAACAGGCGGTTGCCGCGGCGCGATTGGCAGTAGTAGTCCCGCTTCGGAGTGGCGCGGGCGAGGATCTCGATCTGCCGGTCGTTCAGCCCAAAGCGACGGTAAATCGCCTTGATCTGCGGCTCGATGGCGCGATCGTTTGGCAAAAGGATGCGGGTCGGGCAGCTCTCGATGATGGCAGGCGCGATTTTGGAGCCATCGATATCGGCAAGCGATTGGGTCGCAAACACGACCGAGGCGTTCTTTTTGCGGAGGGTTTTGAGCCACTCGCGGAGCTTGCCGGCAAAATCGGCGTCATCGAGCGCAAGCCAGCCTTCGTCGATGATGAGCAGTGTCGGACGGCCGTCAAAGCGGTCCTCGATCCGGTGAAACAGATAGGCCAGAACTGCGGGCGCGACAGAGGTCCCAATCAATCCGTCGGTCTCGAACACCTGGACGGAGGCTTCACCCAGCCGTTCATATTCGCCGTCGAGCAACAGGGCGTATGGACCACCGAGGCAGTAGGGCTGCAGCGCGCGCTTGAGAGCGTTGGACTGCAGAAGAACGGAGAACCCAGTCAGAGTCCGCTCCTTAACTGGTGCCGAGGCGAGTGAGGTCAACGCCGACCAGACATGATCCTTGGTCTCAGGGGTGACTTCGATCCGCTCGCGCGTCAGGATCGATGCGATCCAGTCGGATGCCCAGCCTCGCTCGCCGACATCGTCGATGCCTGCAAGCGGCTGGAGCGAGACGAATTCTGAGGATTCCAGGGCGCCGCCGAGATCATGCCAGTCGCCCCCCGTGGCGATGGCCGATGCGCGGATCGAGCCTCCGAAGTCGAACGCAAAGATCTGCGCCTCGCGATAGCGGCGGAACTGCAGCGCCATGAGCGCGAGCAGCACCGACTTACCGGCGCCCGTCGGCCCGATGACCATGGTGTGGCCGACATCTCCGACATGCAGCGAAAACCGGAATGGCGTGGAACCCTCAGTCTTACCGAAGAACAATGGGGGCGCGTTGAGGTGGTGATCCCTCACCTCTCCGGCCCATACGGCAGATTGCGGGATCATATGGGCGAGGTTCAGGGTCGAGACCGGCGGCTGGCGGACGTTTGCGTAAGTTTGTCCCGGCAGGCTGCCGAGCCAGGCTTCGACGGCATTGACCGTCTCGGCCATGCAGGTGAAGTCGCGGCCTTGGACGACCTTTTCGGCGAGGCGGAGCTTTTCGTCGGCTGCGCGAGGATCCCCGTCCCAGACCGTGACCGTTGCCGTAACGAAGACCTGTGCGATCTGATCCGAGCCCAATTCCTGGAGCGCACTGTCGGCGTCCATCGCCTTGTTGTGGGCATCGGTATCCAGAAGCGCGGAGGCCTCGTTCGTCATCACCTCCTTCAGGATCGCCGCGATCGACTTGCGCTTGGCAAACCATTGCCGCCTGATCCTGGTGAGGAGCTTTGTGGCATCTGTCTTGTCGAGCATGATCGCCCGCGTGGACCAGCGATACGGGAATGCCAGCCGGTTCAGGTCGTCGAGAATTCCGGGCGTGGTCGCGGTCGGAAAGCCCACGAGCGTCAGAACGCGCAGATGCGCCTCGCCCAGCATGGGCTCGAGACCTCCTGTCAGGGATTGATCGGCAAGCAACGCATCGAGATACATCGGAATTTCTGGCACGCGTACGCGATGCCGTTTGGTCGAGACCGTCGAATGCAGGTAGGTCAGCGTTTGCTCGTCATCGAGCCAGCCACATTCCGGCATGAAACCCTCGACGATCTGCAGGACGCGGCCGGACCGGTCGACAAAGCCGGCAAGTACCTCGCGCGCATCCGCTCCCGCAGCGCGATGGCTGCCCTCGTACAGCAGGCGCTCCGCCACGGCCGCACTCTCTGCCGGAGGCAGATAGAGGAAAGTCAGATAGTAGCTCGACTCATAGTGGCTGCCGGCCTCCTCGAATTGCGCTTTCCGCTCCGCATCCACCAGCGCCGAGGCGACGTCCGGGAATGTATCCGGCGGATAGCGTCCTGCCGAATGCCGTTGCGCCTCGACGAAGACGGCCCACCCCGATCCGAGGCGACGGAGCGCATTGTTGAGGCGGCCTGCGACAGCAACAAGCTCGGCCGGCACTGAGCTGTCGAGATCCGGCCCTCTGAACCGGGCCGTTCGCTGAAAGGATCCATCCTTATTGAGAATGACGCCCTCGTCGACCAGGGCCGCCCAAGGCAGGAAGTCGGCAAGGCGCGTGTTTGAACGGCGATATTCGGCAAGATTCATCATAGGCAACTCTAGGACCTGAGGTGGCTTGGAATACGGACGTGCCGGCGCACGACTTCCACGAAATCGGGATCGCGTTTTGCGGCCCAGATGGCGGCCATGTGGCCGACGAACCAGAGGAGAAGGCCGGCAACCCACAGGCGCAGCCCAAGACCGAGTGCCGCCGCTAACGTGCCATTGGCGATCGCCACGGCGCGCGGCGCACCGCCCATCAGGATAGGCTCGGTGAGCGCACGATGCACGGGCGCGATAAAGCCTGCGACAGGCTCCTCCATTAGATCACCACGCCGCCGCCGAAGGAGAAGAAAGACAGAAAGAAGCTTGATGCCGCAAAGGCGATGGACAGACCGAACACGATCTGAACCAGGCGACGAAAGCCACCAGACGTGTCGCCAAATGCGAGCGAGAGCCCGGTCACAATGATGATGATGACCGCAATAATCTTGGCGACGGGACCCTCGACCGATTGCAAAATCTGGTTGAGCGGTTGCTCCCACGGCATATTTGAGCCAGCGGCGCCCGCCGGGATACTGCTCAGCCAAAGGGTCACAATTGCCGTGGCCGGAATGCTGGCGCGCCGGAGAGATGAAGGCATCGTCATGATCGGTCTCCAATTGCAGAAAGGCTGTAATCACCTGATGCTTCTAAGCCGGTAACGCGGGCGAGCTCGCTCAAGCGGCGTTCGGCGCCGCGGCCGCTGAGCACCGCGATTACGTTGATTGTTTCGGCGATAAGCGGCCGGGGGACTGTGACGACAGCTTCCTGGACTAGCTGCTCGAGTCGGCGTAGCGCCCCGAGCGCCGTTCCGGCATGGATCGTGCCGATTCCGCCCGGATGTCCGGTGCTCCAGGCCTTGAGCAAATCGAGCGCCTCGGCTCCGCGCACCTCACCAATGGGAATTCGATCGGGGCGCAGACGAAGCGACGAACGGACCAGGTCGGAGAGCGAGATCAAGCCATCCTTCGTGCGGAGCGCCACGAGGTTTGGCGCCAAGCACTGAAGCTCGCGCGTATCTTCGATGAGAACGACACGGTCAGTCGTTTTAGCCACCTCGGCGAGAAGGGCATTGGTCAGTGTCGTCTTGCCGGTCGAGGTGCCGCCGGCGACCAGAATGTTCTTGCGCGCGCAAACTGCATCCCTCAATGCACCGGCCTGATCCGGCGTCATAATGCCGACTGCGACGTAATCCTCGAGGCTGAACACGGCGACCGCCGGCTTTCGGATCGCAAATGTTGGCGCGGCCACGACCGGCGGCAGCAGCCCCTCGAATCGCTCCCCCGTCTCGGGCAGCTCGGCAGAAATCCGTGGGCTCCCGGGATGAACCTCGGCACCCACGTAGTGAGCTACCACGCGGATGATTCGCTCTCCGTCAGAAGGGGATATATTCTTGCCTGTATCCGTAAGGCCGCTCGACAGTCGGTCGATCCACAGTCGGCCGTCGGGATTGAGCATCACCTCGACGATTGCCGGATCTTCCAAAAACCATGCGATGGCGGGCCCCAACGCGGTACGCAGCATACGCGCTCCGCGCAAGTTCGCTTCTGAATCAAAAGAATGGATCGCCACGATTTGCCCCAAGCTGCTGAGGCCGCTTCGGCGCCCTCATCTGAAGGCAAATAAAAGATAGGTCGTGTCTTACCGCAACAAAGGGAATATGCCGTTCGAAGTCTAGCGTAGAAAAAGGAACATTTGAAAAGAGCGCCGGCTTGACGCGCCGACCCCTCGACGGCGAGGCGAGAAATCGACCACTGTCGCTGCCGCGCGTAGGCACGATTGAGCTCCCGCTTTTGGAGGACGCTCAAACCCGGGATAATGAACCACATCAGCCGGCGGGCTGCCGCAGGTACCAATGCCGACGCTGGTCTGGTGCACCACCGTGAGCGTAATGACCCTGCACCATTCCCCCTGGAATCAGGCTGGCCCTGTACTGCACGACGATTGCCCCCCAGAATGCAGACATTCAAAGAGTGATTTCTAGTCCGCAATGGCCGAGCTGAGATCGCAGGTCTACTTGAGCTGCGCGTGTAGCGAGACATGGTCGAGTTCACCTTCCCACCACGACACAAACACCGCGGCAATACCGTTTCCGATAATGTTGGTAAGCGCGCGCACCTCGCTCATGAACTTGTCGATCGAGAATACGATCGCAATGCCCGGGACGAGGTCAGGACTGACCACGGTCAATGTTGCGGCCAGTGTGACGAACCCGGCACCGGTAACACCACTTGCGCCCTTCGAGGTGAGCATCGCCACAACCAGTATCGTGAGCTGCTGGCCGAAGTCGAGATCGACCCCGAGCGCCTGCGCGATGAACAAGGTCGCCAACGTCATGTAAATGTTCGTCCCATCCAAATTGAAAGAGTATCCTGTCGGCACCACCAGGCCAACGACCGGCTTGGAACAGCCCAGCCGTTCGAGTTTTTCCATCAACTGCGGCAGCGCGCTTTCGGACGACGACGTTCCGAGGACGATCAGCAGCTCATCCTTGATGTAAACGATGAACTTTAGAATAGAAAAACCGACCAAGTGCGCAACCAGACCAAGCACAATGATCACGAAGAGCCCGGCTGTCACGTAGAACAGCGCAACCAAGCCGATGAGTTTACCGAGCGCGGACGGTCCGAATTCGCCGATAGTGTAGGCCATGGCGCCGAACGCCCCGATTGGCGCTGCCTTCATCACGATCCTAATGACACCAAACACCGCGTGTGCAGCATCGTCGACCAGACTGCGCATCCGCTCACCCCGCTCGCCAAGCGCCATCAGCGAGAACCCGAATAGGATGGCAAACAGCAGCACCTGTAGCACGTCGCCTCGGGCCAGAGCGCCAACTACGCTATCCGGAATAATATTAAGGAGGAAATCGACCGCCTTCTGCCCTTCCGCTCTTTTGACGTAGTTGGCTACCGCCGCGGCATCAGCCCTGGGAGCCAGCCCATGGCCGGCCTGAACGAGATTGCCCATCACGAGACCCAGGATCAGCGCGAAGGTTGAAACGATCTCGAAGTAAAGCAGCGCCTTGACGCCGACTCGGCCGACCTTTCGTGCATCCTGAACATGCGCAATGCCGGACACAACAGTGCAGAAGATGATCGGCGCGATCACCATTTTGATCAGCTTGATGAATCCGTCGCCAAGCGCTTTGACCCAGCTGTTCGTTCCCACAGCAGGCCACAACCAGCCAACGAGAACGCCAATCAGGATCGCGATGAGTACCTGGACATAAAGAACATTGTACCAGGGGCCGGATGGCTGGAACAGGGCGGCGGCTTTGACAGAGCGGCGCTGGCGGTTATTGTGCATCACGCTCGACCCGGCGCCGTGGTACCAAAGAGGGGTGACAATGAAGGCACGGCTTCGCTCAGTGTTACCTTAGCGCGGCGCGCACAGGGCACTGACCGCTTTAAACGACCCCGTCCGTTGCCAGGGTTTGCCGCCTCTCCCGAATGGGCTTGTGGCCAACGCGAAACGAAGTGCTGAATCCCTTCTGAAACCAGCCATAAAAACTTAAGAAAGCTTCCTTGAGAGTTGGAATGCATCAACGTCACCACCCATTTCAATCTTTTTTGGTTGTTCGAAGATGCCACCAGCATCTTATAAGACGCCACCTTTAGCAGCCCGCGACCACTCTTCACCTGGACAGGCATTCTCGCCGCTATCGCACCGGATCGCGACGTACGTTGAAGAAACATTCATCGTAGAGAAGTTGTGGTGGTGCGGCTCGCCTGCGTTCACCCCTCACTCATCCTATCCTCACCTCAGGTGAATGCCCCGACATCCCCAAAGGCATCGACGTCGATCGCAAAACCACAAGGGCCGAGAAGACATGGCCAGCAGCATTGCTCACGCTGCCTCCCTTGGCGATCCCAGTTGCGGCTTTTCGGGAGCTGTGTTTTGCGGTGTCGAACAACACTCCTCGTAACAGAGCTTCTCACTCCTGTAGCTCGCCAAGGCCTGGAGTGAGCACTGCACGAGATCCCGTTTCGCTACATCCGAGGCAGGCGCTGCATCCAGCCATTTCAGCGCCACCTCGACCAATTCGATCGCGCGATCCCTGTTACCGGTCTCGTAATAGTACCGAGCGACCGCCCCGTACGAGAGAAACTTCGCGCCCTCGCTGCCTTGGGGCGGATTCGCCGCCAGGATGTGTTCGGAGAGGTCCTTGCCCATGGCAAAGCGCTCGGCATGTGGAAAACCGGAGTAGTCTTTCGCGGGGTCGAAGAGCTGGCGGATGGCCACGCTCATCCAAACCACGGATTTCTTGTCGATCGCATCGCGAACCAATTGGCGCAATACCGCCAGGCCGGCCCGCATGTCGCGTATCTTGTGAAGCAACAATTCCGCATGAAGCCCACGAAAGGTGACATCGTCCGGCATCGCAGCGAGTGCCTCCTCAACCCCTGAAAGGGCTGCCGCCCAATCCTTACTGTTCATGGCGGCTTCAAGTCTGGCAAAGATCGGCTCCACCAGCGCTCGCTTCTGCGATAGTTCGCGCTTTCTGCGTCGACCCTTGGTTATCCTCTCCGCATCCAGGGCTTGGGCTTCGTCGCTCACTGCCCAGGAGCCGTCAAGAACTTTGGGCAACGCGTTATCGAATTGCGTCGGATGGCCGATAAAGGCGAAGCGGCCGTCACGATCGATCACGAATGACGAGGGAATCCCGACAGAAAAGCTGGGATCCATCCAAAGCTTGTTCATTTCGCCGGCGTAGTCGAATGCGATCGCGAAGTTCAGATTTGGCAAGCTCTTCGTCAACCAAGCGTCCAAGCTGGCTCGCGCTTCATCTGCCGTCGAAGCTTGTTCGTGAGCCGCGATGCCCACCACCTCAACTCCGCTGCTCCTGTATTTGCTTTGCAGGATCACCAAATTCTGCATCGAGGCGATACATGGTCCGCACCACGTCGCCCAAAACTCGATAATGTATACTTTCCCAGGTTCGAACGTTGTAACGGGCTGGCCACGTAGCCAGTCCTCAACTTTGATGGAGGGAGCCGGCGAACCGACTCTCAGCACATTCTCCGCACCGACTTGACTTGCGCTCTCAGTCACACTGGTCATTGCTCAAATTCGCTTTACCTGGCTCTGCGGAAAACAACAGCAAGTCGCATGCCAGCCAGCGCTCATTGATATTACGCATTTTTCGTATCTTTCCTGTCGACCTTGTGACGCATGTCGCATATCCGACCAGCTGTTTGGAGCTTCTCAGGCAATCAGTCGGCCGGACGTTCTTGACGCGCCTGTAGACCGGCGAGGCGGGTCAGGCAGAGGGCCGACTTCACCACTCCACATCTTGATCGGTTTTCAGGATAACCATTTCGGCGATCGGGATAATGACGTGAACTGACCTGCTTTGGCCCGTCGACTTGCGCTTGAGGGCGATCTCAGATTTCCAAATCAACTCTTTGAGCCGAGGGGCGATGAACCAGACCAGGGCGACCAGCTGCAGCACAACATTGATACTGAACGCCGTCTGATACGCGATTGAGGGGTAGTGTCCGTCCTTTGCCGGCCATTGCGCGAGAATTAACCCCGTCCCGTACTGGACGAGGAAAGCCCACCCGAAATGCAGAACGTTGAGCACGCCGTTCGCGCGCGCGATCAGTTGGGCCGGAAAGTAATCTCCGATGATCGCGTAGCTGAGCACGATTGCTGATCCGACCACCGCCACAATGATCCACGACGGTAGCGACGGAAATGGCGGATGCAATATCAGCGCGAGTTCGGCTGCAATGAACACAGCAGCTATGATTGCGAGCAACGTTTCAATGTTCTTGCCATGCCGACGCAGCGAATCGGCGACCACGCCGAGCAGCAATGCGCCAATGCTTAGGGCTATCGCCATGACGAGCAATTGTGTGACAAGGCTTGTTCGATCCAACCCTTCCACATCGTTCAGCCAGGACGCTGCCCACAAGGACTGCAGGGCCCACGCGGACCCAATACATGTTGAAGAAATCGGCGCAATTCTCCAGAACCGCCCATCCGTATAGACGGTCTTCAGGCTGACCGTTCCTGGAGGGCTCTTCGCAGTTGCCTCATGCTCTGGAACCAAAAAATAGATCGAAGCGGCCGCGGAGGCACTGGATGCGGCAAGCAGCTCAAATAGACCGCGCCAGCCTATCCAATTAAGCAATGCCTCGGCTGGTGCGGTTGCCGTTACCGCGCCCAGTGCACCCAGCATGATCATACAGCCGTTGATGAGCGCCACGCGCTCTCTCGGAAACCAGAGCACGACTGTTTTCAGGCCAGACATGAGGGAAGCTGCGGTGCCAAATGCTATCATCGCGCGAGCAACCAGAAGCGACAGAAATCCACTCGATAATCCGAAAAGCGCAGCGCCTGCTGCAGCCAGCAGCAAGAGCGCACCCTGGACTCGGCGCGGACCGAAGCGATCCAAGAGCATGCCCATCGGAATCTGGCTGCCGGTAACGACCAGAAAGTAGATCGAGCCCAACAGCCCCAAATCGGCCGTACCAAGCTCCAATTCAGACGCGAGGCGGCCACAAATTAGCGTGTTGATCATCCGAAACAGGTAGGAAAGATAATATCCCGCGGCAAAGGGAAGGAACACGCAAGAGATGATCCGCCAGCTCCAACCCCGGTTGACCGGCTTCTCGCCTGATATCAGCCCAGCGGCATCGCTGCGCGTGTTGCTCGGAACGCGGCCACTGGCTTTAACACAAGGCGTTGGCAGCTGTCGAAAGTTGATATTGCTGCCGCCCTCCTCGGCGACAGCACACGCCTCTGAGTTTTCACCTACGACGGCCACACAGTGGGGTTCTTCTTCAGCTGGCGCTCGTCGAACGGCGCGTGACGCTCCGCCTCCCATTTCAGACCCGGATCGGCTGGAATTTCCCGAGCGATCAATTGCCTCCTGCAGCAAGGGGCGGCCAAACCGTACGCGACGATCGACCTGCTCGGCAAACGCCTTGAAGCGCTCGAGCCCGAGTACGCACGCCTCGTCCTGCTTGGATGGCGGCATCGGCGGCGTCAGCGTGAGGTGGTATCGCACATGGAGAGCCACTATTTCCGCGATCATCGCGATGTCCGTCCGCAGACTGAGCACCTGCTCATTCGTTCGCTCGATCGCCTCGAAAACAAGGCCCTCTATAGGCGGCGCCGGATCCAGGAAGCGCTCAAGAGCCGCCTCGATGGCGACGCTCTTGCCCATACCAGCGCGCTCAGTCGCGGCTTGGAGTCGCTGAAAAATGCACTCAGAAAGTTGAATCGGTATCTTTCTGGTCTGCTGAGCATCGCTTGGACTCGGCTGCGCGTCTACCTCAGCTTCATTCCGACTTGAGGTCGGTTCTCCCCGGCGCTCGCCGCTAATCTGCATACTCCAGCTTCCTTCTCTCTGCGACTGCACACCGCCCGCGCTTGCACGCGCGTGGTTTGTATGTTCGGTCGAACGGATGAATCGCGCTGCGATGACGCACGACAAAAGCGTCGAGACCGCATGCCGCTTCAACCGCGGGGACATTCTGGTCGCAGTCTGGCGTACCGAAAGAAAGAAACGGCGGACTCTCAAAGACCAGCGCCAGACGTCTCGTAGCCTCTTGTCCCTCTAGACTGTCAGGTCGCCGACAGACGAGCGATTTCGCGGACGGTGCGTGCACCCTTACTTGAAATCGAAAAAGTCACCGATCCAAAAAAGAGGCGCAGGCGCAATCTAGACATCGCCCTCGCGCCCCCGACGTCGCGAACGACCCCCGCGGACGCACCGGCGTTGTTCCCTATGGGGTGAGGCGCCTCATAAGAAGCGCACCAGCTCATGCGCGCGACCACAATACACCTGCGCCTCACCGATTTCCGGCATGCATCACCAGCGTGCGATAGGACTTACAACCGTTCGCGTGCCGCGCGTCCAGCCCAGCTCACGGCCGTTGAAACGTATCTGCTGGCCCGGTGCGACCACTCACTTCTCGGGGCCTTAGGGGAATGGTCGGCCGCACTGGCAGGCGGCTAAATCGCGTAGCGGGTCCCCCTCGCTACGGCAGACGTAGCGCTCGTTGTGCCCGTCCTCGCCAGCCAGGAGATCCATCGCTCCCTCCGCACGCCGGGCGTTGCTTCCGCATCTGATGGAGGACTGCCATGTGAATTGTCCCTGCCGACAGCGAGCTTACTCGCGCCAGATCGGCTGTTACAGCACGTCGCAGCACATTCCGCGCAAGGCCACTGCTCGCCCGCCTTGACGTCGGAGCGGCCGATGTACTTAAGTGCATCCTGGTAGCGTTGAGTTGGGGCACACCATGGATGTTGAGTTCTACAGCTTTGCATAGCGGGCGCGCGATCTGGCCGGTAAGGCCGACCCGTTCACGCGAAAGCGGCTTCTGGTGCTGCCCGCGAAATACGATGCCAAGCTCGGCAAGCCTTCGTCGGCCAGCCGCAATCTTCAACGCACGCTACCGCTGCCCCGCACCGTGCCAGCCGTGAGCGCCATCTCCGATGCCGGCGAGGCTTGACGAAGACCGCCGGCAGCGGCAGCAAACATCACCGCTCCAGGGCGCTGGATTTTCCAGGGACGGTACACGAACTACATCGGGAAAGGATGCGCACCCAAGCCGGAGTGAGCCCCCGGATCTCACCAGTCGACCGCCCTCACCGCACTTCGGAAGCACTGCGGCCGCCGAGCAGCTTGCCGGTGTAGGCATTCACGAAATGGACCGAGGAGCATGCCAGACAAACGACCGGCAGATGAGTGTCGGGACCGATCTGCTCCAGTGCCGTCAGCAGGTGCTGCACGTTCATGCCCGGCGTGGGCACCTGAAAAGTACTCTTTGCTCCATCCGGCCAGCATAGGGCTGGATACTGCGCCCTGAAACTGCGGTTGTTTACTGAGAGCGTGCCGGCGCCTCCTGGAGCACCGTGCGGCGGCAGTTATGAATCTTCATCGCGTCTGGAGGCTGGGTCGAGGACACCATTTTGCGTATTCTTTGGCCCAGCGCTCAAGCCGCGCGGCTGGCTCCGCATCGTTGAGCGCAAGAGTGGGCACCTTCTCGGCAAGTAATCTGGTTTTATCGTCCTCCATGGAATTCCTACCCCGAATGGGGCTCGTGTTGCGCAGAATGCTGGATGCCCTTGCATACAACTCACCGTCGCTTGACTCCGCGTTCACCTTCGCCAGCTTCCCCGGCGAGGATTGCCTGGACCTGATCTCCCCCGCCGTTGGACGCCACTCGGAAAGACCTGCCGTGACGAGCGTCTCGAGCTGACGATGTGGCCTTTGCGATATGAGCGGATCCTCATTGAGGCAACATCCAGATCTCGAGGCGGGGCGCTGCAAGGATGGGCGATGCGGCGGTCAGCGTAACAGTTCGAACACCTGAAGCGTACTTGCCGCTGCAGTGACGAGGTGCGCTGTAGGCTGAAGGCCTCGGCGAGGCTCCGCAGCTGGGCATTTCTCCAATAGAGAATCGGTCTGGATCATGCGAGCGGCCCGCATGGCCCTGCTGCAAACTAGTTCCTTCTACCTGTATCTCCGGCCGTTCGGGTCGAAGCGGGATGCACCAATCTCCTCCGGCCCTGGCGGGCAGGACCATTAACTCTCAAGCGGCGTCAGAGCGCGGGCCTCGCGGTGAAGGCCGGGAGTCGCCACGCTCCTGGGGGGAATAATCCGTTCATGGACGTGCGAAGAAGGTGTCCGGTCAATCAGGAGGCTGATCAGTTCAGGGCGACTGTAGTGACCGCTTGCGTCCATCACTCTCTTGCGCCCGTCGATTTCGATGAAGTCGAGATCTGCAATCACATCTCCTTCACCTTCCTTCAGGGGCTCGCCTATCAATTGACCATCGGGGGCAACGATAGCGGTGAAGCAACCGCCCGAAATCGGTGCGATAGCAGCGCCCGTGTCGTTGGCAATTTGGGCTTGTTGGTCGGCGTTGAGCCATGCGGTTGCGCTGACGACGAAGCAGGCCGACTCAAGGGCATGCTGTCGGGTGCTCACTTCCGTTTGCTGGGAGAAGAGGGGGCCGAAGATCGAACCGGGGTACATCGCGGAGTGGATCTGCTCGCCATCGGCAATTAAGGCGTATCTGGCCAGCGGGAGATAATGTTCCCAGCACGCAAGCTGGCCGATCCGGCCAACCGCGCTGTCTACGGCGCGAAGGCCGGCACCGTCGCCCTGGCCCCACACCATCCGCTCATGATAGGTAGGGGTGATCTTGCGGCGACGCTGGATCAGCGTGCCGTCCGCATCGAACAGGAGTTGAGTGTTGTAGATTGATCCTCCGTCCCGCTCGTTGGCGCCGACTGAAACGACCATTTGGGCGTCCTTGGCGGCATCGCCGATCGCATGCGTCTCCGCAGAGGGTACCGTAAGGGATTGCTCAAGCAGCCTCTGATGCTCATTGGCAAGCGTGAAGGGCGGCTGGACGAACGAGAAATACGGGTAGTAGGGAATGATGGTCTCGGGGAACGTGGCGAAACGCACCCCCTTCTTGCCCAATTCGCGAATCTTTTTGGTGATCTTCTCGACTGTCCCCTCTCGGCTGTACAACACGGGGCTGATCTGTACGGCGGCTGCCTTGACGATGTTTCTCATTCTCTTCTTCTCATTGTGAGTATTCGAGCGCTGCACTGGACTGGTGTAGAGGACGACAGATGACTGTCACGGGAGGCTCTTCGAGCACAGCGGCAAGGCTTGTCGGATTCAGGGCTGTGTGCGTCTGCCATCGACAGGCGCGTCGATGCCGGTGATGTAGGATGCGTCGCAGAAAGCGAGGAAGCTCACGCGCCGCGATCTTCCGTGGCTTGCCGAAGTGTTTCGCGGCTATCTGCTCGAGCAGGACCGATCCGCGGTCTTGCACGCTGACCTCGGAAATGCCGATTTTCCTAAACAGCGGGGTTTCAATGACGCCCGAGCTCTCGGCGTTTACGTGAACGCTTCGGCGGATCAGTTGGTCGCCAAGCGCTCGCGTCAAGTTGCACAGTGCGGCCTTGGATGCGGATACGGCCGATGTTCCCGCGATTCCGACCTGATCGGACAAAGAAGCCGTGAAGCCGATCGCGTTTAGATTGCGCGCGCGAGGCAACGCGTTGTGGACGTTGAAATAGGGTCTAGGGAAATTGACGCTTAAGACGTCAAAGCTCTGCTGCGTTGTTTCCGCGAGCGAGCCGGGTTTCGCGATTTCGGCATTGGCATCGAAATGGGCTATAATAGTTTCGCGCATTCCTTGGAAGCGGGATAGCCAGCGCGAAAAGCGGCAATAGCCAAGCCTCGCTGTCCAGATAGCTGCGCAATGCCCTGCAGGACTGTGGCTCATGACGCGTTTTCCGCATCGCTTGGGTTATGCGTTGAGGGATAAGACTTTCTACCTACTGTGTCGGTAGTCGCGTCGGCTACTGCCGTAGTCGAATCATGCGCCATCATGTAGTACGTGGCGAAGTGGCCGCTCTTGCTGGCGATCTTACCATTCTTGCGAGTGACGTTGCCTTTCTCACGTTTGGTAATCAGCTTCATCTTGCACCGCTTGGCGATCAGGGGCATCGGGACAAGCTTCCATCCCGTGGCCTTGCGCAACTCTGCTTGTGTAACGCCGCCTTGTCGTGAGGCGAGAGAGCGGATCAGATTGGATTTGGTGTGAGGATGCTTGGCCATCGTCGCCATCCGGGGGAATTGGGCCTCATTCAAACGGCTCCAAGCCAATGGGCTTCTCGTGGCGCAGCTGTCCCTTCCATCGAAAGGGGACGATTTAGTTCCGTTCCTTTGGAATTGTGGAAACATATTGCAGACGATCTCAGGCGTTGCCCGATCGCAATCTGACGTAAACGATACCGTCGCACCAGCTTGCTGAAGTGTGGGGCAGTGCAAGTTCTCGCATTTTTCGACAGGATGTTCGCATAGTAAGACCTTACAACGTGGATTGCTAACACAGAGGACCTGCGATGCAATTCGCTAAAACTGGTAGGCCAACTATTCAGAAGACCTTCCGAAACTCTGGAAGGCTTCCGCTTGTCAAGCAAGCAGCGTTACTCCAGTGAGCGGCAGCTCGATGGAGACCGGGCAAGTCTCAACTCGCTTCAGATTTCAGCATTCATGTCATGCGGCCTGCTACCTTCAGATATCTGCCGTCGGGACCGATCTAACGCGCTCGCTCCGTTCGATTTGGCTCTATCGTTGTTTGCGGCCGAAATGTACTCGGCGCGAGCACCCTCGCAAATTCCCTTGTAGTCCTGCATCGCCCGCCCGCTTACTCTGGAATTGCGGGGTTCGAATCGAAGCTCACCTCTTTCAGAACGGTTGATCCGCTGGAAAGCCTTCGGCCAAGCGCTTCAACGAATCGATCATAACGTTCGGCGCCTTTGGCGCGAGCGGCTGGACTGGATTGTTCTGGTAATGCCGGCACCGATGTCAACCAGAAGCGAATGAACAGGGCGAGCGTCTCGAGCGTGATGTTGCCATTGCGTTCGAGACGCTCGAGCAGCCGTGCGGTCCGATCCAGCCGCTTGGCAATAGCCGCCTCGCGTCGGTCGGAATCGTCAGGCGAAAGAAATGACGTGATCGCGGCCTCTGCGACCAGCGACTTGGGTTGGCCACGACGCTCCGCGAAGACATCAAGGGTTCTGAATGTCTCCGGATCAAGGTAGACACTGAGCTGAATCTTTTTCACCGATTTGCCCACTCAGAGGTCCATGCCATCGTCAGGGTCGAGGCTGGTCGCGCGCGCTAATCCCTGCATTGCGCGGCTAAGCGCTTGTGCCTGGACAGCATCTGCGTCGGGCTCATCGGGACCAGCATCGAACTCATGTTCCGCGAGCGGTGCCTTGATTTCGATCTCCTCGTGCTGCGGCAATTCTGGCTCGCGCCGCAGCCCTCCATTCGGATCGCCACGCTTTTGCTGCCGAGGCGCAAGCAGTTCGGTCGAGGGCGCAGGGGTTGGGTGCCCTGACCAGTCTTCATTTGGGCGCGAGGACAAGAGAATTGTTCCTGTTTCAGCGGGCTTGACGATTCGCTTCTGAAATTGCGGGTCCTCATAGTAACGAACCTTAGTGGCACGCAGCGGATGGAGGCCCGACACCATCACAATCGCCTCTTTCGATGAGAGCTGCATGACTTCGCCGGGCGTCAGGAGCGGACGGGACGTCTCTTGGCGGCTCACCATCAAGTGTCCAAGCCAGGGGCTTAAGCGATGCCCGGCATAGTTTTTCATGGCGCGCAGTTCGGTTGCGGTCCCCAGAGCATCCGAGACGCGCTTAGCGGTGCGCTCGTCATTTGTGGAGAAGGCGATCCGGATGTGACAATTGTCGAGAATCGCGTGGTTCGGCCCATAGGCACGTTCTAATTGATTCAAGCTCTGAGTGATCAGGAAACTGCGAATGCCATAGCCCGCCATGAAGGCAAGCTGGCTCTCGAAAAAATCGAGGCGGCCAAGGGCTGCAAACTCATCGAGCATCAGTAGGAGCTTTTGACGGCGCCGGTCGGGATCCAGGCTCTCGGTCAGGCGCCGTCCGATCTGGTTGAGGATGAGCCGCATCAGGGGTTTGGTGCGGACGATGTCGGATGGCGGCACGACGAGATAGAGTGAAACGGGCTTCTGTCTGTCGACGAGATCGCGAATGCGCCAATCGCTCCGCGCGGTGACCTTAGCGACGACCGGATCGCGATAAAGGCCCAAGAAGCTCATGGTGGTCGACAGCACGCCCGACCGCTCGTTTTCGCTCTTGTTGAGCAGCTCTCGCGCAGCTGAAGCGACGACGGGATGAACGTGATCACCAAGATGGGGAGTCGCAAGCATCGCATTCAGCGTGGCCACGATCGGGCGGCACGGGTCCGAAAGAAATCTGGCAACCCCGGCAAGTGTCTTGTCAGCTTCAGCGTAGAGGACATGCAGGATAGCGCCGACGAGCAGAGAATGGCTGGTTTTTTCCCAATGATTGCGCCGCTCGAGCGCCCCTTCGGGATCGACTAGGATATCCGCGACATTTTGCGCGTCTCGTACTTCGCAATCACCACGGCGAATCTCAAGAAGGGGATTGTAGGCCGCGCTTGCTGCGTTGGTCGGGTCGAACAAGAGTACATCTCCAAGGTGCGCGCGCCACCCCGAGGTCAACTGGAAATTCTCGCCCTTGATATCGTGGACGATCACCGAACGCGGCCAGGTCAAAAGAGTCGGAACGACAAGGCCGACTCCCTTGCCCGAACGGGTAGGCGCAAAGCAGAGCACGTGCTCAGGCCCATCATGGCGAAGATATCGACCATCGAAACGCCCGAGCACAAGGCCATCGTTGCCTAGCAACCCCGCCCGTTTGACTTCGCGCGTATCGGCCCAACGCGCTGATCCGTAAGTCGTGACATCGCGAGCCTCATGCGCGCGCAAGACCGAAAGCATCATTGCTGCGGCGACTGCCGCGATCCCACCGCTCCCGGCAATGGCGCCCCCCTGGAGGAATATCGTGGGCGCGTAAGCGTCGAATTCAAACCACCAGATGAAGAAGGCAAACGGCTGGTAGACGGACCAGGTGCCTAATCTGAACCAGGCCGGTCCAAGCTGCGGCTGGAACGCAAGCTGACAAGCAGTCCATTCGGTCGCGGCCCACACGAAGGTGAACGCGATTAGGCAAACCAGGATCAGCTGATGCCAGATGATTTTTGTCGCAAACATGGCCTGCCGATATCGACACAATCGACCTGTTGGCTACAATCAGAGGCTTATGCTTCTCGTAGTCGCGCGCGCCCTGGCGAAGGGATCGGCGGGTCAGATTGGCAAGCCGCGTTTGGGCCCAAAAAGATCCCTCGCGTGGAACAGGCCGCCTCAAAGCACCGTCCCAAGCAGCTTCGCGTGATAGGCGCTTGGATGATGAGACAATCAACTCGTACCGTGCTGCCGCTCGAGGCGAACCGGCCGGCCTTCGCGAAGCGAGGCTCCGGGTTATAGATGTCCGGAAGGCTAGCTCGCGTCTGGCCTAAGCTCTCCGTAAGTGCGCGCGATCAAGAGAGGTGCGGCGTGCCACAACGCGTTATCGACGAGGTGAGCGTTCCCGGATTAAATCGGCGGGAGGCGGGGGTCCTGGAGTACAAGAATCATGCGGGGAGCGTCCCCGGCAGGAGCTTATTTCCGATGGGACGACACTGCCGGGCCGACGGTCATCTAGATACTCCCGCACATCGTGTCGAGCGAGTCCTCCTCCAGCCGGTCGACTGTTGATGCCTTGGCCAGCCAGATGCTCGGATGTTGTACGTCAGCTGTTGCGGTCTCTCTGGGAGCCGGGACAGGCGAACTGGCGTTTGCCAAATCTTCATTGCGCGAATCGGGTTGCCCTTCGGCTATCCGCTGTCAAAGCCAGCTTGCGGGCTCGGAGCTCTCCGATTGCTCGCCGGCCTGCCTACGCGGATAACCTCGCGCGAATGCCTCCGGATCAAAATCGAGCAGGTTGAAATCGCTATTCGCCCGCTCGATGACACGCCCACAACTGAGTCCAGCAAACTGGACTCTGGGGTCGGTGGGCGAAGCGCCGGAGTCTTCTGCAGAGCATCTGGCCATCGGCATCCGAGACCAGCACGCAAGGAAGTATCGTCACCGCCATCATGCCACAGCCAGACACCTTCCGATCACTTAAAGATCGAAGGCCCCATGCCGTTTCCGCTACACGGGATGGCCATCTAGATTCGAAGGGTTCTGCTGTGCGATTTAGCCGTTGAGAGTCTCAGCGACCTAAGGGTGAACGGCGCATTTTTCCACACAGCTGGGTCCAGTCGATGATCGAGCGCCACCAAGGTCGAGCGAACCCGGAGGCGATGAAGAGATAGTTCCAGAACGGTGGACCCTCCATTCGCTATTCGCTGCTCACTATCGCTCCTCTCCCATTTTTCCGCCTTGACAGTCGACGCGAGGCAACCAAGTCTTTCCTGCCCTGCAATTGGGCGCAGTGCAGCGCCATCGCCTCAGGTCAAAGCGATAGGCCGCGCTTGCGACCGAAGTCCCAGTCGACGCTGCCTGGACCGGCGATGCCGCTGACCTGTTTTCCCAACTCCCGCTCGAGCGAAGGCGACCAGGGCACAAGCTGAAACCCGAGGCCGTTGTCGATCATCGCGAAGCGCCCCGAGGCCAGTGACAGGCGTCGACGATAAACCCCCGAAATCTGCTCACCTACATCAGATGACGAGTGCGGAAGCCCCGTTTCCTTCATGAGACGTCGTGTGACGACGTCGAGTTCGCGATCGCGGAGGGTTTCGATCAGGTTGCGGCTTAGCCGGACCTTGTTACCATCGCGCTGGGCGAGCCCTTGGTCGGCCAAAACATCGATGCGCCGTTCAAGTGCTGCACGAACCTCCGCGCCAAACGCATTGCGCGAGAGCTCGGCAGGATTTCGCGCAACGAGCTGCCGGTCTAGCCACGTTGCACCATCCGCCGCGACCTGCTGGTCCAGGACGAGCTCCGAGCGAACCGCGAGCGCAATCCGTGTGCGACCACGGGCGTCCGCAAACCGGCGCAGTTCCACAATCCCACCGATCGGCCCATCGCCGGCCGCCTCAACGTCAGGAAGCTTCACGTGATGCACGCGCCCGTCAATCCCATCGACGATTGCAAAAGCTGTGCCCTTCAGCTCGTCATCAAGCCCGCGCGCGATGAGACGGCCAACGATCGGTTCGCCTTGAGTTTCGCCCTCCAGTGCCCAGGATGCGGGGGTGCGGCTGGCGCCGTCTCGCGTGAGGGTTTTGTGCAGCCGCTTGATGATGTCATCGCGCTCACCCAGCGCGCGCAACCTCGCCTCCGCATCGGCGGCCAGAACCCAGACCGCGGGGCCGGCAGGTTCCGCCAAGCCGAGCCGCTCGAGCGTCCGCATCCGCCCGATGCGAATTTCCCGCAATGGATCGCGCTCGGCATCCCGCTCGAACCTAAAATCGATAACGCCGTCCGCCATCCCCGCTTCCCGGGCAAGCGTCCGATCGAGCCTGGTCCAGCGTTCGGCTGTCGTGTCCGCCTCAAGGCTCTGGCGGATCTCGAGCTCCGAACGAGGGCCAAGTTCGCGCGTGACAAGGTCGCTGGCGCGGGCGCGTAAGCCCATAGCGATATAATCGCGGCTGATGACGAGGTCGGCACCGTCATCGGTACGGCCCCGCACGAGGATGTGAATGTGCGGATGCTCGGTATTCCAATGGTCGACCGCGACCCAGTCAAGCCGTGTGCCAAGGTCGCGCGAGGCTTGGTCCATCAGCTCCCGAGTGAAGCTACGCAGGCTGGCAAGTTCACCAGCATCATCAGGCGAGACGATGAACCTAAAATGATGGCGGTCACCCTCGCAACGCGTGACGAACGCGCGACCGTCCGCAACATCCCCCGCAGCGTCGAATAGTTTGCCGGGAGCGCCGTCGCGAGTGACTCCGTCGCGCTGCAGGTAACCGATATGGCCGCGCAACGCGCCCGGCGAACGCATCCGCCGTACCACCCGCGCCTTGACCATAGCGCCGCGGCCGCGGGCGTTGAGGAGCCGTGAAGCAGCGATGCTCGCGGCGCGGCCGCGTCCAAACTTACGGCCGTGGCCATCCTTGCCTTGCGAGAGGCCCCCGGCCTTCTGAGCGGCTGTGAGTACCTGCGCCAGAAACGGCTTTGTCCGGGGCGCGCGCGTGGAACGGATACGGCCGGGACGGATCCGAAGATCATCGTCGCGCGTCATTCCGGCCGCCGCAAGGCATCGAAAACCGTGTAAGAACAGCGCCTTGGGGAAAGCTGAACTTTGCTCCTAGTCGCCGCAATGTTTAGTGGATCATTGAAATCCGTACACTTTCTCGCACAACCGACCGGCCGCACCTTGCGGCTTTTATCCTGCCCTCGGCGGTCGGCTCCCCCCGCTCTCTGCCGGCCATTCTCAAACATGCGAGAACCTTCGAGGCCTTGCGACCAAATCCGATTGCTATCATGGAGACTGCACCTTGATTGATCGATGCCAAAACAGCCCCCTCGCGCGAGGTACAAGTGCACGGGCAACAGCTTTAGGCGCTGCCTTCGACGGATTCATTGTGCGCACTCCTGATGCAAAGTTGTCGGCAGCGGACGAGCTGCCAGATCGCTCAACAAAAACTGGAGCTTGCTGCCACAGGACGACGCGTCTGGCGGCCGAACCACGGCTGTTGCGTTGCTCAACTCCGATCAATGCTGCGAGTCTGGCTACATATGTTTGCGTTTCTTCTGGAAGCGATCGACCTGTCGTCAAATGCTCGTCATACCGCTTCGGTCCCGCATTGTAGGCTGCAAGAAACCCTCCCGATCCGAACCGGTCGAGCATCTCGCGAATGTACGCTGCCCCAGCTATAATATTGTCGTGCGGATCAAACGGATCGATACCGAGATCGTGACGAGCGCTCAGTTCGACCCAGGTCGCGGGCATGATTTGCATCAGCCCGAGCGCTCCTCGAGGCGATATTGCGTGCGCATTACCGCCACTTTCGACCTGCATCACGGCATCGATCCAACGCTCCGGGATCGCGAACCGGTGGGAGGCTTCGGTCACGAACGCGGCGTATGCAATGCTACGAGGCAGGGTTATGGAGTGCGCAGCTGGTGCCCGCGATGCGACCTCCGCTCTGGCGCTCGAGGTCGGTCCGAACGTCAGCAGAACTTCCAAAAAGCAAGCAGTGGCCCCACATCGCATTGTGCGGACTGCCGCCAAGTATAAAGTTTCTCCCAGCCGGCCTTGAGGCCGCCTGATCCTGGGGCAATTCGCGCCGATTCTCAAGAAGCTGGCCGAGACGGAGCAACGATGTTGCGAACGGCCGTATGGAGAAATGACAAGCCAACAGGGGAGAGCCGGCATTGTCACTTCTCTCTGGTCCACACCGGGAGCGCTCGCCCAATGACGGCCGATCTCGGCAGGGGTCCGAAATATCGGCCGTCTAGTGAGTCCGCCGACTGCCAGTTCATGAGAAACACTTCGCCCTCAGCAATGACCCGGCAACCCTGCCAGACCGGCAACGGACGGCCGCGACGATCGCGCTCGCTTGCCTCACCCACGTGTATGCTGTCGACGATGATTGCGAGGCCCGTTCTGCAGACGGTTTGGCCGGGCAACGCCAGCACACGCTTGAGCATTGGAAGGCCGCTTGGCAAATAGCCGTTGAGATCGAGAAAAGTCGCGAGCGGGTCTGGAGTTCGAACCGCCACGAGCTCAGTAACGTGCAATGGTCCGGCCTCTTGCAGGCGATAGACTCCGATCGGCACGCTGTCCGAGGCATTCCAGATGTACAATGGTGAGGTGTTGTTGACTGGCCAGAGCGCGAGCATTGTGGCCCCACACATCGCAAGAATGTTCCCCAACCGTCCCATCAGAGTGCCAACCTACGCCGATGGAGCCACGCTTGGTGGCGTGCACGGGTATAAGCTCGTGGCTTTTCGTTGACAGAAAGTCGGTTGTGGGCGTGATGCCAATACTCGGGGGCCGCATCGGCAGGATCGATGCCCAGTGACTCTACGGAGCCGATCAACTGGAGAACGCGTTCGACCTTTGGCCAACCAGCTAATCGCAGCAGGCTTTCGCCGCCGGGACTGACCCAAGGCACGGTTGAGTATCGCTGGCCTGGCGCGACCGCGCGTAAAATGTCGATCCGAGACAGGACGGTTCCGAAGTCGTTGGACGTCCAGCGCACGAACGCGAAGATTTTGCCGGGCAAAAACGAGAGAATGCGCCGGTGATGATCAACGATCTTCTCTGATGCAGGTTTACCGAACCGGATTCGATTTTCGATGCGCTTCTCGAGCCACAAGAGCTCAACAGTTGTGAGGTCGCTCACCTGACTGCTCCATATTGTTGAGAGGGATTTGGACGCGCCGAGAATGGCTATCACCGACGCATCGTGCGAGGAGCCTTTGCGTCGGTAGGACGGCTGTAATGACGCTTGCATGGATCGGTTGCTTCGCGATAATCCGGGAACGGAACGGGCGGCGCGTTCCGGCGGAGAATGATGGTAGAGAGGAACGACGGAATTTATGCAGGGCTCGACGTGTCGCTCCAGGCAACGAATGTTTGCGTGGTGGACGGCGACGGCAACGTCGTCCAGGAAGCGACACTCAAGACCGATCCGGACGCGATCGAGCTGTTCTTGGTGGAATGCGGAATCCACGGCCTGGAAGCGTTCTCGTACAGCGCCTGGCTGTTCACGGCGCTTTCCGAAAAGGGCCTCCCCGTGATCTGCATCGAGACCTGGCATGCCAAGGCGGCGCTGAACGCGATGCTGAACAAGACCGATCGGAACAATGCCAAGGGCATCGCGCAGATGATGCGGACCGGCTGGTTCCGCGCAGTCCATGTCAAATCGGAAGGCGCGCAAACGCTGCGGGCGCTGCTGGTCGGGCGCAAGGCGCTGCTCGGCAAGGTGCTCGACATGGAGAACATGATCCGCGGCCTGTTGCGCCCGCTCGGCCTCAAGGTCGGCGAGATCTCGGTCGGACATTTTGACGCGCGGGTACGCGAGATCACGGCCGGGAAGAAGGAATTGGAGGCGATCGTCACGCCATTGCTCGACGCTAGAAGCGCGATGCGGCTGCAGCTGGCCAAGCTGCAACGCTTGGCGCTGGCGGCGGCGCGCCGCGACAGCGCGGTGCGGCGGATGATGACCCTGCCCGGCGTCGGCGCACTCGTGGCGCTGACGTTCCGCGCCACCGTCGACGATCCGGCGCGCTTCAGGAGGTCGACCAATGTCGGCGCGCATTTTGGTTTGACGCCGCCGCGCTACCAATCCGGGCAGACCGACCGCATCGGGCGCATCTCCAAATGCGGCGATGAGCTGACGCGGGCGATGCTCTACGAGGCGGCGATCGCGATCCTGACGCGCATTCCGAAGAACTTTAAGCTGCGGCTGTGGGGCCTGCGGCTCGCCAGGAAGAAGGGTTTGAAGCGCGCGGCAACAGCCGTGGCGCGCGCCCTCGCTGTGCTGCTGCACAAGATCTGGAGCGATGGCACGACGTTCCGGTTTGGCGCCGGCGGCAAGCGCGGCCGGGTCGCTGCGGCGATGTAGGGGCCTTCGCGACCCGGCCGCTTCCACGCGCGCCTTCTCCTTCCGCCACGGCGGAGCAGCGTCTCCCGAGGAGACGGGGATTTGGGTGAGATCGCAACTTTTCTTGCCGGCGGCTTCATGACGACGTTTGAAGCCATCACGCACGGCGCTGGTTAGCCTGACCGCCCTTTCCTCAGATTCCGGCTTGTGGTGGCCGTCGTGCCAACCACGGATGTTAGCAAGTTCTCCTCGACGAGCGAGTGGCTGCAAAAGGATGTGACGCGCATCAGGCGATGATGTTGACGTCAGCGATCGCGCAGATTTGCGCGCGATCGCGTGCGCGCGCGTGCGTTGGAGGAAAGAATCGCATTGCGGAGAAGTTTTGCGCGTGAGAGAGTGAGCACATGAGGCATCCTCGTTGCACGCCCGGCCGACTTGTTCACAACGTACTGATTCACGACAAGAAGGAAGATTGCCGTCGCAGTGTTTTAGGTGCGATTTCAGTCCCCGGTAGCACGCGGATGGGGTGCCCGATGGCACGAGTCTTCCAGTCCCTGATAACACGAGCGAATTCACAGCTTATCCCCTGCAGGGCTGATAAGGCCAAGCTTTCGCAATGGCCGCGTAGGCGGGTCGATCTGGACGGGTGCGAAATTCAATCGTTCTTCGCCATTCAGGTCGTGTGTGATAGCCAGCCGATAGCTCGGCAAGGTCTGATGATGCACGATTTGGCCCGGTCGTCGGCGAAGTGCTTCAGCGGCGTGAGGCTCCCGGACTTGGCATGCAAGTGCATGAGCCCGCTATGCTGATGACCCCCGTGCTTGCGGATGAGGCGATAGAGCCAACGTTCCAGTCCACCGGTCAGATCGAAATACGCGCGATCAATGGTCAGCACGAGCGATTCGTTTAGAACGCCCGTGTAGAACCAATCGGGTAAGATCAACTCAATCGCACGGGCATGCCCGTGTACATCGCTTGTGTGTTTCCATTCGTTCCTCCAGGAGAAGCGATGCCGCGATCGTTCTGTCGGTTGTCGGATTGAGGTCATGACGCTGGCTGATTGCAATCGGTCGAGCGCAGCCTTGAGGCGGTCGTAGTCGCGTACGCTGGTGCCGCGGCCGACGAAGGTCAGGATGTCATAGGGGGTGGTGGACATCAGGCGCGAGGTTTTCAACCCGGCCTCACGGGCATCGACAATCTGTGAGGCAGCCAAATCAGAACGTCCGCGTCCCAGATCGTGCTCCAGGCCATGTTCCGGCACCGCTTCGACACGGATGGTGATGGTGCCTGAGCGGAAGTCGATCGGGACGATCCGCTTGGACTTTGCTAGCGAAAAGAACGGATACGCCATCAAGTCTTGCGCGTCCCGTGCAGCGAGATTGCCCGGAAGCGCGCGAAACAGATCGAGTTGGTCGCGCTCTGACCGCCGCCTCCCGCCTGCAGTTGAGTTGCTGTCGGGCATAGGTCAGCGCCGCTCCTTGCCCGCGTACGGAATCGGCGTGTGCCGTTTCGCGGGCAGGACTGTGCCTGCGCCAGGATCGCTGGTGGACGTTTTGGCGCCGCGGTCAACCCACGCCGTCAGGTCTTCGAGCGCATACACAACGCGGCCGCCCAGCTTCCGATACGTCGGGCCTGTGCCATAGGTGCGGTGCTTTTCGAGGGTGCGACCGGACAGTCCGAGAAAGCGCGCCGCCTCGGGCGTCCGCAGGTATCGCGGCGGCAAGCCGGCGTTCGGATCGGGCATTTGCGAGGCTCCGTGGTCGTCTGGAGCGCGACCGGGTTCGGTCGCGCGTCGACGGTCACCATGACGGAGTAGGAGTGCTCAGGGGATGCCGAAGATGGACCGATGATTTTCGGCACCCCTGCTCTACTCCCTGCGAGATGGGGGATGCAGTAATGCGCGATAGCCGCCGCGCATCAGAGCCAAGCCGGCCTGCACCAGGCGGATGGTCCGGCTGCGCAGCTCATGGGTTTTCCAGCCGCGTTCAGGGATGCATTTTCGGCCGAACAGCACTTCGGCGATGACGCGATAAGAAGCGCCAAGTGCCCATCGAGTGCGCACAGCGAAGGCCAATCGTTCGCGTCGCTGCGCCGAAAGCTGATAAAATGGGGGTCCTGGGGCGCGGCCGGTGATAGCGCGCCACAACCGACGTGAAGCGTGCACGCGGATCTCCGAGGCGTCCGGCTTTACTCAGCAATACATCAGCGATTTAGAGCGTGGCCGGCGCAATCCCACGATAGTGACGCTGTTCGAACTCGCGAGCACATTAAGCCTTAGCCACGTCGATCTCGTGTTGCCTGATGAGGAATTCTGCAAAGAGCGAACCAAGACGCCGAAGCAAAAATGAAAGGACCTCAGCTTGACGCTTGTTTCGGTTGCCCGGCAGTTGCTGCATGACTTGAACACGAAGCTCCGCCTAGGGTGTAGCCTTCGCCGCCTTCGTCATCGAAACAGGTTCGCGTATATCGGCGCGTCGAGGAGGATAGTCAAGCTCGTGTGAGAGGTATTCGCGCGCTTCCTTCGGAGCGCGTTGACCACACTGCGCCTATCTCGCGACTATACTGCGCACCAAAGAGCAAGCTTATGAGCCGTTAACCGGCAATTCTTCTATGATGACCGGAAATTAAGGCTTCAAGACCATGGTCACAATAGGCTGCCTAAAGGCGGGCTTTACCATTCCAACACAGCGTCCGCCCAAGGATTGATCAACGAGTGCTAAGCGCTCGGCCGGCGCTATAATTCACAAGCGTCGACCTCCTCGTCGGGGAGTTTCTCAGCGTCCAGCTCCAGCCTGTTTTTCGCCTCTTCCAGCTCCCGTGTGACTAGCACGTAGTCTTCGAACGTGCTCGAGGCGCTGATCTGCGTGTCGATCAACAGCCGCAGCTCGTGCCTGAACTGATACTTGCTGACGATCATTCGCCTTTCCTACTATTGCTGGGTTCAGGTACGAGATCCAACTTTTCGAGCTGGCGCGTCGAACAGTTTGCGCTACTTCGGCGTCGCTCAGAGACTCACGAGCGCTCCGACTTTCCGCCCCCGACGCTGTTTACGACGTTGCGTAAAACGATTTCAGAAAGCTGCACTACCTGCCGCTTGAGAAACACAACCAGCTGTGTGAGACGAAGAATTTCTTGTTTGCAGCGCTCTAGCTCGCGCTCTTCGTCTGTCATCGTCGATGCTTCATGGCGATTTGTACTTGTCGTCATGGTTCATATGCCCTCCTTCTGCGAGACGAATCTATTTCGTTCTGCGAACTTTTTTTCGAACACGAATTGCGCCGGCTTGCCTTGATCCCCATCGACAAACCCCTTCGCCACCAATAGCTCGCGGGCCATCGCGCACCAAGCCGGGGCTGCCACAGATCATGATGCGGTCATGCTGCGGCTCCAGTTCCGGCAGTTCGATCTCCGCGAACAGCTTGCCTGAAATGATCAGATCGGTGGCCCGGCCGCGGTTACAGAAGGAATCGCGCGTCACGGTCGGATAGTAGATCAGCTGGTAGCGCACGAAGTCGCCGACCAGTTCGCCGCACGGCAGTTTTTCCGTGATCATCTCGCCATAGGCGAGCTCGGCGACGCGGCGGCAGCCATGCAGCAGCACGACATTCTCGAATCGCAAATAGGTTTCAGGATCTTTGATAACGCTCAGGAACGGCGCAAGCCCGGTGCCGGTGCCGATAAGATACAGATTGCGCCCGTCCCCGAGATTATCGATGACCAGCGTCCCCGTCGCCGTGCGGCTGACGATGATCTCGTCACCCTCCTTCAGATGCTGCAGACGCGAGGTTAAGGGACCATCCGGTGCCTTGATCGAGAGGAATTCCAACCGGTTCTCGTAATGAGCGCTGGCGAGGCTGTAGGCCCGCAGCAGCGGCTTCTCGTCGACCTTGCGCCCGATCATCGTGAATTCACCGCTACGGAAGCAGAACGACGGATTCCGGGTCGTGGTGAAGCTGAAGAGATTGTCCGTCCAGTGATGGACGCTCAGTACTTTTCCTGGCTGAACTTGCTCATCTCACCGTCCCGGCGGCGATCAATCCGCAGGCGCTGCCCATTCACGTAGATTATCCAATCTCTTTACTCTTCCGCCCGCCGGCCTCCCCAAATAAACTTTTTGCCCAGTTCACGCGGGCCGGTAGGCTAGCTTTGCCAGCTCACTCTCGGCCGAGTGGCCGTGCCCCTTCTCGAGCCGCCGCAATGGCAGATTTGGGCGCATTTGCTCCGACAAACATAGTACATTGCGAACAAACAATCTCGTTTCGCACGTGAGTGTGGTGTCTCGGCTTCAGTGGAGCGCTTCGTACAAAACACCTGTTCCATCTCGCCTGGACCTTGCGCTCGGTTCCAACGCTACTGGAACGCGAACTCCAACGAGGATCGACGCTCCGACATTCGCCGAGATATCAATCCCCTGAACATGCTTCCTACGACCGTGTGATTGCTGAAGCAGACTGTAACAACTCTGCGATTCTGCTTAATGCAATGAGGCGCGTGTTCACGGCTAAATCCTGCATCTTGGCCACCTTCTTCGATGGATTTCACGCCGCACATGGTCCCGAACTTTCCCGGACAGCGGCCTTGTCATGACGGCACATGCTCGGTCCGATGCAGACAGCCGCGTGCTTTCAGCCTCCCCTCAAGCAAGGACTAAAGCCGAAGCACAAGAGACATGGGCACGGACTTCAAGGTCTGCATCGAGCGGCAGTTCGGCGGAATAGAAGGTCCTGTCCTGGACAAGATCGCAACATCACATTGTGTTTGTCGGGGCATTGTACCGGCAGAAGCGTTCGATGAATGGAAGGATGTGATCGGCGGACTTCCTCCATCGGGACGGTTTGGGATGGGCGTTGTGTCGATCAATAACGAAGTGATGTCTGCCCGGAGGGCGGCGACGCTGCGCCCGCCTGATCTTTTTATCCGGGAGGAGAACGAAGAAAGGCCCGACCTAGTTGAGCCATGACGAACTGGTCGGGGTCAGGTGCACGTGCCAGCGCTGTCTTTTAGCCATCCATCGTTGGATCAGTGCGGACTTAGTCGTCCGTGAAGAACCTCCAAGCGGTTGATCAAGAATCAGTTTTCGGGGCGAGAAGGTCTTTGGGATTGCAAACTTTCGGGCTTTGACGGCCCAAAAGCTTGCAGTTTCATTTTTGAGGATTCCGTCGAATCACGAGTCG
>NZ_JADPJR010000160.1:0-250181 GCF_023073535.1 Bradyrhizobium sp. 179 | reverse complement strand
CCGAAAGATCCCACGGTCGGGACGAAGAGCTGGCCTGCAATCGAACAAAGAGCTGATCATAAATCTTGACACACCAAACCCCCATGTGAGCAATCCAGACTGTACCCGCAGAGACATTTCTGAATTGCTTTTCTTCGCTCGCAATGACGGCGGTAAAACAACATCGAGATTCCGGGGCTAGCGCTACGCGCATCTCGGACGGGAGGAGAGAGAGGCCATGAGCAACGATCTCGAACAGCTCACCGCACTCAACCGCGACTATGTCGCTTCGGTCCAGAACTGCGACGTCAAGCGCTTCGACGAGATCCTGGCGGCGGAGTTCTACTGCTCCAATCCCGACAAGACGCTGGTCGACCGTGCGGCCTTCCTGGAGCAGACGGCGCGGCCGATCGCGATCCGCAATCTGCATGAGCACGACGTCATCATCCGCATCATGGGCGATTTCGCCATCATCCACGCCGCGACGAGCTACACCATGGCGGACGGCCAGCATGCTACGGGACGATATACCGATTGTTGGGCGAAGCAGAACGGCAAGTGGCTGGCGGTGTCGGCGCACGTGTCACGGTGAGTTAGGCACACAGCCGGCATCCCCAGCGCTATCATGCCCCGCGAAGGCGGAGCATCCAGTACTCCGCGGCGGTTCGTTCACGCAACTTCCGTCGCAGCGTATTGGATCGCCCGGTCAAGGCCGGGCGATGACACAGTGGTTGTGTCAGCTATCGAACACGATCACGCTGCGCAGCGTCTTGCCGGCTTTCATGTTGGCAAAGCCCTCGTTGATCTCGCTTAGCTTCAGCTTGGCCGAGATCCAGTCCTCCAGGTGCAGCCGGCCGCGCAGGTAGAAATCGACCAGGCGCGGCATGTCGACGCGGAAATGGTTGGAGCCCATCGAGGAGCCCTGGATCTTGCGCTCGCGCAGGAAGTCGAAGCCGTGCAGCTCGATCTTCTGTCCGAACGGGATCATGCCGACGATGGTCGCGGTGCCGCCGGAGGCGAGCATGCCGAACGCCTGCTCGGCGGTCTCCTTGCGGCCGAGCACCTCGAACGAATGATGCACGCCGCCATTGGTGAGGTCGCGCACCTGCTTCACGACGTCACCATCGGCGGGATTGATGATGTCGGTCGCGCCCAGCTTGGTCGCGAGCTGCAGCTTGGCCGGATTGGTATCGATGGCGATGATGCGGCCGGCGCCGGCGATCTGCGCGCCGTTGATCGCGGCCATGCCGACGCCGCCGCAGCCGATCACCGCCACGGTCTCGCCGGCCGTCACCTTTGCCGTGTTCACCACCGCGCCATAGCCGGTGATAACGCCGCAGCCGATCAGCGCGGCGAGATCGAGCGGCATTTCCTTCCGGATTTTGACGATCGCATTCTCGTGCACCAGCATCTGCTCAGCGAAGGACGAGAGGTTAAGAAACTGGTGCAGCTTCTCAGGTTTCGCCCACTGCATCCGGTCGGAGACGCCCGGCAGCATCTTCACCGTCGTGTCGGTGCAGAGCACGGTGCGACCCGTCGTGCAATTGTCGCAAGTGCCGCAGAAGACCGAGAGGCAGGTGACGACGTGATCGCCCGGCTTGACGTAAGTGACGTCGGAGCCGACCTGTTCGACCACGCCGGCGGACTCGTGCCCAAGCACCGCGGGTAACGGATGCGGATAGAGGCCTTCCATGAAGTGCAGATCGGAATGACAGAGCCCGGCGACTGCGGTGCGGATCAGGACCTCGCGCGGGCCGGGCTTCGGCAGGCTGATGTCCTCGATGACGAGCGGCTGATTGACTTCATAGAGGACGGCGGCCTTCATCGGTGTTTCCTCATGCTGTTTCGTTGAGTGCATTCCTCACCTCTCCCTATGGGAAAGGTGAAAGGAGCCTACGCCGCCAGAACCAGTTCGCCAACCTCGCTCATGGTGGCGTCGCGATCGCCGAGCAGCAGCGCGGCGATCTTCTGCTGCACTGGATTTTCCGTCAGCCGGAACGGATCGCTCGGCAGGACGCGATGGTCGATCACGAGCCGCGACAGCAGCAGCCGGCGCGCGTCGCCGCGCATGTCGTGGATGCGATGCGATTCCCAGGCGAGCGCGACGGCGCTCGCGACATGATAGAGCAGGCTGGTGGCGCGCCGCGCATCGGCCTCGTATTCGACCTTGGCAGCGACCTCTCGCGCGAAGCCGACGGCGCCATCGGTGAGGCGGCGCAGATTATCGCGCCAGGCCTGTGGCACGGAGGCGCTGTCGTCGAGCCGGGCATGCAGATCGGCCGCGAGCGCGGACTCCGCGCCATGACGGCCGACCGCGCGCCGCAGCGCATCGATCGCGACAATGTTGCCGGTGCCTTCCCAGACCGAGCCGAGATGCGCATCGCGCAGCAGGCGCGCGGTGGCGAATTCCTCGATATAGCCGATGCCGCCGCGCATCTCGAGCGCATCTCCGCAGACCTTTCGCGCGTCGCGCGTGGCGCGGAACTTCAGCGTGGGGGTGAGAATGCGCAAGAGCGCCGCCGCATCCTGGCTGCCGGCTTCGGCGCGGTCGAGCGCGTCGGCGGTGAGGAAGCTCATCGACAGCGCTTGCTCGACCGGCAGCATGATTTTCAGCATCTGCCGGCGACCGAGCGGCAGGTCGATGATGCGATTGCCGAACACGACGCGGTTCTTCGCGACGGCAAGCGCGTCGTGATAGGCCCGGCGCATCAGCGCGGTGGATTTGACACCATTTGAGAGCCGCGACGAGTTCACCATCTCGGCCATCTGCACGAACCCACGGTCGAGCTTGCCCACTGCGTAGGCGATCGCGCCTTCGAGCTTGATCTCGCCCGAAGCCATCGAGCGGGTGCCGAGCTTGTCCTTGAGACGCACGATCCGGTAGCTGTTTTGCGAGCCGTCGTCGAGGAAGCGCGGCATCAAGAACAGGCCTACGCCGCGCGTGCCCGGGCCGGCGCCTTCAGGACGCGCCAGCAGCATCACGATCTTGGCGTCGGCGTTCGAGCAGAACCATTTTTCGCCGTAGAGGCGCCAATGGTCGCCTTCCTGCACCGCGCGGGTCGTCAGCGTGCCGACGTCGGAGCCGCCTTCTTTCTCGGTCATGAACTGGCCGCCCTGGGTCAGCTTGCTCATGTCGGTCTGGGTCAGGCCATCCAGATATTTCGCCTTCAGCGCTTCACTGCCGAAATTCGCCAACAGTTTTGCGCAGCCGTCGGTGACGTTGATCGGGCAGCCCATGCCGAATTCGGTCTGGTTGAACAGGAAGGTGAAGGCGTGCTTGGCCACCACGGGATATTTGTCCGGCCAGCCCATGATGCCCTTGCGGATCGAGAGCGCGTGGATGCCGAATTCGCCGAACGCGGCCTTCTCTAGCTCGCGATAGGCCGGATGATACTCGATCCATTGTATGTCGCGGCCGAACTTGTCGCGCTGATGCAGGATGGGCGTGTGCCGGTCGGCAAGCCGCGCGCATTCGTCGAGCTGGCCGCCGGCGAGTTCGCCGAGGCGATCGAGATGCGGCTCGATATGGCGGAACAGCGTGTCCGGCAGATGGATGCGCAAGAGGTCCGTCAGTCCGGGATCGGCGCGGTAGAAATTCATGCCAGTGGTATCGGGTGCCAGCAGGCCGGATGGCTCGACCGCGATACGTGCTGGCGGCGCTGGGATCGGCTTGTGCATGATCGTCCTCTCGTTTCCGCCCGACGGCAATTCTTTGCGCTTGCCGCTTGGGATGATGTCGATCATGCTCCAGAGGCGAATGCGGATAAAGCCGCAAATCGTCAGGGCGGCATGATCGCCGTGAGGGAGCAATTCACTCTGCGGAATTGTGACCGCCCCGGCTGGTCGTCCGCGCAGACCATGCTTAGATCAACGGCTCCTTGTCTGCGAGAGATCACGCCATGGAACACCCAAAATACAGGATCGCGCTCATCATCGGCGCCGGCGAAGGATTGAGCGCCTCGCTGGCAAGGCTCTTTGCGGCCCAGAACATCCGCGTCGCCCTTGCCGCGCGCAAGATCGAGAAGCTGGGCGCGCTCTGCACCGAGACCGGGGCCAAAGCCTATGCCTGCAACGCCACGGAGCCAGAGGAGGTTGAGCGATTGTTCGGCCTGGTCGAGCGCGAGATCGGCACGCCCGACCTCGTCGTCTACAACGCCAGCGGGCGCACGCGCGGACCGCTCGTCGACCTGGTCCCTGCCGATGTCGCGCACGCCATCGCGGTCAGCGCTTATGGCGGCTTCCTGGTGGCGCAGCAGGCGGCCAAGCGTATGCTGCCGAACAGGCACGGCGCGATCCTGTTCACCGGCGCCTCCGCCAGCGTCAAGGGCTATGCGCAGTCGGCGTCGTTTGCGATGGGCAAGTTCGCGCTGCGCGGACTCGCACAGAGCATGGCGCGCGAATTGTCGCCGCAGGGCATCCATGTCGCGCATTTCGTCATCGACGGCGCTATCCGCAGCGCGACGCGGACCGAGCCGGCCGACAAGCCGGACTCGATGCTCGACCCTGACGCCATCGCGCAGAGCTATTGGAACGTGTTGCAGCAGCCGCGCAGCGCCTGGAGCTGGGAGCTGGAGCTGCGGCCATGGGTGGAGACGTTTTGAGGCGGTGTTTTGAGGCAATAACGTCACAACAATCGTCATCGCGAGCGAAGCGAAGCAATCGAGATATCTTCGCGGAGACAAACTGGATTGCTTCGTCGCCAGCGCAGACTTGCGTCGCAATTTTGTCGCGGGCTGCTCGCCATGACGAAGAGAGGGAGCGACATGACCACGGAAACCACCATCGATACCGGCACCAACGAGCTGCTCTGCGTCATCCGCGAGCGCGTCGCTGTCATCACGCTGAACCGGCCGGAGGCGCGCAACTCGCTGTCCGATACGTTAACGCCGGCGCTGCGCACGATGATCCGGAGCTGCGGCGAGAACCCTGATGTCGGCGCACTGCTGCTCACCGGCGCGGGCGAAGCGTTCTGCGCCGGCGGCAACGTCAAGGGCATGGGTGCGCATCGCGATTCAAAGAAGCTGGAGATGTCGCTTGAGGATCGCATCGCCGATCTCCAGGAGCGGCAGCGCCTGCTCACCGGCGCGCTGGTGTCGGTGCGCAAGCCCACCATCGCCGCCCTACCCGGCCCCGCAGTCGGCGCCGGGCTTGCCATCGCCATGGCCTGCGACATCCGCATCGCCGCGCAATCTGCGTTCGTTGCCACCGGCTACGCCCGCATCGCGCTCAGCGGTGATTACGGCATCGCCTGGCTGCTGACCCGGCTGGTCGGCACCGCGCGGGCGCGCGAATTGATGTTCACCGGCGATCGCGTCGATGCCGCGCGCTGCGAGGCGATCGGCCTCGTCAATCGCGTCGTGCCCGACGACTTGCTGCAAGCCGAGGCTTTCGCGCTGGCCAAATCGCTCGCCGAAGGCCCTCGCCTCGCGCTGCGCTACATGAAGGACAATCTCGACGAAGCCCTGCTCTTCGACTTCGAGACCGCGCGCGACCACGAGGCCGAGCGGCTGGTGCGCCTCACCGCGACCGCCGATCACAAGGAGGCCGTGCAGGCCTTCATCGAGAAGCGCAAGGCGGTGTTCACGGGGAAGTAGGCCGAAGAAGGCTGCGTGAAGGCAAAAAAATGCCCGGCTCTGGCTTGGCCAGGCCGGGCTCGGAGTGTGTCAGGCCGAGGCTGAGGGGCTGTCGGCCTGACGGGAAAGGGCGGCGAGGCGCCAGCTCGCACAGGGAATGTCTTTCGGTGCGACCGCGATCTTCTTGTCGAAGCGCACCAGCTTCCAATCGTCGGGATGATTGACGAAAGCGAAGCCGGATTTGCGGGCGAGCGAGATCATGGTCTCGTTGGAGCGCAGCGTCTCGCCAAAGATGTGCTCGGCGCGCAGCGCAGCGGCGCGGCATTCCAGGTTCTTCAGAAGCGCAGTGGCGATGCCGTGACCGTGCCAGCGGTCGTCGACCGACAGGCCGAACTCGACCGCTGCGGTCTCGGCATGGAGCGCATAGCGCATTTCGGCGACGATAGTCTCGAAGCCGTCGACCATCATGGTCGCCACCACGGTGAAGCGCTCGCGCTCTCCGACATCGAGGAAATCGTGCAGGAGTCCCTTCGGCAATTCGCTGATCGCGCCGAAGAAACGGTTGTAGCGGGACCGGGTCGAGAGCGACCGGAAATAATGCTGGAGCTCCTCTGTGTCGCGCGGCTCGGCGAAGCGAACATTGAGCGTCTCACCCTGCCGGGTGCGCAGCGAATCGGAATATTGCCTCAGGTCTTCCAGACGAAGCGTACTCATGACACATGCCGCAAAGGGAAAGGGACCGCCGGCGCCCCTGTGATCAGGCGGCGCCGGCCTGGCGGCCGATCAGGCCCGCCAGAAGGGTTTGTCGGCTTCATAAGCCACATCGCTCCAAGTCAGGCCGACGTCCTGCAGATCACGCGCAGTCCAGTTGGTGAGCTCGCGCCGGGTCCGGTAGCGTTCGTGCCAGATGTGGAGGGTGTCGCCGATCTGGTGGATCAGGCTCGGCGCATGATGATTTGTCATCGAATTTTGGGTCAAGGTAGACATCTTCAGCTCCTAGAGCTAACCTGAGCGCTAATATCTGCCTGCTGCTGCGCCGCGACAAACGACAATTTGTACCTTTCCGCATGAAATAACGTCATACATCCTGCTGCCAAATGACTGCCAGATTGCCATCCCTGAACGGATTGCGAGCGTTCGAGGCCGCCGCGCGCCATCTCAGTTTCACGTTGGCGGCGACCGAACTGAACGTGACCCAGACCGCGATCAGCCATCAGATCCGCAGGCTGGAGGAGGAGCTCGGCATCCGCCTGTTCGTCCGGCAGAACCGCGCGCTGACGCTCACGCCGGAAGCGCGTGACTATTTGCCGGGCGTCCGCGCTGCCTTCAACGATCTCCGCCTCGCCACCGACCGGTTGCTGCGCAAGGACGACGACAAGGTGCTGACCGTGTCGACGCTGGCTTCGCTCGCCGCAAAATGGCTGCTGCCGCGGCTAACCGATTTCCAGGAGCAGCACCCCGGCATCGACGTACGCATCACCACCTCGACCAGTCTTGTCGACTTCCAGCGCGACGACGTCGATGCCGCGATCCGCTACGGCCGCGGCCAGTGGCCGGGCTTGCGTGCCGACTGGCTGATGGCGGACGAGCTGTTTCCGGTGTGCAGTCCCTCCCTACTGCGCGGCGACAAGCCGCTACGCCGGCCCGAAGACCTGCGAAACCATTCGCTGCTGCACACCTCGAATGCCAACAGCGACGATTGGCGGCTGTGGCTGACGGCGGCGGGCCAGCCAGCCGATATCGCCAGGCAGCCCGGCATCACTTTCGACATGATCTTCATGACCATCCAGGCCGCGATCGACGGCATCGGCGTCGCGATGGGCCGGACCTCCTACGTTCAGGACGATATCGCCAAGGGCCGCCTCGTGGTGCCCTTCAAGATCGCGCTGCCGGCCGATGCCGGCTTCTACCTCGTCTCGCCGGAGGGCCGCCGCGAAGCGCCGAAATTGGCCGCTTTCCGGGACTGGATGATCGCTGCGACGCAAAACAAGACCTGAACAATCATCAGCTTTCTCGGCAAAACCGATTGACTCGCCTCCCACCCTGCGGGAAGGGGTATGACAGATTGTCGCAGCATCAATCTGTCGCCTTGCCGTGAAGATGAGTTCCGGCCGGCCACGCCTTTCCAAAGGGGGAGACCGCAATGGCTGGATCAGCCGCATCGACCAATCCACCCGCAATCAAGTCGCGCATTGGCGCCATCCTGCGCGCCACCTCCGGCAATTTCCTCGAGCAGTTCGACTTCTTCCTGTTCGGCTTCTACGCCGCCGCGATCGGCAAGGCGTTCTTTCCCTCCACCGATGAAACAGCGTCGCTGCTCAACACCTTCGGCGTGTTCTGGCTCGGCGCCTTGATGCGCCCCGTCGGCGCGATCGTGCTCGGCGCATACATCGACCGCATCGGCCGCCGCCAGGGCCTGATCGTCACGCTCGGCATCATGGCCTTCGGCACCGTCGTCATCGCGTTCTGCCCGAGCTACGCGACCATCGGTATCGCGGCACCCGTCATCGTGCTGATCGGGCGCCTGCTGCAGGGCTTCTCCGCCGGTGTCGAGCTCGGCGGCGTGTCGGTGTATCTTGCGGAAATCGCAACGCCCGGCAATCGCGGCTTCTACACCTCGTTCCAATCGTCGAGCCAGCAGGTCGCGATCTTCGTGGCTTCGATCCTCGGCTTCATCCTCTCCGAGGTGATGCCGGCCGACACCGTCGCCGCTTGGGGCTGGCGCATTCCCTTCTTCGTCGGCTGCCTGATCATTCCGCTGATCTTCGTCCTGCGGCGGACGCTGGAGGAGACGCCAGCCTTCCTCGCCATGAAGAAGCACCCGACGGCCAGCGAGGTGTTCGCCTCCGCGCTCGCCAACTGGCGCATCGTCATCCTCGGCATGATGATCGCGATCCTGACCACCACGACGTTCTATTTCGTCACGGTGTACACGCCGACCTTCGGCAAGACCGTGCTGAAGCTGTCGACACAGGACGCGTTGCTGGTCACGCTGCTCGTGGCAGTCACCAATTTCATCTGGAATCCGGTCGGCGGTGCGCTGTCCGATCGCATCGGCCGCAAATCGGTGCTGCTCGCCATCGCCGGCCTCTCACTCGTCACCGCCTATCCTGCGCTGCACTGGCTGGTGGCGGCGCCGACTTTCGGCAAGCTGCTCGCAGTTGAGATGATGTTTTCGTTCTATTTCGGCGTCTACAGCGGCACCATGCTCGGTGCTCTCGTCGAGATCGTGCCGGCGCATGTGCGCACCACCTGCTTCTCGCTTGCGTTCGCGCTCGCCGCCGCGCTGTTCGGCACCTTCACGCCCCTCGCCTCGACCTGGTTGATTGAGGGGACCGGCGACAAGGCCTCGCCCGGCTTCTGGCTGATGTTCGCAGCCCTGCTCGGCATCATCGCGGCGTCGACGGTGTATCGCGGCGGCGGCAAGGCAGTACCGACCTACGATGCCGTGCCGGAGCCGGTGGCGGGACACTGACGGTCACTCCGGAGGCACGCTCCTTCACCTCTCCCGTAAAAACGGGGCGAAGGAGCACACCTCCGCTGCGGTCGCAGTTCAGGCTACAATTCCACCACCACGTAGTCGCTCTCGACCTTCACCGGGATAGTCTCCGCGACATACGGCCCCTTCACCACGGTCGCGCCCGGCTCGACATGGGCCGGATAGGCCTTCACGCGGAAGCGGCGGGGATCGCAATAGGACTGGCCGGTGCGGATGTCGAACTCCCAGCCGTGCCAGGGGCAGCGGATGATCTCGCCGAGTTTCGTATATTGGATCTCGCCGGGATCGTTCGATTGCGCGAGGCCGATCAGCGGGCCCTCGCACAGCGCCGCGCCCTGATGCGGGCAGCGGTTCATCAGGCCGAAATACTCGCCCTTGACGTTGAACACCGCGATCGGCCGTCCGTCGATCTCCAGTAATTTTCGCGTGCCCGGCGGAAGCTCGTCGACCGCGGCAATCACATGGCGCGCCATATCTGTCTCTTCCGCATGATCTTATCGAAAAACCGCTTCACACTTTTTCGGATCATGCGGCTAGTCCGTAGAGCTTCTTGGCATTGCCGAGATAGAACGCCTCGCGATTGGCTTCGCTGACGCCGGCCGGCAGCACGCGCGAGGGCTCATCATAGTCCCAATGCGGATAGTCGGTCGCAAACAGGAGGCGATCCCAACCGATCCAGTTGATGACGTCGAACAGCTCCTCGCGGCGCTCCGGGTCCTCCATCGGCTGCGTCGTCCACCACACCTGCTCGCGGATATATTCGGACGGCGGCCGCTTCACATGCGGCACCTCACTGCGCAGCCGCTGCCAAGCCTTGTCGAGCCGCCACGCCAGCGACGGCGCCCAGCCGAAGCCGGCTTCGATCATCACCATCTTCAGTTTCGGGAAACGCTCGAACACACCTTCCAAAACCAGACTCGCGAGCGCCGATTGCTGGCACTGCGAATGTCCCACCATCTCCTCGATGTAATAGGAAGGCCAGCCCGACGGCGTGATCGGATTGCCGCCGAAGCCGAAGGCGTGCACGCCGACGGGAAGGCCGGCTTCTTCTGCGGCCTGATAGATCGGCCAGTAGCGGCGCTGGCCGAGCGGCTCGACGTTGCGGCTGAGCAGCAGCACCTGCACGAAGTTCTTGTCGCCGGCCCGCTCGCGGATCTCGGCGGCGGCCGTCAGGCCATCTTCATTGCCGACGACGATCGAGGCCTTCAGGCGCTTGTCCTTGCTGGTCCATTTGTCGATCTGCCAGTCGTTGATCGCCGAGCACAGCGCGGCCGAGAGTTCGTGATTGCGGATGCCCTGGCCGGTGTTGAGCGGATTGAGCACGCCGAGTTGCACGTTGTTAGGGTCGAGCAGTTGCTTCTGCATGAAAGACAACGAAGAGCCCTGCGGGCCGCCTTCCGGCGGATAGGCGTCGCGGCGCGAGGCGTTAGGCTGGGCCTTCGGATAGGGCGGGCCTTCCATCATGCCCTGATAGGCGTGGACGCCATAGATGTCGAGGTGATGCTGCCAGCGTTTGGCGAGGTAGGGATAGAGCTCGGTGTGGGTGGCGCGGGCCGGATGGATGTCGCAATCCGCGATCGCGGTTTTCGCAGTCAGTGGGGAAGCAGCTTCTGGACTTTCGCGAAACTGGATATTCATCGCCTTGCCTCCTTTGGCAGCGGGCTAAGTCAGGCGGGGATAGGTCGCATACGGATTGTCGATCATGATCTTGCGCACGAGATCGGGGGACAGACCTTCGGGCAGCGCCTCCTGGCCATCGAACTGCCAGTGCGGATAGTCCGTGGAGAATAGGACCAATTCGTCCGACTGCATATGATCAAACAGCCGAATTAATGTCTCCGGTTCCGGCGGCGCATCAAAGGGCTGTAACGAGAAGCGAATGTTGCTGCGCACAATCTCCAGCGGCGCGCGATCGACCCAGGGCGTCTCCATCCGCACCCCGCGCCAGAACTTGTGCAGGCGCCAGAGATAGGGCGCGATCCAGGAGACGCCGGACTCCAGCATCACCATTTTCAGTCGCGGATATTTGGCGAACACGCCCTCGACGATCAGGCTGGTGAGCTGGGTCTGGAACGCCTGGGCCTGACCGACATAATCCTCGATGTGATAAGACCCCCACCCCACAGCAGTGGGCGGATTGTGGTAGGCGGAACCGGCGTGGACGCCGACCGGGAGTTCCAGCCGTTCCGCAGCTTCGTAGATCGGCCACAGCGCACGCTTGCCGAGCGGTATGTCGCCCATGACCAGCATGAGCACCTGCACGAAGCGGCGATCTTGCGCGCAGCGCTCGATCTCGGCGACCGCCTTCTCGACGCTTTGCGTGGGGATCACGATCGAGCCGCGCAGGCGCGGATCGCGATCGAGCCACTCCTTCACGAGCCAGTCGTTCAGCGCGCGGCAGAAGGCCGCCTGCATGTCCTCGGAGAACACCATCTGCACGCCGTACAGAGGATTGCAAATGGCGAGCTTGAGCTGGAAACGATCGAGCACATGGCGCTGCATGTCCTGCAGGCTTTCGCCGGGCTTGCCCTTCTCGGGGCGCCAATCGGGACGCGCCACGATCGGCGAGTTCTGCGGATAGGATTGCGAGACGAGATCGACCATGCCGCGCGTCGTCACCTGATCGCGCCAATAATCGTTCAGGTACGGCAGCAGACTGGTCAGATGCGGCACGGCCGGATGCACGTCGCAATCGACAGCGCCGGCGATCAGGGACGCCATGACATCTCCTTCACGTTTCCCTGTGGAGTTCTTAATCTCGTCTTCTCGCGGGCAGCGCCTGGCCGCCCCGCTTTGTCTCCGCCATTCAAGCAGGCCTGCCCGCCGCCTGCAACTCGGCCAAGGCTTCCGTCTATGCTAGCAAGGCTGATCACAGTTGCGAGGATCAGAGGTGAAGGACATGAAAGAACTCGTCGGCATTGCGGAACAGGTCGCGGCCAAACTGATCGCGCGCAAACAGACGATTGCGGTGGCAGAATCCTCGGCCGGTGGCCTGATCTCGGCCAGCCTGCTCGCCGTGCCCGGCGCGTCCGCCTATTTCCTCGGTGGGACCGTGGTCTACACGCGCGACGCCAGGCGCGTGCTGATGGATATTTCGGACGACGGCATGAAGGGCTTTCGATCCTCATCGGAGCCCTACACGAAACTGCTTGCCGAGCGGATGCGAACGCGCTTCGGGTGCGACTGGGGCCTGTCCGAAACCGGCGCCGCCGGTCCCACGGGCAACCGCTACGGCGACGCCGCCGGCCATAGCTGCATGGCGGTGGCGGGCCCTACGGCAGAGGTGATGACGCTGGAGACGGGCAGCAACGACCGGTTCGGCAACATGCAGGTGTTCGCGGCAGCGGCGCTGAGGTTGTTGCTGAAGAAGCTGCAAGCCTGACGCAAGGTAGGGCGATCGCATATGACTTTTGGAGGCGCCTGAGCGCACGCCTCGTCCTTCGAGACGACCGCTTCCAGCGGTCTCCTCAGGATGAGGCCACGTTGGCGCTCGTTGAAACTGTTCCCGCACACTCCGCCCTCATCCTGAGGGCCTGCCGAAGGCGGGCGTCTCGAAGGATGGCCGCAGGCGAGGAGTGTTGCGATCGCCCTGCCATCGCAAACAGAGCTTTGAAGAACGACGGCGGGGGCTGGCGCTCGTGGTTCAATGGATCTCACCTCGCCAAATGCCGCGTGAAAATCCGCACCACGTGCCCCTTCACCCGCGGCGCTTCGTCGTAGAGGTCTGACGCGATCCGCTCGATGGTCTCGCGCAGCGACAGGAATTGCGCCTGGCGCGCGCTGCTTTCGGTGCCCTGCATGCCCGCGAGTTCGTCCATCGCGGCGTCGCTGATCTGGCACTGCACCACATCGCCATCGTTCAGCATGGTGAAGCGAAAGGCCAGCCGTTCGAGATCATGGCCAATGATCTTGTCGCGCATGAGTGGCATCAAGTCGTCCCGGTCGAGCCCCCGCGCCGGACAATGCTGAAAATTTCTTCGCTTGTCACCATGTCCAGGGGTGGGTTAGCCTAGGGCGTAACCCACCTATTGTCGCGATAGTGAACTACGCCGAGCGGACTGCGCTTCGTACAGCGGCAGGCCTGACCCGCCTGCGTTCTCAGTAAACGAGGGCAGCGCCTGTGGGTTTCTCCAGCGCAGTCGCCAGGGACTTGTACTCCTCGCAATCACGCCCGCAGATCGCAGCGATGCGGTCCAGGTGAAACATTGCCTGCTCGCGATTGCCCTGCTCGAGCTGCCAAAGCCCATAATACTGCCAAGTCAGCACGTGATTCGGATCGGCCTTCAGCGCGCGCTCGTACCAAATCTGCGACTGCTTGTAGTCGCCGAGCTTGCGATATGAGTAACCGATGAGATTGGCGACGGCAGGATGATCGTCGTGGCCGAGCGCCTTCAATTGCTCGATCGCGACCGCATAATCGTTGCGCTCGTAGATCGTGTCATAGGCCGCGCGGTAGCCGGCCGCGAATGCGGGATCACCGATGCTGGACTGGCTGTTCGGCTTCTTGCCTTTCTGGGTTGCCCTTGGGTTGGAGCGTTTCGGGTAGCTGGGCTGCGCTTTCTGATCCGAATAGGCGCCCGCATAGGGGTCCGTGGAGCTGACGCCACCACCTCCACCGCCTCCTCCACCGCCCGCGGCCAAGACCGGCGAAGCGAACAGCGCCGCTGCGAACGTTCCCAGCACGACGATTCTGATCATCGCTGTGATCATTCCTATCTCCTGCTTCTGCGGCCCCGGATGACGTGATAACCCTGTCATGGCGGCGATATTCCGGAATGATTGCGCTCTCACGGAGACGCCAGCGTCGGGCGTGCGACAGTCTTGCTGCCAGATCCTGCCGGCAAGCGGGAGGGACGCGCTACTGAAACGCGACCTCGGCGAAACTCCTCAGCTTTCGCGAATGCAGCCGCTCCGATTCCTGCTGCTTGAGCCGCTCCAGGGCCTTCAGGCCAATCTCGAGATGCTGGCCGACGCGACGGCGATAGAACTCGCTGGCCATGCCCGCGAGCTTGATCTCGCCGTGCAGCGGCTTGTCGGAGACGCAGAGCAGCGTGCCGTACGGGACGCGGAAGCGGTAGCCATTGGCGGCGATCGCGGCCGATTCCATGTCGAGCGCGACCGCACGTGATTGCGACAGGCGGCGGATCACCGCCGGCCCGGAAATCTCCCAATTGCGGTTGTCGACGCTCGCGACGGTGCCGGTGCGCATCAGCCGCTTGAGCTCGAAGCCTTCCAGCCCGGTGACGTCCTCGACCGCCTCCTCGAGCGCAACCTGCATCTCGGCCAGGGCCGGGATCGGCACCCACAGCGGTAGCTCGCGATCGAGCACATGATCCTCGCGCACATAACCATGCGCGAGCACGTAATCGCCAAGCCGCTGCGTGTTGCGCAGGCCTGCGCAATGGCCGAGCATCAGCCAGGCATGCGGGCGCAGCACGGCGACATGATCGGTGACGTTGCGCGCATTGGACGGGCCGGTGCCGATATTGATCAGGCTGATGCCGCGATAGCCGGGCGCGACCAGATGGAAGGCCGGCATCTGCGGCACGCGCAATGGCGGCGTGCCGCTGATCGAGCCACCATTGCGCGTGATGACATTGCCCGGCGCGACAAAGGCTTCGAGGCCAGCCTCGCCGGACTGAAGCCGTTGCTGGCAGAGCTGCGCGAAGGCGTCGACATAGAATTGGTAATTGGTGAAGATGACGAAGTTCTGGAAGTATTCGGGATCCGTGCCGGTGTAGTGATAGAGTCGGCGCAGCGAGTAATCGACGCGCGCAGCGCGGAACAGGGATAGCGGCTCGGGCGCGCCGGGCTGGAGCTCGAAGGTGCCGTCGGCGATCGAATCGTCCATCGTGGCGAGATCAGGCACATCGAACGCATCGCGCAGCGAGCGCGTGATGGCCGAGTTCTCGCTGGTGGTGATGGCGGCTTCGATGTTGATGTCGCGGCGATAGGCGAAGTGGATCGGGATCGGCTCGGCGGATTCCCCGATCTCGACGGGAACACCGTGGTTCTGAACCAGCAGGCCGATCTGCTCGGTGAGATAGGCGCGGAACAGATCCGGCCGCGTCACGCTGGTCTCGTGCACGCCGGGACCGGCGACGAAACCGTAGGACAGGCGCGAATCCAGCCGCGCATGCGTCGCGGTGGTGACGCGGACGAAGGGATAATAGGCCCGTACCCGCGTCGTGACCGCTTCGCCGCCAACATAGGCCTCGAACCGGTCGCGCAGGAATTTCGTGTTGCGCTCGTAGATCTCTTCGAGACGGGCGACGGCAAGGCCGGCGTCGGAGAAGGATTCAGTGGCGATGGAGGGTGGAGATTGCATGCTCGACCGAGGGTTGCTGTTTGCAATCGCAGTATAACAAACTGACAGCCAAGTCGTGGAGATGGCCCGCTTTCGCGCGTCACTTCTCCCGGAACGCCCGCATCAGCTGGTCGTGCAGCGGTTTCATCAGATACGACAGCATGGTGCGGTCGCCGGTCTGGACGAAGGCTTCCACGGGCATGCCCGGGATCATCTTGATGTCGCCGAGACGGGCGATCTCTTGCGCCGGCATCGAGACGCGGATCGTGTAATAGCTCTGGCCGGTGCGCTGGTCGCTGGTGACGTCGGGTGATACGCGGCTGACGACGCCATTGAGCTCAGGCGTGGTGCGCTGGTTGAAGGCGGACAGACGCAACAGCGTCTTCTGGCCGATCTGGAGCTTGTCGATGTCGACCGGGTTGACCTTGGCCTCGACCTGGAGGTCGTCGGCCTGCGGCACGATCAGCATCAGGGCATCGCCGGCGGTGACGACGCCGCCGACGGTGTGCACCGTCGATTGCAGCACCATGCCGTCCTGCGGCGCGCGGATATCAATGCGGCGGAGCTGGTCTTCGGCGGCGACCTTGCGCTCGATCAGCTCGCCGATCTTGTCGTTGGTCTCGCGCAGATCCTTGGAGACCTCGCTGACGACGTCCTTGTCGATCTGGATGATCTGGAGCTCGGTCTCCGTGATCTTACCCTTGGCCTGGGCGCGCGAAGCGATGTACTGCGCGCGCTCGCCGTTGAGGCGCGCCGAGTCGCGTTCGAGCTGGGTCAGGCGCGAGATCTGCACAAGGCGCTTGTCGTAGAGCTCACGCACGCCGGTGAGCTCATTCTGCACCAGCGCGATCTCCTGATCCTTGGCCTTCTCCTGCGCGCTGAGGCCGGAAATTTCCTCGTTGAGCTGCGTGATGCGCTCGCGCAGCTGGGCCTTCTGCCCGGTGCGACCGTTGACACGGACGTCGAACAGCTTGGTTTCGGCGGAGAGCAGCACCCTGACGTCAGGATCGTTGGCGCGCTCGAGGAGGGCTTGCGGGAATTCGATCTTGTCGAGACCGCGCTGCTCGGCCTGCAGTCGCGCCGCGCGCGCTTGCGCGGCATCGAGATTCTTGGTGACGATGGCGAGGTTGGCCTTGGTGACGGTATCGTCGAGCCGCACCACGATATCGCCGGCCTTGACCACGTCGCCATCGCGGGCGCGCACCTCGCCGACCACGCCGCCGGTCGGATGCTGCACCTTCTTGACATTGGACTCGACCACGATCTGCCCTGGCGCGATCAGCGCGCCCGAAATCAGCACCGTTGAAGCCCAACCGCCGAGACCGACGACGAGGACCACCACGATGGCGAGGCCGAGCAACAGGTGGAACTTGATCGAATCGCGCACGGTCTTTTTCGCGGCGGGCTTCGTGCCGCCGATCGCCAACGTGCTCATGACTTTGGCACTCCACCTTCGCTGACGATCTTGATCGGCGCCGGCGGCGACACGCGCGGCTGCAGCACCTGGGCCAGCACCTGCTCCTTCGGGCCGAAGGCCTGCATGCGGCCGTCGCGCAGCACCAGGATCTGGTCGACCGCCTCGACGCCGATCGGGCGGTGCGCCACCACGACGACAATGGCGCCGCGCTCGCGCGCCGAGCGGATGGCGCGGGTCAGCGCCTCGTCGCCTTCGGTGTCCAAATTTGAGTTGGGCTCGTCGAGCACGATCAGGAACGGATTGCCGTAGAGCGCGCGCGCCAGCGCCACACGCTGCGCCTGACCTGCGGACAGCGCGGCGCCCTGCTCGCCGACCTGCGTGTTGTAGCCCTCGCGCATCTTGATGATCATCTCGTGCACGCCGGCCTCCTTGGCCGCGGCGATGATCGCGTCGGAGGTGGCCTCGGGATCGAACCGGCTGATGTTCTGCGCGATGGTGCCGCCGAACAATTCGACGTCTTGCGGCAAATAGCCGATGTGGCGGCCGAGCATGTCGGAGGACCATTGGTCGAGCGCGGCGCCGTCGAGACGCACCTTGCCGCGCACCGGCTGCCAGACGCCGACCAGCGCGCGGATCAGCGACGACTTGCCGGAGCCGCTCGGCCCGATCACGCCGAGGCCGTTGCCGGCGGCGAGCGCGAAGGTGACGTCCTGCACGATGAGGCGCTGGTCGCCGGGGGCCACCATGGCGACGCCTTCGACCGAGAGCCGGCTGGTGGGCGCCTGCAATTGGGTCGGCATCGCCTGCGCCGGCATCTGTTCGAGGAGCCGCGTGAGACGCTGCCAGCTCTGGCGAGCCGCGACGAAGGATTTCCAGTGCGCAATCGCAAGATCGACCGGCGCCAGCGCGCGGGCGGAGAGGATCGAGCCGGCGATGATGATGCCGGCGGTCGCCTCCTGATGGATCACGAGATAGGCGCCGACCGCGAGCACGGCCGATTGCAGCATCATGCGCAGCACCTTTGCGACCGCGCCGAGACCGCCGGCGACGTCGCTCGCCCGCTGATTGCCGGCGAGATATTTTTCGTTGGCCTCGCTCCAGCGCTGGTTCATCCGGCCGGCCATGCCCATCGACACCATGACTTCGGCATTGCGGCGGCTGGCCTGGGCGAGATCGTTGCGTTGGGCGGCAAGCCCCATCGCTTCGCGCGCCGGCTGGCGGGACATGAACTCGGTGACGAGCGTCAGTCCCACCAGGATGATGGCACCGGCCAGCGCAGTGACGCCGATGAGGACGTGGAAGGCGAAGCAGATGGCGAGATAGAGCGGCAGCCAGGGCAGGTCGAAAAACGCGCTTGGCCCCATGCCGCCGAGGAAGGAGCGGACGTTATCGAGGTCGCGCAGCGGCTGCAGGCCCTCGTTGCGGCTGCCGACGATGAGCGGCAGGCGCACGATGGTGTCGAACACGCGCTTGTTGAGGGCCTCGTCAAGCGCGGTTCCGATCCGACCCAAGATCCGGTTGCGGATCATGTCGAGCACGCCCTGCGCCATGTAGAGGAAGCTGGCGAGGATGATGAGGCCGACCAGGGTCGGAATGCTGCGGCTCGGCAGCACCCGGTCGTAGACCTCCAGCATGAAGACCGATCCGGTCAGATAGAGCAGGTTGATCATGCAGCTCATCAAGCCGACGCCGACGAACGCCGAGCGACAAGCTCGCAAGGCGTCACCGAGCTCTGAACGGCGGACGCCAGGGATGGCTGCCATCAGTCTGATCTCTTTCGGGTGAGGGGCAAAGCCCCCTGATTTCAAAGGCGAATTAAGGGTACTTGACCCGGATTAACAACGCGTTTTCCGCGCGTCCAACGCAGTCGACCTAATCCGGGCCCGATGAGCCACATCTACCCCTGGCAGCCTTCCGCGCAAGTCCGGAATTTCACAGGCTTGCGGCTTTTTTCTTGCAGGCTTTCAGGCTCTTCCCGCAAAAGGCTGAAAGTTCCGATCGACGAACGCCGGGCTAAAACCGGCCCCCGCCGCGCACCAGTCGCACCACGAGAAGCAGAATGACCGCGCCGATGGCGGAATAGACGATCTCGGACACGAGCCCGGTGCCGAGACGAATACCGAGCTTTGGAAACAGGAAGCTCGCGACCAGGGCGCCGGCGATGCCGACCACGATGTCGCCGATGATGCCGAATCCGGTCCCGCGCACCACCTTGCCGGCAAGCCAGCCAGCAACCAGGCCGACGAACAGGATGACGAGCAAGCCTTCGTTGGAAATGTGCATCGGTTACATCCCTCTCCGTGAATGGCCTATGGAACCGAAGCCGGATGAATGGGGTCTGAATGGGTGTTCGCCGCGCCCGACGGTAGACGCTGCGAGATGAATGCAACGCCTACGACGCGACCACCGGCTCCGCCAGCACGCATCTGGCCGCCCGGCCCGGCGCGACCTCCACATTCGCAGGCAACTGCTCCAGGCAGCGTGGCTCGGCGAGCTTGCAGCGGGAGGCGAAGGAGCAATTGTGGGGTTTTTCGGCCAGCGACGGCGGCGTGCCGGGGATGGTTTCGAGCCGCTGCCCGCGCTTGGCGCCGTGGATGGTGGAGGCGAGCAGGCCCTTGGCGTAGGGATGCACCGGCGAACGGACGATGTCGCGCAGGCTTCCCTGCTCCACGATCTGGCCGGCATACATCACCGCGACGCGGTCGCAGATCTCGATGGCGACGCCGATGTCGTGGGTGACGAAGATGACGGACATGCCGAACTCGCGCTGCAGCTCGCGCAGCAGCAAGAGGATCTGGATCTGCACGGTGGCATCGAGGGCGGTGGTCGGCTCGTCCGCGAGCAAAATCTTCGGCCGGCAGGCGAGCGCTAGCGCGATCATCGCGCGCTGGCGCATGCCGCCGGACATCTCATGCGGATAGGCATCCAGCCGCCGCTTGGCCGAGGGGATGCGCACGACCTCGAGCATTTCGAGCGCTCGCGCCCGCCCTTCCGCAAAGCTCTTGCCTTCATGGCGCACGACGCTTTCGGCGATCTGCGCGCCAATGGTGTAGACCGGATCGAGCGCGAGCGCGGGCTCCTGGAAGATCATCGAGACGGTTTGGCCGCGGAAGGACGAAAGCTCTTCGTCGTTCATGGCGAGCACATCGCGGCCCATTACGTTGACCGTGCCCGAAATCTGCGTGCGCTTTTTCGGCAACAGCCGCATCAGCGCACGCAATGTCACGCTCTTGCCCGAGCCGGATTCGCCGAGCAGGCCCAGCACCTCACTGTTTCCGAGCGAGAGGCTGAGATCGTTCACGGCATAGACCGTGCGCTCGCCGGTGAAGCGGATGTTGAGGTGTGAGATCTCGACGAGTTTTGTCATCACGGCAGTTTCGGTAATCGATCGTGATAGTCGGTGACGCGCTGGAACGCGGCGCCGATGGTGAGCAAAGTGGCCTCATCGAACGAGCGGCCGATCAGCTGCATGCCGATCGGCAGGCCGCTTTTGGTGAAGCCGGACGGCACCGTGAGCGACGGCAGGCCGAGGAAGTTCGCCGGGCGGGTGAACAACGTCAGCCGCTGCAACAGCGCCGGCGCGTTCGGGCCGCCGCCGACGTCGCTCTCCTCGATTGTCGGCGCCGGCACGGGGGACGCCGGCGCGATCACCGCGTCGACGGCCGCGGTGGCCGCGTTGTGGGCAGCAAGTGCTGGGCCGCGCCAGCGCATCGCCTCGAGATAAGTGATGGCGGGAACGGCGAGCCCGTTCTGAAGCCGCATCAGGACCTGCGCGCCATAATCTTGCGGACGCTCGATCATCCAGCGCTTGTGGAACGCGGCGGCTTCGGCCGCGAGCACGAGCTGGCTCGCCGAGGACAATTGCCGCTGGTCCGGAAGCTCGACCGTGACGATGTCGGCGCCCTCGCGCTTGAGCACGGCAATAGTCTCGTCCAGCACGCGCGCGACCTCGCTGTCGAGATCGTCGACATAGAAGGACGCCGGCACCCCTAACTTCAGACCCTTCAGAGAGCCCTTGGTCGCAGCCACGTAATCCGACAACGGCTCGTGGCTACAGGTCGAATCCAAGGGGTCCGCACCGGCCATCAGGGCCAGCAGCAGCGCGCAATCCTCGGCGGTGCGGGCGAGCGGGCCGACCGTGTCGAGCGATTGCGACAGCGGCATCGCGCCGGCGTGGCTGACGCGCCCGACGGTGGTCTTGAGGCCTGTGACGCCGCAGAAATGCGCGGGCATGCGGATTGAGCCGCCGGTGTCCGAGCCGAGCGCCGCATAAGTCAAACGCGCAGCAACCGCCGAACCGGAACCGGATGAGGACCCGCCGGTGATGTGGGCCACGTTCCAGGGATTGCGCACCGGACCGTAATGGGCGTTGTGCCCGGTCGGGCCGTAGGCGAATTCAGCGAGGTGCAGCGTGCCGAGCCGGACCTGGCCCGCATCCTTCAGCCGCTGCAAGGCGGTGGAGGTCACGGTCGGAACGAAGTCGCGGCGGATCAGCGAGCCGCAGGTCGTAACCTTACCGGCATCGTAATACATGTCCTTGTGCGCGAGCGGCACGCCGTGCAGCGGACCACGAACGTTGCTCTTGGCAAGCGCGGCGTCGGCGGCCTCGGCCGCCTTCAGCGCGGCTTCCGCCTCGATCGACATGAAGGCATTGAGATGCGGCTGCCACTGCGCGATGCGTTGCAGCAACGCGCGTGTGACCTCATGAGAGGAGACCTGCTTCATCGCGATCGCACGCGCGACCTCGGTGAGCGTCATCAAGGCAGGCTCGGTGCTCATTTCGACACCTTCTGCATCTGCGCGAGCACATAGCCGGCGGGCTCGAGATCGAACGGCAGCGTGCCGGCAATGGCCGCAAAGCCCTCGAAGGCAGGCCCGATGGAGTTGGAGATGCGGGTTGCGATCTCGTCATCCACGGGAACGCCAGCGATCCGTGCTATCGGCTTGATCTCTTTCGGTGTCGGTCTCGTCATGCGGTCTTCTCCCTCGGCGCGCTGCTATGGCCTGAATCTGGGATCGCCATGTAGCACGCGGCCTCGTGCCCCATATTATCGAGCGCAGTTAGCTTTGGCGTCGCATTTGCGCAGAGCGGCTCCGCAAACGGACATCGGGTGTGGAAGCGGCAGCCCGAGGGCGGGTCGATCGGATTGGGCGGATCGCCCGTGATCGGCGGCGTCTCGGTGCGGCTATCAGGGTCGGAAGACGGCATCGCCGCCAGCAGCGCGCGCGTATAGGGATGCGCCGGCTGGTCCCAGACCTGGTCGACCGGGCCGAGCTCGACGACCTCCCCGAGATACATCACCAGCACACGGTCGCTGATGTAGCGGACGACATTGAGGTCGTGGCTGATGAACAGATAGGTTAGGCCGAACTCGCGCTTGAGATCGGCCAGCAAATTGAGCACCTGCGCCTCGACGGACTTGTCGAGCGCGGAGACGGCTTCGTCCAGGATCAGCAGTCGCGGCGACAGGGCTAGGGCGCGCGCGATGTTGACGCGCTGGCGTTGGCCGCCGGAGATTTCGTGCGGATAACGGCTGGCGAAGTTTTCGGGGCGCAGGCCGACCTTGCCGAGCAAATCGCGAGCCAGCGTGCGCGCTGCGTTATCGGCCATGCCGTGAACCTTGGGGCCGAAGGCAATGGATTCCTCGATCGTCAGCCGCGGATTAAGTGAGGCGTAGGAATCCTGGAAAACCATCTGCATGCCGCGGCGAAGCTCGCGCAAGCTCAGCGACTGGCCGACGGTCATGCCGTCATAGATGATGTCGCCGGTGTCGCGCGGCATCAGATGCATCAGGAGGCGCGCGGTGGTCGACTTGCCGCAGCCGGACTCGCCGACGATGCCGACGGTCTCGCCCTTGGCGACGGCGAAGGAGACGTTGTCGACGGCACGCACGGTGCGCTTGGCGGCGAACAGTCCGCCGCGCACGGGAAAGTGTTTGGTCAGGCCATTGACCTGAAGCAGCGGCTGCGCGACGCCGCCGCGGTCCTCGACCGGCTCCAGCATTTCAACAGATGTGTTGCTCTCGCTCATGGCCGCGATCCTTCACCTCTCCCCATCGGGGAGAGGTCGGCGCGCAGCGCCGGGTGAGGGGGCGCGGCAAACTCGATGCAGCGTGACCCCTCACCCGGATTGCATCTCGCGATGCAATCCGACCTCTCCCTAGGGGAGAGGTGTACGGAGCATGCCGCGGCAGTTCGCTCTTGCATCACCATTGTCTAATTCCTGATGTCCATGGCGCTGCGCAGGCCGTCCGAGAGCAGATTGAAGCAAATCGAGACCGCGAAGATCATGGCGCCCGGGAGCGCTGCGACCCAGGGATTGACGTAGATCGCCGTGCGCAAGGTGTTCAACATCAGGCCCCATTCCGGCTCCGGCGGCTTGGTGCCGAGGCCGAGGAAGGACAGACCTGCCGCCAAAATCATCGAGACCGAGATCAGGCTGGTGGCATAGACGAAGATCGCGCCGAGCACATTGCCAAGGATGTGCACGCGCATGATGGTGAAGGCGCCGGCGCCGGACGCGCGTGCGGCCTCGACGAAATCCATGTTGCGCACGCCGGTGGTGACGCTTTCGGCGACGCGGGTGATCTGCGGCACGAACACGACGGTCAACGACACGATGGAATTGAGGATCCCCGCCCCCAGCGCGCCGGAGATGGCGATGGCGAGCAGCACGGACGGAAAGGCATAGAACACGTCGACCGTGCGCATGATCGCGGTGTTGAGCCTGCCGCCGACATAGCCGGCGAGGAGGCCGAGCGAGGTGCCGATGCAGAAGGCGAGGATCACGGGCAAAATGCCGATGAGCAACGACAGCCGCCCGCCATAAATCAAGCGCGCCAGCATGTCGCGACCGAGCTCGTCGGTGCCGAGCGGATAGCCCGTCGTTCCGATGTGGCGGAGGCGGCGGATCATCGAGCCCTTATAGGGATCTTCGAGACCCAGCCATGGCGCGAGGATCGCGGACAGGAAGATCAGCAGCAGCACCAGCGCGCAGGCCATGCTGACTTTGTCGCGCATGATGCGGCGGCCGACAGTCGCCCAGTAGCCGCGCGCCTTTGTTGCGGGTGCGGCCTGAAGTGCGGCGTCGCTGGTGGCGGACAACGGAAGCTCGCTCATCCCGCTAGCCCCGCTTGATGCGCGGGTCGATTGCGGCTTGCGCGATGTCGACCAGCAGATTGAGGAACACGAAAAACAGCGCCAGGATGAGGATCGTGCCTTGCAGCAGCGGCAGGTCGCGCTGGAAGATCGCGGAGTTGAGCAGGAAACCGGAGCCCGGCCAGGAGAACACGGTCTCGATCAGGATCGAGCCGCCGAGCATGTAGCCGAGCTGAAGCCCCATCACCGCGAGCCCGGTCGGCGCTGCATTCTTGATGACGTGGCGGAATACGCCGGTTTCACGCAGGCCTTTGGCGCGCAATGCTTCGACAAAATCCTGGCTGAGAATGTCGCCGGTGAGCGCACGCACGGTGCGGGTGACGATGCCCATCGGGATCACCGAGGTCGTGATCGCCGGCAGCACGAGATATTTCAGGTGCGCCCAGTCCCAGGCCCACGAGTTGGAGCCGTTGGGCCCGGCGCCGATCGCGGGCAGCCAGTTCAGCTGCACCGAGAAGATGATGACGAGCAGCATGCCGAGCCAGTAATGCGGCACCGAGACGCCGGCGATCGCAAAGGAGGTCGCGACCTTGTCGATCCAGGTCTCGCGAAAATAGCCGGCGATCAAGCCGAGCAGGACGCCCATGGTGAAGCCGATGATGGCTGCGGCAATCGCCAGCGTGACGGTGTTGCCGACCGCGCGCATGACCTCGGCCAGCACGGGACGGCCCGTAGCGATGGAATTGCCGAGATCGCCGTGGAGCGCACGCAGCAGCCAAAGCCCGAACTGCACCGGTAACGGTCGGTCGAAGCCATAGGCGGCGCGCAGCTGCGCTGCGAGCTCCTGCGAGGCATCGGCTGGCAGCACGGCGACCAGGGGATCGCCAGGCGTGATGTGCACGAGCAGAAAGCACACCAGCGCCACGCTGATGACGATCGGGACGACATAGACGATGCGTCTGGCAGTGTAGGCGAGCACGTTGAGTTCTTTCTTTCTTCTCCCCTTGTGGGAGAAGGTGGCGCGCGCAGCACGCCGGATGAGGGGTTTTATCCGCGAGTACAATCATTCCGAATGCAAGAGAGGCTCCCGCGGAGAGAACCCCTCACCCGTCTCGCCGCTGCGCGGCGAGACACCCTCTCCCACAAGGGGCCCCCACAAGGGGAGAGGGTGCACCGAGCGTGTTGCGCGAACTACCGCGCGATCGACACCGGCGAGAAGTCGATGAACCAGCTCTTCGGCTGCACGACGCCTGTTACCTTCGGGCTCATGGCGCGCGGGCCGACGTCGTGGGCGACGTAGAGGAAGGCGGCGTCGTCGACGGAGGCTGCGTGCAGCTCGGCGAGCGCGGCGTCACGCGCGGCAGGATCGAAGGTCTGGCGCGCCTTCTTCACGAGCTCGTCGAACTTGGGGTTGTTGATGAAGCCCCAATTGTTCGACACCGGCGGCGCCATGCCCGATTGCAGGAAGCGCACCAGCGCGAAGAACGGGTCCATCGCCGCATAGGTGACGTTGGTCGCGTTCGCGCCGTTGGCGCTAGCGTCCTTGGCGCCGCGGCGCCAGTTGGTGAACAGCGTGTTCCATTCGATGACATCGAGCTGCACGTCGAAATAGCATTCGGCCAGCGCCTGCTGGAGATATTCGTTCATCGGCAGCGGCTGCATCTGGCCCGAGCCGGAGGCTGATGTCTGGGTCTTCACCGTCAGCTTCTTGTTCGGGCCGAAGCCGGCCTCCTGCATCAGCTTTTGCGCAGCCGCCTTGTCGTACTTGATCTCGAAGCTCGGCTTGCCGCGCCAGGGATGGCCGGGCTCGAAGGTGCCGGTCGCCGGCACCATCAGGCCGGCGAGCAAGCCGTCCCTGAGGCCCTCGCGATCAACGCAAAGGTTCGCGGCCTTGCGCACGCGGATGTCGTTCCAGGGCGAGCCCTCGACACGCGAGAACTGCCAGGGCCAGACATGCGGCTGCTCGTTAGCGTAGAGCTTGAAGCCACGCTGCTTGAGCTCGGGCAGCGCATCCGGCGCCGGGGCCTCGACCCAATCGACCTGGCCGGAGAGCAGCGCGGCAGTGCGCGCATTGGCTTCGGGCATCGGCAACAGCACCATCTTGTCGATCTTCGGCACGCGCGCCTTGTCCCAATAGTTCGCGTTCTTGACCAGTTCGAGCCGTTCGCGCGGGGTGAAGCTCGCCATCTTCCACGGGCCGGTGCCCGAGGCGTCCCTGGCAAACGCCGTCCAGGCAGCTTGCGACTTCGCCTTGGCGTCAGGGCCTTCCGCCTTGTCGTAGAAGGCCTGCCACTTCGTCGGACTCGCCATGAACAGGTTGGTGAGGTTGATCGGCAGGAAGCTGTCGGGTTCCTTGGTGGTGAGTTCGACCGTCATGTCGTCGATCTTCTTCGCTGACGCCAGCGTCGGCATGCGCGAGGCCGTAACGCCGACCTGGCTGGCGTCGAATTGCGGCGCGTCCTGCTTCAAGACCTTCTCGACGTTCCACACCACGGCGTCCGCATTGAACGGCGAGCCGTCATGGAAGGTGACGCCGGGGCGCAGTTTGAACACCCACTTGGTCTTGTCGGCATCGTCGACTTTCCACTCGGTGGCAAGGCCGGGGATTACCACGCTCGCCTTGTCGGCCGAGGACAGGTCCCAGCCGGTGAGCCCGTCATACATGGTAAGGCCGGTGAAGCGATTGCCCTCAAAACCCTGGTCAGGCTGGCCCAGCGTGCGCGGAATATCGGCGGCGGTCATGCCAATGCGCAGCACAGTTTCGGCACTGGCCACGCGCGGCCATGCGGCGGCGGTCGTTAGAGCGAGCACCGCGATCAATGCCGCGCGTGTGGTCTTCTTGATAAGCATCGCCTCAATCCTTTTCCGGCCTGGATGACTATTTTTGATGCAATCGTATGCAATGGCTATGCCAAAGAGAAACTTATTCTGCCATTTGTCACTGCGACGACAAGTCCTTGTGGCTGGCGCGCGGGCGAATGCATCGCGCTGCCTATTCTGGCATCAAGATTGCAGGTTCGGCCCCGACGTCTCCTGGGAGCTTTGGGCCAATGCGTATTCGATTGTCGACCTGTCTCGCCGTGCTTGCGCTGGCGTTGTCCGCGATGGCGGCGCGCGCCGAAACGGTGGTGCGCTACGGCATCTCGATGGCGGATATTCCGCTGACGACGGGCCAGCCGGATCGCGGTGCCGGTGCTTATCAGTTCACCGCCTACACGATCTACGATCCCTTGGTGGCCTGGGAGATGGACGTCGCCGACCGCCCCGGCAGGCTGGTGCCGGGGCTCGCCACCGAATGGAAGGTCGATGATACCGACAAGACCAAATGGCGCTTTGCTTTGCGCAAAGGCGTGACGTTTCACGACGGCAGCGAGTTCAATGCCGATGCAGTGATCTGGAATCTCGACAAGGTGCTCAACGACAAGGCGCCGCAATTCGACAAGCGGCAGAGCGCGCAGGTGAAGACTCGTCTTCCCTCGGTCGCTAGCTACGCCAAAATCGACGATGTCACGGTGGAGATCACTACCAAGACGGTCGACTCCTTCTTTCCCTATCAGATGCTGTGGTTCCTGGTGTCGAGCCCGGCGCAATACGAAAAGCTCGGAAAGGACTGGGACAGGTTCGCAAGCCAGCCCTCCGGGACCGGTCCATTCAAATTGACAAAGCTGGTGCCGCGCGAGCTCGCCGAGCTCACCAAGAACCCGGACTACTGGAACAAGAAGCGCATTCCGAAAGCCGACAAGATCGTGCTGGTGCCTATGCCGGAGGCCCTGACGCGCACCAACGCGCTGCTTGCCGGCCAAGTGGATTTGATCGAGACGCCGGCGCCAGACGCCGTGCCGCAGCTGAAAGCGGCCGGCATGAAGCTCGTCGACAACGTCACGCCGCATGTCTGGAACTATCATCTGAGCGTGCTGCCGGGCTCGCCCTGGACGGACATCCGCCTGCGCAAAGCACTGAACCTCGCGATCGATCGCGAGGCGGTGGTCGCCCTGATGAACGGCTTGGCAAAACCTGCCAAGGGTCAGGTTGATCCCTCCAGCCCGTGGTTCGGCAAGCCGAGCTTCGAGCTGAAATATGATCTCGCCGCGGCCAAGAAGCTGGTCGAAGAGGCCGGCTACTCCAAGGCGAAGCCACTGAAGACCACCTTCATCATTGCGCAGGGCGGCACCGGCCAGATGCTGTCGCTGCCGATGAATGAATTCCTGCAGCAGAGCTTCAAGGAGATCGGCATCGAGATCGACTTCAAGGTGGTCGAGCTCGAGACATTATATACACACTGGCGCAAAGGCGCGGCTGACGAGATGAACGCCGGCATCACCGCCAACAACATCGCCTATGTCACCTCCGATCCGCTCTACGCCATCGTTCGCTTCTTCCATTCCGGGCAGATCGCGCCGGTCGGCGTCAACTGGGGTGGCTACAAGAACCCTGAGGTCGATGCACTGATCGACGAGGCCAAGCAGACGTTCGATTCCGCCAAACAGGACGCTCTGCTGGCGCAGGCGCATGCGCTGATCGTGAACGATGCCACGCTGGTCTGGGTGGTCCACGACACCAATCCGCATGCGCTCTCGCCGAAGATCAAGCAGTTCGTGCAGGCGCAGCACTGGTTCCAGGATTTGACGACGATCGGCGTGGAGTGAGGGGCTGCGCGCAACCTACCGGCGTCTTCCCAGCCTAGTGCACGGGAAGCCGGGACGACATTTTGGTGCGGCTGCGGACTTGCGCAAAGCATCAACTGTCGTCCTTTATGACGCTCGGAAGGAGCTAAGTCACACGCCCCTACTTCGCCAGCAGCGCATAAGCCCCGGTCCACCCTTCCGGTGGCGGCGTGAGCTGGAAATCCCTGATTCGCGCTTCATAGAGCCTGAACAGCTTCTCCAGGGTGTCGGCGTCTTCGCTGCGGCGGCCGCGCTCGATGGCGTCCAGTGCGCCCTGCCAGTCGCGATTGCGGTAGCAGCCGAGCATCTCGATGGTGATGTTGCGCAGGCGCTGGAAAGCGCCCGAATGCATCACGTCCTCGCGGCCGGCGATGGCATAGATCACCTCCGGCTCGGTCTTGCCCTTGACCATGATGAAGTCGAGCTCGAGGATCGCGAACTTGTCCTTGGCCGCGAGCGCAGTTCTTGAGCCGACGATGATCGGGAAGCCGTATTCCTTGGTCTGCCCCTCAAGGCGCGAGGCGAGGTTCACGCTGTCGCCGAGCACGGAATAGTTCTTCTTCAGATCGGAGCCCATGTTGCCGACCACGCCGATGCCGGTGTTGAGACCGATGCCGACATTGAGCGGAATGTAGACGTGGCCGCCGTCGGCGGCTTCCTGCTCGCGCTCCTTGTTGACGGCGTCGATCTGCTCCAGCATCTGGATCGCGGCCTCGCAGGCGTTGACCTCGTGCTCGGCATCGTCGAGCGGCGCGTTCCAAAACGCCATGATGGCGTCGCCCATGTATTTGTCGATGTAGCCCTTGCGCTCGATGATGACGTCGGTCAGCGGCGTCAAAAAGCGGTTCATCAGCGCGATCAACCCTTGCGGGTCGTGCTTGTAGCTCTCCGAGATGGTAGTGAAGCCGCGCACGTCGGAGAACATGATCGTCATCTCGCGCTCCTCGCCGCCGAGCACGAGCTTCTCCGGCGACTGCACGAGTTGCTCGACCAGAACCGGCGACATGTATTGCGCGAATTGCCCGCGGATCTGCACGCGCTGTCGCTGCTCGCGCACGAAACTGGCAAAGATCAGCGTCAGATAGATCGCGGTGGTCGACAGCAGGGGATAGGTGAAATCGATGAGGTAGCGGTACTGCGCGTAGAAGAACCAGGACACGCCGACCAGAATGACGGCGAAGGCCGCGCCCGCCAGCACGAGGCGCACTGGGCCGAGGTTTGGCGTAAAGATGATGACGAGGAGGCCGATGATTAGCGCCGCTATCAGCTCGACCCCGAGCGCATAGTTCGGCTGGGAGATCACGGCGCCGCTCAGCACGCTCTCGAGCACCTGAGCATGGATCTCGACCCCCGGCATGGTCGAGGACACCGGGGTGGTCTTGATGTCGTTGAGCCCGACCGCGGAGGTGCCGACCAGCACCAGCTTGCCGGCGAGCTTGGCGGGCGGCGCGGTGCTGTCGAGCACGTCGGCCGCCGAGACGTAGATCGAGGGATCCTGCCGCGCATAATGCACCCAGAGCTGACCGTTCTTGTCGGTCGGGATCTCGAGGCCCTTGAGGCGCACGGCCCTGATGCCAGTCTTGTCGGTCCGGATCAGGAGCGTCGGCGTGCCCGTGGCGACGCGCAGAATCTCAAGGCTGAGCGAAGGCATGATGTTGCCCTGGGCGCGCATCACCATCGGCACGCGGCGGATCAGGCCGTCGCGCTCGGTCTTGATCGTGAACAGGCCGCGGCCGGCGGCGATCTTTTCGATGACGGGCACGTTGCGCAAGAGGCCGGGGAATTCGAACAGGAAGCGCTCAGCGCCCTCTTCGCCGACCGTGGCGACGCCGGTGAAGGGCAGGGACTTGTCGAGTTCGGAGGAGATCGCCGGCTGCCCGGTCTCGCCCAGCACCACGCGGGAGCCCTTGATCGCCTCAGCGAGGATCTGGTCGTTGGTCGGCAGCTCGCGCAGCTTGGCACGGGTGGCGTCGTCGAGATAGCGCATCTGGTTCGCGACCAGATCCGGATTGAGCCGATCGGCCTCGGAAAACACCACGTCGAAGCCGATCGCCACCGCGCCGTTCTTGGTGAGGTTCTGGATCAAATCGGCAATTCGCGTGCGCGGCCACGGCCATTGCCCGAGCTTGGCGAGGCTCTTGTCGTCGATATCGACGATGGTAACAGGCCGCGCCGTCTTGTGGCGCGGATCGATCAGCTGGAACATGTCGAAGGTGCGCAGCCGCAATTCCTCAATCGGCGGCGGATCCCAGAGACGAGCGCCGGCAAACAGGACCAGCAGCGCGAGGCACATCAGCCGCGCAAAGCCGAACTTGCGCGCAAACCACCGCCGCAGGATTTTTAGACGTTTCATGCCGGTCGGGCTTCCTGTCCCGCCTCCTGCCGTGCGCACCGATCATGGAGCGTCCGCGCGCGATTTACTATGCCCTGGCTACTGAGGATTATGGATTTTTTGCCGTGGTCAGGCCGCGAGCCGGCGCCGGGAGCCCCGGGGGGCGATCAAGTCATGTGGAAGATGAAATCGCTGGCCTTGAGATTTGCCGCGATCACGTTCTTCAGCAGCAGCGACTCGTGCTCCGTGACCGATGGACCCTCGCGATGAGTGATCTGTTGTTGCCACGCAGCCGACGTATCCTCAGACTGTTGGACGATGGTGAGATTGCCGATGGAGCTGATGTCCGAGAACTCGCGGAGATCGATCTTGTCCAGACCTATCGCGAAATCGGCAATGGTGTGCGTGAAATCCGTATGGTGTCCGTGGCCATAACCAATCGAACCCGGCGAGAACACGAACTGGTCCTTGCCGCCGCCGCCGGTCAACGTATCGCCCGTCTCGGTCGCGAAAATGACGTCCTTGCCGTCGGTGCCCTGCAGGATGATGCCGTGCCTGGCGTCGCCCGCCTCGTTGAAGATGAAGTGAACGGTATCGAACAGGCCGGTGGTTTTGTCCTTCACCGTCAGCGTGATCTGATCGTTGTCCGGCGGCGTTTGGCCCGGATCATAAGTGACCCCATCCGCGAGGGCCGAGTTGATGTCATCGAGAGAGCCGCACGCCGCCCCCGGGGCGACACTGCTGTCCGGATCATGTGCAGTTACGGTCCTGATCTGGAACTCATCCGTCGCAGCGTCGGCATCGGTGTCGATAACCGGGCCGCTGGCGTCGTCGGCGCCGATCACGTCTACCGTGAGCGTTGCCGTGCCGGTGGCACCATGCGCGTCCGTGGTCTGGACCGTGAAAATATCTGCATAGGACCCGTCCGACAGCGCGTTGATGGCCCCTGCATTGGGAACGTAGCTGTAGCTGCCGTCCGGGTTGACCGTGAGCGAACCGTACAGTCCCGCAACCGTCGTCGTGGCATGGTGATCCGCGTTCAAGACGGCAAAGGTCAGCGTCGCCGTCTCGCCGCTATCGGAGTCGGTGCCGGCCAGTTGCCCGGTGAGGTTGGAGAAGGTGTCGTCCTCGGCGGTGTCCGTGAGCGGGCCGATCTGAAGATCGGACAGCGTCGGCGCATCGTTGCTGCCGGCAATGTTGACTGTGACGATAGCGCCTGTGCCAGCGCCCTCGGCATCCGACGGAACAATCGTGTATTGCAGCGACAGAGTCTGGCCGACGGCGAGAAAGTTGAAGGCCTGGCTACCCGAATTAAAACACCAGGAGAACTGGGCATAAGTGGCCGTGCCATCGAGGATGTCGCGGGACGGCACGGTGAGATAGTTCAAAAGATCTGCATGCGACAGCCCGCCGACGCAGCCGGTTTGTGGCACGCCGTCGAGAGAGACCTGTACCTGGCTGACCGACACGGTGACGTGGTCGATCGCGTCGACGTCGGAGACCGTCAGCACGCCATGCGAGAGCTGGCCGGCGTTGGTTTCCATCAGACCGGCAACGGCGCCGCCCGGCCCGGAGGTCCCGCTGGCCCAAGCCGCAGTGCCCTCGATCGCGAGGCTGTGGGCGGAGTTGACCGTATTGGCGGCCATGGTCCCGCTGCCGTCGCCGAGCTGATAATACGCGGCAAGATTCGCCTCGTTGCCGGTGAGACCGGTGAAATCGATCGACTGGATCTGCGTCTGCGTGAGCGCGGTGGTCCAAACGCTAACATCGGCGATCGAGCCGGTGAAGCCCTCCCCCTTATAGCCGGGTCCGCATTCATGACTGGCCGCACCGATCATCATGTAGGACGCCGACGGATTCGACGGGCTGCCGTCGATCGGATTGAACGCCCATGACTGCGAATATTCGAGCTTTCCATCCAGATAGAGCGTGAAGGTGCCGTTGTCGCGGGTCAGCGCGATGTTGTGCCACTGCGACGCCGTGAGCGCCACGCCGGTATCTTCGATATCGACGCCGCCTGCAAGAATCTGCAGCTCCAGGGTACCATCGTGGTTGACCGTACCGAGGAGACCGAAACCGGTGGTCGAGGTGTTGCCGTTGTAGAACAGGATCTGGCCGTCGCCGGGATGGGCGGCCCCGCTCCAATTCACCCAACCGTCCAGCGTGACGTCATCAGTAGCGACGGTCGGCACGTCGCCAACCGCGATCGTCTCGCCGTCGAAATTCATGTAGTTCGACGTCACATAGGAAACGGCCGGCGCATCGTTGGTGCCCGTAATCGTGACGGTAACGTCCTGGCTGACGGTGCCGCCGTGATGATCGTCGAACGTGACGGTGTAGACCTGGATGACGGTCTGTCCCTCCGCCAGCGACTGCAGCACGGGATCGCTGTTGTCCAAGGTGAAGTGCCAGCCCAGCGTCGCAGCGTTGCCGGTGTCGCTACTGGATTCAGCCACCGACGAATCGATCGAGAAAGTGCCGATATGCGAACCGGTCCCGAAGCCCGCCAGAGCCGAGCTGACGGACGACGATTTGAACGACCACTGCGCCGTATGGGTGTCGATCAGGTCGACGTCCTGGATCGCCAGCGTGCCGCATGCCGACAGCGACGAGCCCTCATCCTCGGTGACCGCGCCCGTTGCCGCCGCGGCATCGCTGGTGATGGTCGGCGCGTCGTTGACGCCCGTGATGGTGACGGTGACGTCCTGCGTGACCGTCGCATTGTGATCGTCAGTGAAGGTGACGGTGTAGACCTGGGTGATAGTCTGCCCTTCCGCCAGCGACTGCAGCATCGCATTGCCGTTGTCGAGCGTGAAGTGCCAACCCAGCGTGGCGCCATTGTTGGTGTCGGTGTTGGATTCGAGCACCGAAGGATCGATCGTGAAGGTGCCGATATTCGTGGCGCCCTCAGCAAAGCCAGGCAGATGCGCACTCGAGGACGAGGACTTGAACACCGCCTGCGCCGTATGGGTGTCGATCAGGTCCAGATCCTGGATCGCCAGCGTGCCGCCGATCGACAGCGTCAGGCCCGTGTCCTCGATGACTTTGCCCCTTGCCGCGTCGGCATCGCTCGTAACGGTCGGCGCATCGTTGGTCCCGGTAATGGTCACCGTGACGTCCTGGGTGACCGTCCCGCCGTGATGATCGTCGACCGTAACGGTGTAGACCTGCGTGATGGTCTGGCCTTCGGCCAGCGACTGGAGCACCGGATCGCTATCGTGGAGCGTAAAGGTCCAGCCCACGGAACCTCGCGTGCTGACGCCGGGACTTTCGCTCACCGCCGCAAGCGCGAAAGTGCCGACATGCGAGGTGCCGTCGCTGAAGCCGGGTAGATGCGCGCTCGACGTCGTCGACTTCAGCGCGAAACTCGCGGTGTGCGTGTCCGTGAGATCGGGGTCGTTGAAGGCAATGGTGCCGCTCGCCGCGAGCGTCCCCGCCGTGTCCTCGATCACCGCGCCGGTTGGAATCGTGGAGTCTTCGACGATCGTCGGCAGGTCGTTGGTGCCCTCGACATTGACGTCCGCACCGTTGATGGACACGGTGATCGGCGTGCTGACCACACCGCCGTGCCCGTCATCGACCTGCACGACATAGTTGAGGGTCAGCGTCTCGCCTTCGGCGAGGAAATCGAAGAGATGGTCGGGAACGCTGTAGGTCCAGATCGCCGAACCGTTGTTACTGTTTCCCGCGCCCTGCACCACGGTCAGCGGCACCTCAACGGCGGCGATCGCGGCGCGTTGCTCCGGCGTCAGCGTCGCGGTGATATCGTTGCCTTCCGCATCGAGATATTTGAACGGCTGGGTCGACGAGAGCGCCGCGCTCACGATCGGCCGGTCCGTCAGATCGACGTCGGTGAAGGTGACCGTGCCCGTGATGGTGTCCAGAGCCTGGTTGCCGGTCCCGACCTTCTCGATGACGGTGCCACCCGATGTCGCGATGGCGGGCTTGTCGTTCGTCCCGGTGATCGTGATGGTGATCGGGATGAACTTGGACTCCGGACTCACCGCGAAATTGGTATCGACGCGAACCATGTAGGTCAGCGTCAGCGTTTCACCGGCCGCGAGGAAGTCGAAAACGTTGTCGGGGATCGTGTAGGTCCAGACCGCGGAGCCGTTGTTGGTGTTGCCGCCATCGGCGACGACACTGATCTGGATCTGCGTCGCCGCGATGTCCTGCTTCTGGAGCGCGGTGAGCGAGCCGGTGACGTCCTGCTGGCCGGCGTTCTTGTAGACGTAGTTCGGCGCCTCGGCGAGGCTCACCGACACCGACGGCCGGTCGCCAAGGTTTTGGTCGACGAAGGTGATCCGGCCTGAGACAGTGTCGGCATGCGTTGTGTCGCCCGTGGCGTCCGCGCGCTCGGTGAGCGCGAACGCGGTCTTCACATTGCCACTGGAATCGAGGCTTTGCACCAGCGGCTGGCCGGGAACACGGGTGGCCGCGGGCGTGGAGTTGCTAGGGGCTTCCTGTCCCTGCGGATTGAAGTTCGTGAAGACCGCGGTCACGATGTAGCCGGCCGGGGTCTTGATCAAGATTCCGTCGCTGGTCTGCGTGATCGTGTCGGTGAAGTTCGTGGTCAGCTTGGTGTTGCTGTTGTTGTCGGTGAACTTCAGCGTGAACACGTCCGTGATCAGCTTCTGCACGTCGGGCGACATCAGCGCATTGGTGATCGAGACGTTGCCGCCGCTGATCTGGATCATCTGGCCGGCCTGGTTGACCGTCGCGATCGGCAGCAGCGTGATCTTGTCGAACAGAATGTACGAGCCCGTGGTGCCGTTCGGCTCGACCAGCACCTGGAAGCTCGCCTGCGGCTGCGGATCGCCCCCGCCGGCGGGGACGACGAAGTTGATCTGGGTCAGCACCGCAGTGCCGCGGATGCCCATCGTGGCGACCGGCGTGTCAACCTTCATGTCGCCGTGCTTGGCGGTCTCGCCGGCGACGAAGGTGATGGTACCCGCGACCAGGCTCAGCAGCGAGGAATTGCTCGACCCGTTGGGGTCGTAGACCATCTCGTTCAGAACCATCCGCGCATTGGAGGACAGGCCGAACACGGTGCCGTCGATGAAGGTGATGCCGAGCGTCGAATCGGCGGCGGTCGAGACCACGTCGCCCTTCTCGACATTGTCGCCATTGTTCAGGATGACCGATACGCCGTTACGGATCGCGGTCGCGCTGCCGGAGAGTTTTGTGACGTGACCGATGACCTGGGCCGCTGCGGTGCCGGGCGCAGCCTGCGCATATTGTACATGGCCCGTGAGGGTATTGACGATGTCGCCGGTGAGATGGGCGCCGTCTTGCGAGGCGATCGCTGTCCGCTTGTCGCCCCTGAAATAATCGTGAACGACGAACTCGCGACCCTCATGGGACAGCACGAGGTCGAGACCTGCGCGCTTGAACTCGCCGTTGAAGATCAGCCTGGGGTCAGGAACAACGAACGCGCCATCGGGCACATTGCCATGTGCCTTTGCGATAAAGGGCTTGGCGGCAGAGAAATCGACATGAACATCGGCGGGTAAACGGGAACCCGGGCCGTCCAAGGAGATCGCGGCGTCAAATTTGCCAGCGTAGTTCAACCGCGCACCGTAAAAAGGGTTAAAATCTAAGTAAGTATCGACTGCCTAAGCTTGCATAGCATTACCAACTCCTTAGCGAAACCATCTATTGCTTGTGTGATTTGGCGTCACCGAAGCCGCAGAGGCCCATCGAACCAAGTCTCCTGGAGGACGCGCGGCAATACCGGCAACATTCGGAAGTATAATTTTCAGCTGCCCGAGCTCATTTCGTCGATCTCCACGTATTCTATAGTATAGAATAGGTAAGGAATACTTGTGTCAGCTTTTATTCGGATGCCCGGCAGCACACTGGGGCAAATATGGAGCCAAATCTGTGATCCAGTTAACAGAACGCGTGAAATAGCGAGTCGTTAGCCATAGCGCGTGAAATCACGAATGCACAACCATCACTTGCAGTTGGCTCCATTTCGCGTCGGTGGCGTCCCCCCTCGCCTGCGGCCCGTAAAATTTTACGCAATATGAGCAGGCGCGTTTCAGCCTGTTCCCCGGTTTTGTGACCCCTGCCGGGCGCGTTAAGCAGAACAAAACGGCCCATCTCGCACTATCTGCCCGAAAGCAACGAAGCCGGCACGTCGAGATCGAGAGGGATCTCGCGAAGCCCGGAAGGGGATGTCAGATGGAGACCGCTGCTCGCTGGCGCGCTTGGCGCGCAATCCTTGTCATGTGCGGATTGGTCCTGCTCGGATCGGCCGCTGAGCTTCGCGCCGGGACGCTGCTATCGCCCGGCGCCGGCGTCCTTGTGCGCAAATCCGCCGAGCCGTTCGGCGTGTTCGCCTTCGCCATCTCGTCGGGCGGCCTGCAACGGAAATGGCTCGCGCTGAAGGACAAGCTCGACGACGACATGGTGCAGCTCGCGCTGTGCGATGGCGATCGGGACAATTGCGCATCGCCTGCGGCCCTGAAGCTGCTCGCCATCGTCGACCAGGCTCGTGATCGCGACGGCCGTGCACGGCTGGGCGAAGCCAACCGCGCCATCAACCTCGCCGTCCGAGCCGTCAATGACGGCACCGATGACGTCTGGAGCTCGCCGCTTGCGACCTTCCAGCGCGGCGCCGGCGATTGCGAAGACTACGCTATTGCCAAGCTCGCCGCACTGCGGCTCGCCGGCATTGCCGCTGAAGACCTCCGCATCGTCGTGGTGCGCGACACCCGCGCCGGCGAGGCGCATGCTGTGGCCGCCGCGCGGCTCGACGGCCACTGGCTGATGCTCGACAATCGCCGCATGGCAATGGTCGAGGACGACGCTGCGCGGAGCTATCAGCCGCTGTTCGTGCTCTACCAGTCGGCCGTGATGAAATATGTCGACGAACCCGCGCGGTTCTCGATCGCAGCCACCGAGCCGCGGTGATCGACTTTGTAGCGCGCATGAAGACAACGGGCCGGCGCAAGGCGCTGCCCGCTGCCGTTGCAGGGAGGACGAACTGGCCCCGGTGAATTCGGGGACGGCGGGTGGGGATCGTAGCCGGTCGCGCTTTCTTCCTTCTCCCCTTGCGGCAGAAGGTGGCGCGAAGCGCCGGCTCTGTCTCCGCTCGCAAGACTGCTCGTGAGGATAGAACCCCTCACCGACGTCGCATTCGCGAAGCCACCCTCTCCGGCCAGTGGAGAGGGTGAAGCGTTCGCGCGGCAGAGCGAGCGCATCAAAACATCAGATTGTCCTTCACCAGCACCCAGCGGCCGCCCTTGACCTGCTGTACCTGAGTGATGGTGTTGGCGAGGTGGTCGGTCTTGGAGAACTTGGTCGGGGGCGAGTTGAAGATGTCGAGGAATTTCTCGCCCGATTCGAGCGCGTCCAGCATCTTCTGACCTGTGAGATCCTTGCCCGCCTTCTCCGCGTAGAACGCAAAGGTCATCACCGCGTTGTAGCCGATGATCGCCTGCGTGTTGGCGTCGGTGCCAAACATCTTCTTGTAGTTGACCAGCCAGTCCTTGACCTTGCCCTTAGCGGTGTCCTCGTAAGGAATCTCGAAGCCGCTGGCGGCGTAGAGACCTTCGACGGCTTCCTTGCCGAGCATCGGCACCTCCATCACGTTGGTCGGCGTGGCACCGAGGAAGGTGACGTCCCAGCCGAGTTTCTTGGCTTCGGTCATCGCTCCTATGGTCTCGCGGAGCACAGTGCCGAGCACGACGAGGTCGCAGCCGTCGGACTTCATCTTGGCGATCTGCGCGCTGAAGTCGGAGGCGCCCCGCTTGTAGCTCGTGATCGAAGCCGGCTGAGCCTTCATCGCGGTGAGCTGCTGGTTGAAGCCGTCGAGCACGTTCTTACCGTACTCGTCATCCTGATGCATGATGCAGGGCTTCTTGAAGCCCTTCCACTCCATCATGAATTTCAGCGCGGCCCGCGTGCTCTCGACGTAAGGCAACAGGTTGTTGAACTTCAACCGCTCCTGCGGCTTGGCCGGATCGAACTTGAAGGTGAACTCGGCCGCCGTCAGCGGGAAGAGCTGCAGTACGCCGGCGTCGAAGAGGATGTCCTGCGCGGCGAGGACCGTCGGTGATCCCATAGGCCCCACCATCGCGAAGATCTTGTCGCGCTCGATCAGTTTTTGCGACGCCAACACGGCCTTTTTCGGATCATAGCCGCTGTCCTCGATGACCAGTCGAATCTTGCGGCCATTGATCCCGCCGGACGCATTGATCTCCTCGGTCGCCATCTTCATGCCGTTTGCGACCGGGACGCCCCAACCCTTGATCGGTCCCGACAGGTCCTGGTGAGTGCCGATGACGATCTCGGATGGCGAGATGCCTTCGTTGGTGACCTTGGTTTGCGCCGCGGCCGGCAGACAGGTGAGCACTACGACACTCACAGCAAGGCCGAACGCGCTGAACGATTTCGACATTGACGTCTCCTCTCCTAAAGGCCCGTGTTGGACGAAGGGCGAGGGCCATCGCTCCTCCGCTTGCTCGAATGGCTGGCTTTTCTTTTCTGCACATGCGCCCTGTCGGAAAACCGATTCCCACTCTTCGGGGGGCATGTGGGTCACGCTACCGCACGCTGGCGATACATCCCCTCGATCTCGGCAGCGTAGCGCTTGTTCACGAAGCCGCGCTTCAGCTTCATGGTCGGCGTCAGTTCCTCGTCTTCCGGGGTGAGCTGGCGCTCGATCAGGTAGAACTTCTTGATGGTCTCGACGCGGGCAAAATTGCCGTTGACCCGTTCGATCTCGCGCCAGATCAGGTCCTGAATCTCCGTCGCCCGGCACAGGCTGGCGTAATTGGTGAACGGGATGTCGTGGTCCTGCGCAAATTTCTCGACATTCTCCTGGTCGATCATCACGAGGCAGGTGAGATAAGGCCGCTTGTCGCCGATCACCACGGCATCCGAGATGTAGGGCGAGAATTTGAGCTGGTTCTCGATCTCAGACGGCGTGATGTTCTTGCCGCCCGAGGTGATGATGATGTCCTTCATCCGGTCGGTGATGCGGACGAAGCCTTCATTGTCGATGGTGCCAACATCGCCGGTGTGCAGCCAGCCGCGAGAATCGATGGTTTCGGCGGTCTTCTCCGGCTGGTTCAGGTAACCCATGAACAGGAAGTCACCTTTGATCAGGATCTCGCCGTCGGACGACAGTGCGACCTCCCCCCAGGGGACGGCCGTGCCGACCGAGCCGAGCTTGATCCGCTCCGCCGGCATCATGGTGGCAACCCCGCAATTCTCGGTCTGGCCATAGACTTCGTGCATGTCGATGCCGAGCGCGAGATACCAGCGGATCAGTTCGGGGGCGATCGGCGCGGCGCCGGTGAAGGCGATGCGGCAGCGGTCGAGCCCAATCATGCGGCGAATGTTGCGGAAAGCGACGCGATAGGCGAGACGGTTGGCGAGGCGCAGCGTCAGCGGCGGCCTCCTGCCCTCGAGCCGGCAATCGACCATGCGGTAGCCGATGCCGATGGCGCGGCGATAGACCCATTGCTGAAGCGGCGTCGCATCCTTCAGCGCGATGGTGATGGCGGAATAGAATTTTTCCCAGATCCGTGGCACTGCGAGGAAAACGGTCGGCTGCACCTCGCGCAAATTATCGGGCACGGTCTCCGCACTCTCGGCAAAGTTCATCACCGAGCCGAGCGCGACCGAGATGTAATAGCCGCCGACGCGCTCGGCGACATGGCAGAGCGGCAGAAAGATCAGCCGGTCCTCGTCCTCTTGCGCGGGAATGAAGTCGCTGGCGTGCCGCATCTGATGCGTCACGCTGCGGTTGGCATGCATCGCGCCTTTGGGCGGCCCTGTCGTGCCCGACGTGTAGACGAGGATTGCGAGATCGCTGGCGCCGCGGCTGTCGATCATCTCCTGCCACAGCGTCTCGCGGCCGACCATGTGGTTGCGGCCGAGCGCGCGGAACTCGTCGAGCGACATCACCATGTCGTCGGAGAAGCCGCCGAGGCCCTCCATGTCGAACACGATGATCTTCTGCAAGGTCGGACAGCGCGCCCGGCAGGCGAGGACCTTGTCGAGTTGCTCCTCGTCCTCGACGAAGATCACCTTTGTTCTGGAGTCGTTGACGAGATATTCGACCTGGGAGGATGCGTCGGTCGGATAGATCCCGGAGGAGACGCCTCCGGCGCACAGGATGCCCATGTCGGCATGGACCCATTCGGGCACGGCATTGGCGATGATGGAGGCGACGTCGCCGGGCAAGAAGCCGATCGCGCGAAGCGCATAGGCGACCTCTTTTGAGATATCCAGCCATTGGCGCCAGCTCGTCGGCTGCCAGATGCCGAACTTCTTCTCGCGGATCGCCGGCCTGTCGCCCCGCGTCTCGACGGCGCGCAGGAAGCTCTTCGCGATCGTATCAGCGACCGTCAGCACCGCCGGTCGGACCATGCACCTCTCCTCCTTGTCGCGATCCCCTCCGTCGCCTGCCTTGCCGGCGGTCTATGTCTTGCGGAGGGGCTCGTCCATCTAACGCCACGTTTTCTTCTTTTTCCAGCGCCGTTCGCCTCTAGCGCCCACTTCCTTGGCGCCAAGGTAAAATTCCTGGATGTCCTGGGAATGCATCAAGCGGTCGCAGGTGTCGTTCATCACGATTCGGCCGATCTCCAGGACATAGCCGTCATGCGCGGTCTCCAGCGCCACCTTGGCGTTCTGCTCGACCAGCAGGATCGACATGCCCTGCTCCTCGTTGACGCGGCGGATGATGGTGAAGATCTCCTTCACCAGCAGCGGCGATAGACCGAGCGAGGGCTCGTCGAGCAGGAGCAGCGTCGGCCGGTTCATCAGGGCGCGGCCGATCGCCAACATCTGCTGCTCGCCGCCGGAGAGCTGACCGGCCGGCTGGTTGATGCGCTCCTTCAGGCGCGGGAAATAGTCGTAGACGCGCTCCAGATCTTCCGCGACGCCGTCACGGTCCCGGCGCGGATAGGCGCCCATCATCAGGTTCTCGCGCACCGAGAGGAACGGGAAGACTTCGCGCCCCTCCGGCACGTGACTGAGGCCGAGCCGCACGATCCTGTCGGCTTCCATGCGCTGGATCGGCTTGCCCATGAACTCGATCGCGCCCTTCTGCGGATCGAGGATGCCGGAGATGGTCTTCAGCACCGTGGTCTTGCCGGCGCCATTGGCGCCGAGCAGCGTGACGATGCGGCCGCGCGGTACCTCCAGCGAGATGCCGCGGATCGCCATGATCGGCCCGTAATAGCTCTCGATGTTCGAGAGTTTCAAGATGGTCTCGGGTGTCGCGGTCGCATCCATAGACTCAGGCCCCCAGATACGCGGCGACGACATCGGGGTGCTGCTGCACCTCGGCCGGCGAGCCCATCGCCAGCACCCGGCCATAGTTGAGGGCAATGACGCGGTCGGAAACGCGGTTGACCAGCGACATGTCGTGCTCGACCATCAGCACGGTGACGCCGAGTTCGTTTTTCATGTCGCGGATCCAGAACGACATGTCGTCGGTCTCCTCGACATTGAGGCCGGAGGACGGCTCATCCAGCAGGATCAGCTTCGGCTCCGAGCACAGCGCGCGCGCCAGCTCGATGACCTTGCGCACGCCATAGGGAAGGCCCGAGATCAGCTTGTCGCGATAGGGTTCGAGATCGAGGAATTCGATCACCTGCTCGACCCGGCGGCGGTGCACCTTCTCGTTGGCCCGTACGCTCGGCAGGAACAGCAGCTCCTGCCAGAGTTGCGTGGTGGAATGGCGGTGGCGTCCAACCAGCAGATTGGAGAGCACGGTCGCGTTCTCGAACAGCTCGATGTTCTGGAAGGTGCGGGCAATACCGAGCTTGGCGATGTCGTAGGGCGGCTGTTCGGTGATGTCCTGGTCCTCGAAGAAGATGCGGCCCGAGGTCGGCCGGTAAATCCGCGAGATCAGGTTGAAGATCGAACTCTTGCCGGCGCCGTTGGGACCGATGATGGAGAGGATCTCGCCTTTCTCGATCGCGAACGAGACCGCATCGACCGCCTTGAGACCGCCGAAGTGCAGCGACAGGTTCTCAGCGCGGAAATAGCTCATCGGTTGCGCTCCGATTTCACGTAGATCTTCTGCCGCTTGAAGGTGGCGCGCTTGTAGAGCGGGAACAGCTGGAAGAAGAGCTTGATCTTGAGCCAGCGGCCGTAGAGGCCGAGCGGCTCGAACAGCACGAACAGCACGATGATGATGCCGTAGATCGCGCCTTTCAGGCCGTTGAGCGAGGCGAAGGCTGCGACCTTGGACTGAATGTTGCCCGCAGTCGCCGAGCTCGCACCAAATGTCGCGGCGATGCCGGCGATCATGCCGGGCATGTCGTCCTTGAGATAGGTCAGGAACGGATCGATCATCACGATAAAGATCGCGCCCAGAACCGCGCCGTGCAGGCTGAAGGCGCCGCCGATCAGGATCACGATGATGAACTCGATCGAGAGCTGCAGCGTGAACATCTCCGGCGAGATGAACGAGAGCTTGTGCGCGAACAGCACCCCGGCAAAACCGGTGATCGCCGCCGAGATCGCAAAGGACTTCACCTTGTAGAGCGCAACATTGACGCCCATGCTGCGCGCCGCCGTCTCGGAGTCGCGGATCGCAACAAAGGCGCGGCCTGTCGGCGAGCGCAGCAGATTGAGCGTGCCGACGATGGTCAGCACCAGCACGGCAAGGCAGAGGTAATAGAAGGTCGGGCTGTCGCGCGGGACCGTGACGCCGAGCAGCGATAGCGTCTTGACCCGCATGCCTTCATTGCCGTTGGTGACGCTCTCCCAGCGCGCCAGGATCTCCTCGACGATCAAGGCAAAGGAGATGGTGGCGATGACGAGATAGATGCCGGTCAGGCGCAGGGCGGGAAAGCCGACCATCGCGCCGATGATGCCGGTCAGCAGTCCTGCGGCGAGGAAGTAGACCGGGAACGGCACGTTGTATTTCTGCAAATACGCCGCGGTATAGGCCCCGATCGCGAGGAACGCTGCGTGCCCGAGCGAGGCCTGGCCGGTAAACCCGGTCAGGATCAGCAGCGCCACGCCGACGGTCGCATAGATGCAGACGAAGACGAGCTGGCTCATCAGGTAGCTGGAGAGCACATACGGCGCGATCAGCAGCAGTGCGAGCAGGACGCCATAGGTGGCGACGTAGCCCGAGTGCGGAAACAGCTTGATGTCGTCCTCATAATCGGTCTTGAACAGAAAGCGCATGGCGTTCAGACCTTCTTGCGGACGTGGAGACCGAACAGGCCTTCAGGTTTCAAGAGCAGCACGGCGAGCAGCACGATATAGGGTGCGACGTCCTTCCAACCTTCGGCCAGATAAAAGCCGGCCATGCTCTCGATCACGCCGATCAGCACGCCGCCGACGACTGCGCCCGGGATCGAGCCGAAGCCGCCGAGCACGGCGGCGGGAAAGGCCTTTAGGCCGAGCACGAGGCCGACATTGGAATGGATGAAGGTGATCGGCGCCAGCAGCACGCCGGCGCAGGTGGCGACCGCCGCGCTAATGGCCCAGACGATCGACACCACGCGCTTGACCGGAATACCCATGTAATAGGCCGCCAGCATGTTCTCGGAACTGGCACGCATCGCAGTGCCAAGCGTGGTCTTGTTGAAGAACAGCCATAGCAGCGCGCACAGGATCATTGTTGCTGCGATCACCGAGAGCTTGTCGTAGGCAAGGACCAGAGAGCCCATGCGCAGCACCCCCTGGCTGAAGGGGGTCTCGATTTTCAAGTCGTCGGTGCCCCAGATCATGCCGGCGATCGAGCGCAAGAAATAGCCGAGGCCGATCGTCGCCATGATGATGGAGAATTGTGGATAGCCGAGGATCGGCCGCACCACCACGCGCTCCGCCAGCATGCCGAACAGCGCCATGGCGGCTATGGCACCGGCAAAGCCGATCCAGTAGTTCAGACCCATCATGCCGATGAAGGTGAAGGCGAAGAAACCGCCGAGCATCATCAGGTCGCCCTGGGCGAAATTGACGACCTCGGTGGCCTTGTAGACGAGCACGAAGCCGAGCGCGATCAGGCCGTAGACGCAGCCGAGCGCAACACCGCTGACCAGCTGCTGAACGAAATCCAGCATCGCCGCGCATCCTCCCGACGCAACCAACGGTTCTTCTTGACCGCCTTGTTGCATCTTGTGTCCAGTCGCTACGCAGTCGTTTCGCTGCGTCAGCGCCATTTGTCCGAGGCCAATTCAGCCTGAACCGCCAAGCGCTGTCAACAAACGGTGACTTGCCTTTAGGATGACGGAATTTGTCGGCCGTAAATTCACGGTGCCGAAACATCTTAAAGTCATGGTCGCGGACGATGCAAAACCGGATGGTGTGGCCGTCATGAAGCCGGACAGCTCGGCGCTGGAAGTCCTGGGGTTAACGAAGCGTTTTGACCGTTTGGCGGTCGATGGCCTCGATCTCACTATTCATGCCGGCGAATTCTATGCCCTGGTCGGCCCTAACGGCGCCGGCAAGACCACCACCCTGCGCATGGTTGCAGGCCTGCTGCGGCCCGATGCCGGACGCGTCTCGATCTTCGGCATCGATGCGCTCCAAAATCCGGTCGCCGCCAAGCAGATGATGGCATGGGTGTCCGACGAGCCGATGATCTACGACAAGCTGACGCCGCTCGAATATCTCGAGTTCGTCGCCGGTCTCTGGGGTATCGCGCCGTCCAGCTCGGAACCTGTTGCGCAGGAGCTTCTCGGCTCGCTTGGCCTCGAGTCGCATCGGCACGAACGCTGCGAAGGCTTTTCCAAAGGCATGCGCCAGAAGGTGGCGCTGGCCGGCGCGCTGGTGCACGATCCCCGCCTCATCATCCTCGACGAGCCGCTGACGGGGCTCGATGCCGTTTCCGCCCGCCATGTGAAGGGCCTCCTCAGCGAGCGCGTCCGCGCCGGCTGCACCGTCATCATGACCACGCATATTCTCGAGGTCGCCGAGCGCATGGCCGACCGCATCGGCGTGATCGCATCGGGCCATCTGGTCGCCGAAGGCACGCTTGACGAACTGCGCCGGCAGAACGGCCATGATGATACCAGCCTGGAAGACCTTTTCATCGCGCTGGTGACGTTTCCGGACGCCGCATGAGCTCGGCGACCGCGATCTCCTGGTTCGCTCGTCACGAGCTCCGGCTCGCCTGGCGCGAATGGTTTGCCATGATGACCGGCGGCCAGCGCAAGCGAGCGCGCGCCGCCCTCATCGGCCTGTTGTTCTTCGCAGCACTCCTGCACGTGCCGGCCTGGGCGGTGATCGGCCGCTTCGCCGATCTGCAACTGCCGCTCGACAAGTCCTCGCTGATCGTGATCTCGGCGACGATCTTTCTGGCCTGGAGCTTGATGCTGTCGCAGGCGATCGAATCGGTGACACGGGTGTTTTACGCCCGTGCCGATCTCGACCTCATCATGTCCTCGCCGGCGAGGCTGGCCAACCTGTTCTCGGTCCGCATTGCCGCGATCGCGCTGACCGTCACGGTGATGGCGCTGCTGTTCTCGACGCCCTTCATCGACGTGCTGGTGATCGGCGGCGGTGCGCGATGGCTCAGCGCGTTGGGCGTCGTGGTCGCGATGGGCCTGTCGGCGGCGGCGATCGCTATTGCCGTCACCATTCTCCTGTTTCGGCTGATCGGGCCGGCGCGGACGCGCTTGATCGCCCAGATCCTCGCCGCGGTCATCGGCGCTGGCTTCGTGATCGCGCTCCAGGTCGCCGCGATCATGTCCTACGGCACGCTGTCGCGCTTCACCATCCTGACCTCGGGTAGCCTCGCCGCCTACGCGCCCGATGTCGACAGCATCTGGTGGTGGCCGGCGCGGGCGACCATGGGCGACTGCGAGGCGCTGTTGCTGCTTCTCGCGCTCGGGCTCGTGCTGCTCGGAAGCGTCATGGCGATCTTTTCGGGCCGCTTTGCCGATACTGCCATCGATGCGGCGGCGTATGGCGCATCCGGCCGCGTGCGCGCGAAGGAGCGCCCGTTCCGCGGCGGATCGCGGCAGCAGGCGCTGCGACGCAAGGAATTTTCGCTGCTCTGGCGCGATCCCTGGCTGATCTCGCAGACCCTGATGCAGCTGCTCTATCTGGTGCCGCCGGCGCTGCTGCTCTGGCGAAATTTTGCCGATAGCTCGGCAGCGCTGACGCTGATCACGCCTGTCATCGTAATGGCGGCCGGACAGCTCGCCGGCGGGCTTGCCTGGCTGACCATCTCGGGCGAGGACGCGCCCGACCTGGTCGCGACCGCGCCGCTGACGCCATCCAGCGTCATCCGTGCCAAGATCGAGGTGGTGCTGATCGCGACCGCCGTGATCTTCTGCCCTCTGGTGGCGGCGCTGGCCTTCGCCTCGCCAATCCAGGCGGCAATTAGCGCCGGCGCAATCATCATCAGTGCGGCCTCCGCCACCGCGATCCAGCTCTGGTTCCGGGTGCAGGCCCGGCGCAGCCAATTCCGCCGCCGCCAGACCTCCTCGCGGCTTGCGACTTTTGCCGAAGCCTTCTCCTCGATCGGTTGGGCCGCGACTGCGGCGCTGCTGCTCGCTCTCCCCATCGCCGGCCTCATCAGCGGCCTGATCACAGCTAGCCTCATTGCCATCACCTGGAAGTTCAGCCCGCGGCGTGAATAAGCCACGCCAGCGAAAGGTGCGACACTGACGCGCTGTTGATCGCAGCCCATTGGCCACGCGCCGCATTGCACGCTAGACTTTCTCGTGAAGTCATCGGGGACGGATGCATGTGGCGACTGGTTTGGGCGGCTTTGGTGCTGTTCGGCGTATCCCTCGCACCTACCCTCGCCCAACAGCCACCTCAACTCAGCGAGTGTCTGGCGATGGCGAACGCGGCGCCGCGCGCGCTGCCGGTCGCGTTCCGGCAGGCCGCCGGCTCAGCCGAGGTCGAGATCACCTATGCCGGCCACTCCACCTATTTCATCGATACGCCCGGGGGCCTGCGCATCGCCACCGACTATAGCGGCGCCTATCAGGTGGGACCGCTGCCCGACGTCGTCACCATGAACCGTGCGCACAGCACGCACTACACCCTATTCCCGGACAAGCGCATTCCTCATGTGCTGCACGGCTGGGGCGTGGATGGCAAGCCGGCGATTATATCGGAGCGCATCGGCGATACCTTCATCCGCAACGTCACCACCGACATCCGCCGCTATTTCGGCGACGATTCTGGCGCCGACATGATCCGCGACGGCAACTCGATCTTCATCTTCGAGGTCGCCGGCCTCTGCATCGGTCATCTCGGTCATCTTCATCACAAGCTCGACGACAGCCATTTCGCCCAGATCGGGCGGCTCGACATCGTGATGGTGCCGATCGACGGCACCTACACCATGTCACTGGACGGCATCTCCGAGATCACCAAACGGCTGCGCGCCTCGGTGGTGCTGCCGATGCACCGCTTCGCCACCCCGCTCGACGATTTCATGCGCCGGATCGGCCAGCAGTTCGAGATCGATCAGCGCATCGAGCGGTCGTTCCGGATCTCGCGGGATGCGCTGCCGTCGAAGCCGACGGTGATCATCCTCGACGGGGTCTGACGCGCGAAGCCGGAACACATGAACGTCCTCTGACTTGGTTTGCTTCAAGATCATCCTTGGTCGGAGCAATCATGAGCAGACGGTTTCTTATCCTCGGCTCATTCACCGCGATATATTTGCTGTGGGGTTCCACCTACTTTGCCATCACATTGGGCCTAAAATCGATCCCGCCATTTTTGCTGATGGCGCTCCGCTCGTTCTGCGGCGGCATTGCGCTATTGGCGATGAGCGGTGGGCAGGTCGCAAGCATATCCTCGCAGGCGTGGGCGCGGGCGAGCCTTTGCGGACTGCTCTTCTTCGTCGGCTGCCACGGCGTGCTCGCTTATGCCCAGCAATCGATTCCTTCGGGCGCGGCAGCGATCGTGCTCGCTACCATCCCGTTCTGGATCTTGCTGATCGATGTCTTGTTCCCCGGCGATCAGCGACCAAAGCCCCTCGCCCTGCTGGCGCTCGTGCCCGGCTTCTTCGGCGTTGGCCTCGTGGCGCGGCAGAACGTCGAGCAGGCCGGCATCAGCATTCTTCCCGTCGTCCTTCTCCTGGCTGCGGCCTTGTCATGGTCGGTCGGGACCGTCCTGTCCCGGAGCATGTCGCACCAGGCGTCGGCCATCCTGCTGTCGGGCATGCAGCTTACGATCGGCGGTGCCGTGTTGTTCGCAATCAGTTGGCTGACCGGCGAGATCGGAAGCTTCAGGCCGAGCGACGTCTCGCTGACTTCGCTTGCGGCGGCGCTTTGGCTGATCATCTCAGGCAGCGTGATCGGATTCGTCGCCTACAATTGGCTACTGGAAAACGTCTCGACCTCGTTCGTATCGACCTACACTTTCGTCAACCCGGTGATCGCAGTGCTGCTCGGTACTGTCATACTGGGCGAGCCATTTTCACGTCTGATGCTGCTTGGCGCGGGCCTCGTCATTGTCTCCATCATCGTCATCTGGCTGGCGGAACGTTCAGCGAGCCGGCGAACGAACGACGCGACCGATCGCGGCGTGAGGCATCTGTCGCCACGCCAGACCTGACGACCGCGGACGGCAATTTTCTCCAAGTCACTAAGGCACGTTCGTGCTGATCTCGTCGCAAGAGGAGATCGACATGACAGATTTTGCGAGACTGTTGCATGCGGACGGACCGAACCCAGAGCACGCGGCGGCGCTGCAGCTTTACGGTCGTTTTGTCGGCGACTGGGACGCCGAAATCACCGCCCACGGGCTCGATGGAACCAAACACACAGCGTCAGGCGAAATCCATTTCGGCTGGGTACTGGAGGGGCGCGCCGTGCAGGACGTCTGGATGATTCCTCGTCCCGCCGGCAGCCCGGCCTTTCCGATCGCCGGCAATTGGTACGGCACGACGCTACGTGTCTATGACCCAACCATTGCCGCGTGGCGGATTTCCTGGTTCGATCCAGGCCGCAGCGTGTTCCGCCAGCAGATCGGCCGTCCGCGCGGCGACGATATCGTACAGGAAGGCACGACCGAAGCCGGTGAGCTGACGCGCTGGAGCTTTACGGAGATCACCGACGATTCCTTCCACTGGCTCGGGGAGGTCAGGCCGGCCGCCGTAGCGGACTGGCGGCTGATGGTCGATGTGAAAGCAAAGCGGCGCGAGGGCTGACGAGGGTGCCGCTGTGCTCGCGATGACGGGTGCGGTTGCATGACGCGCGCTGCCGCGTGACGAAATGAGGTGTTAGGCTCTCAGCACAAAAACAGAGGGAGCGAACGCCGATGGCCGCAAGTGGGTTGCCCGCCAATACGAGCGGACTGTTTGTCGAGCCGCGCGAGGACTGGCTTGCGCAGCACCAGGAGGAGATCATCGATGCGCCCCGGCCGATCGTCGATCCTCACCACCATCTCTGGAATCGCGGGCACCGCTATCTGATCGAGGAGATGGCGGCCGACATCGCCTCCGGCCACAACGTCGTCGCAACCGTCTACGTCGATTGCCGCTCGATGTATCGTGCGCATGGGCCAGAGGCGTTCCGGCCCGTCGGCGAGGTCGAGTTCGCCAATGGCGTCGCCGCGATGAGCGCGAGCGGTGGTTACGGCAGGGCGGCGATCTGTGCGGGCATCGTCAGCCACGCCAATCTGCTGCTGGGCGACGCGGCCAAGCCGGTGCTGGAAGCGGAGATCGCGGCGGGCAACGGCCGCTTCCGCGGCATCAGGCATTCCTCGGCCTGGGACGAAGACCCCGTCGTCGCCGGCATGTATGCGAACCGGCCGAAGGGCCTTTTGCAGGATTCGACCTTCCGCAAGGGATTTGCCTGCCTCGCGCCGCTGAACCTCAGCTTCGATGCCTGGCTGTTTCATCCGCAGATCGGGGAGTTGACCGAGCTTGCGCGCGCCTTCCCCGACACCAGAATCGTGCTCGACCATTGTGGCGGCCCCGCCGGCGTCGGCCGCTTTGCGGGACGGCGCGAGGAGGTGTTTTCGCAATGGCGCGCCTCGATCCGCGAGATCGCGAAATGCGAGAACGTGGTGGTTAAGCTCGGCGGGCTCGCGATGTGCCTGCTCGGCTATGACTTCCATCTGCGCGAGAGGCCGCCATCATCCGAGGAGCTTGCCACAGCCTGGCGGCCTTATGTCGAAACCTGCATCGAGGCATTTGGCCCGAGGCGCGCGATGTTCGAGAGCAATTTCCCGCCGGACAAGGGCCAGTGCAGCTATCACGTGATCTTCAACGCCTTCAAGCGCATCGCAGCGGCCCTGAGCGAGGCCGAAAAGACGGCGCTGTTCTCGCAGACCGCGATCGATTTCTATCGGCTCGAACTGCCGTCGTGACGAGAAGAGGGGCCGGGATGTTGATCCCGACCCCTCTTCCGTCGTAGCCGCTGGGAAGCGTCCTTGAAAACGTATTGTTCGGGCTCTAGCCGGCGCCCATCAACGAAGCTGGACGGCGCTCGCCGCTGGAGGTGAACATCTTCTTGAGCTTGTTGACCACACGGATCAGAAGGCCGATCATCACCGGATTGGTCTTGCGGCAGAAGGCGATCTTCTTGACGTGCCCTTCGACATGCCATTTGGCATGCGCGCCGTCGCGGAAGAAAATGACGTCGCCGGGACCGTAGCGCTTCGGCGGCATACCGTCGCTTTCGAGCACGATCGATCCTTCCATGATCATGATCGTCTCGTCGATATCGTAGTACCAGTTGAAGCGCCCTTCAGTGCAGGCCCAGATGATGGTTTGGGCCGTGCCGTCGGCGCTGGTGGACAGGACGCGCGAGCGCGACACCGGGTTACCCTCGATGATCCAGGACGGCTCGATCGGCCGCAGCTCCAGATCCACATTGCAACTGCCGATCTCAATCATGGCGCGCGACATCTGTTTCCTCAGGGAATGAAATAAGTTTGACCGGGTCGGAGCCCGGATTGTTTCAATGATCCTCGCAACGCTAGTGATCGGCTTTTAATTCTTCCTTACGCAGGCCTCGACAATCGACCGTAGTTGAAGCCGCAAAGCGCGTTAACGCCGTGATTTCCTGCCAATTGGCCTATGTGAACCCATCTTTTCCGGGGGTGCGACAAAATGCGCGAACGTGACCATCGAGGGAGTCATGGAGGCTCCTCGCGCTCGAGGTTCTGACAGCGAACCACCGTGCTCACCTCTCCTACAAGAGAGGTAAAGCAGGTTACTTCGCCCACTCGCCCTTGCGGAACACCGGCACCTTGCTGCCGTCGGCGAGAATGCCGTCGATGTCGGTCTCGGCCGAGCCGATCATCCAGTCGATATGGATCAGGCTCTGGTTGCCGCCCTGCGCGGCGATCTGCTGCGGCGTGAGCTGCGCGCCGTTGACGAAGCATTTCGAGTAGCACTGGCCGAGCGCGATGTGGGACGCCGCGTTCTCGTCGAACAGCGTGTTGTAGAACAACAGTCCGCTCTGCGAGATCGGCGAGGAATGCGGCACCAGCGCCACCTCGCCGAGGCGGCGCGCGCCCTCGTCGGTGTCGAGCACCTTATTCAGCACCTCCGCGCCGCGCGAGGCCTTTGCGTCGACGATCTTGCCGTCCTCGAAGCGCACCGAGATGTTGTCGATCAGGGTGCCCTGGTAGGACAGCGGCTTCGAGCTCACGACGTGGCCGTAGACGCGGCGGCAATGCGGCGTGGTGAAGACCTCTTCGGTCGGGATGTTGGCGTTGCAGCTGATGCCGTTCTTGGAGAGCGAGGCGCCGCCCTCCCATTCATGGCCATCGGCAAGTCCGATGGTGAGGTCGGTGCCCGGCCCCGAATATTGCAGCGCGCGGAAACGCTGGCCATTGAGCCAGCTGGTGCGCTCGCGCAGCACCGCATTGTGGCTCGCCCAGTTGCTAATCGCGTCTTCACGGTCGACGCGGGACGCCGCAAAGATTGCATCCGCGAGCTTGCCGATTGCGACGTCCTCAGGATCGTCAGGAAACACCTGCCTGGCCCAGGACGGGCTCGGGTAAGCAATGATGTTCCAGTTGGTGTCGAAATTGACGATTTTTTCCAGCGCCGGTTGATAGGCCATGGAATTGGCCTTGCTGGCGCGCGCCACCTTGGAGGGATCCTCGCCCGACAGCAGCATCGGATTGTCGCCGACGATGGCGAGCCGTGCGGTGTTGTCCGAGAATGCCTTGGCCATGCCCTCATACAGCCAGCCGGCAGCACGATCGAAACTATCGTCGTGACCGAAGCGGTAGCGCGCCAGCGTCATCTCCTCATCCGACAGGATCGGCGTTACGATCCCGGCGCCGGCCTTGTAGGCGTGCACGGCGATCCGCCGCACCAGCGGCAGCGCGATCGCAGGCGCCGTCAGAAGAAGATCCTGCCCCGGCCGCAAACCCAGCCCCACCTTCACCGCCACCTCGGCCAGCCGGTCGAGTTTCGCGGGATCGATGGGAGAAGCGGAATTGCGGTGATCAGTCATACGGGGCCCTCTGCCGTCTCTCGTTCAATCTAAGCCTAGGATCGCAAGGCGCAAGTGCGCGAGCACCTTGCGACAGCGATAAGATACGCAGTTTCACGCATGTTGGTTTTCAACGCGTTGCCGATTTCAACACCCGGTCGACCATGGCCGGCGCAAGGCCGAGGTAATTTCTTGGCGAGGTGAGTGCCTCGATTGTGGCACGGTCGATGCAGTTCAAGACGCGGGAGTCGGATGAAAGCGCATCCGCCAGCGACAGACTTTTCTCACTGGCGAGCCGGCAGGCGTCATAGACCATGTCATGCGCCTCCTGCCGCCCGATTTGCGGCGCGAGCCCCATCATGACCGCTTCGGCCACGATCAGGCCGCGGCTGATGGCGAGATTGTCGTTCATCTTCGCCTCATCCACGATGAGGCCTGCGAGCGCAAACTTCGCCTGGTGCAGCGCGCCGGCGGTCAGCACGAAGCTTTCTGGGATTGCCATCCATTCGGCGTGCCAGGGGCCGGTGGCGCGCTCGAAATCCTGCACCATCGCATCCAGCATCAGGCCTGCATGCTGGCGCACCGCCTTGGACGCCGCAAGCATCAGTTCGGAGGAGATCGGGTTGCGCTTCTGCGGCATGGTGGAGGAGGCGCCGCGCCCCTTGACGAAGGGTTCGTAGACCTCGGCAAACTCGGTCGAAGCCATGATCATGATGTCGAGCGCGATCTTGCCGAGCGAGCCGGTGACGAGCGCCAGGAAGTTCACGGCCTCGGCAAAGCCGTCGCGCGCGACGTGCCAGGTCGAGGCGGGAACGCCGAGCTTCAGCTCGGCGCAGAGCGCCTCCTGCACCTCGAATCCCTTGTCGCCGAGCGAAGCCAGCGTGCCGGCAGCGCCGGCAAACTGGCCGACCAGGACGCGCGGCTTCAACTGCGCCAGACGCTCGGCATGACGGTCGAACATCGCGAGCCAGATCGCGGTCTTGTAGCCAAACGTCACCGGCAGCGCCTGCTGCAGATGGGTGCGGCCCGCCATCGGCGTATCGCGATAACGCTTGGACAGGTCTGCAAGAATCCGGCGCAGTTCGGCAATGTCCCTTTCGACGATCTCGAGCCCGGCACGCAGTTGCAGGACCACCGCGGTGTCCATGATGTCCTGCGTGGTCGCGCCCCAATGCACGTAGCGGCCAGACTCGCCGCACTGCTTCACCATCTGATGCACCAGCGGCAGGATCGGATAGCCCACGATGTCGGTCTCCTGCCGCAACAGATCGAAATCGAGCGCGGAAACATTGGTCCCGGCCGAGATCTGATCAGCGGCGTCCTGCGGTATCACGCCGCATCTGGCCTCTGCCTTCGCCAACGCCACCTCGACCTCGGCATAGCGCGCCACCAGCGCGAGATCGGAGAACACTTCCCGCATCTCAGGCGTGCCGAAGGCGTCGCGGAACAGCATGGAGTCGAGCACGGTGGTCCCAGTGGGAAAAGCGGGCATGGGCATTTCTTCGTGGTTGGAGTGTTCTCTGTGAAGGCAGCTTACGCGGGCCATGCTATTCGACAATGCCTGCCATACGACCGGGTCGTCCTGGCGGATGCCCACGGGCATTCGCCGGGCATTCGCCAGGACGACGCTGGGGAAGTGTCCGACACTGCGGACGCAGCTACACTTGCGGATTAACCCAGCGGCATTCTGCGCCAAGCCTCCACATTCTATCGAGGTCGTATTCCCCATCCGAAGACAGCATAACTGGCATCACGCGATCGTGGTGAACCTGACAGCCCCTTCGGCGGACTTACAGATTTTCAAGTCGAAATCCATTTGGTTTTAGTATTGCCCGATGTCGTGGGAAGGACTGAGTTTTCGACGTGCAATTTCTGTTCCGGGACCATCTCCTCGATACCGACCGGCGCGAGCTGAGCCGCGAGCAGGTTCCCGTTGCCGTGGAACCTCAGGTTTTCGATCTGGTCGTGCATCTCATGGAGAACCGCGACCGGGTGGTCAGCAAGGGTGAGCTGATCGACAAGATCTGGCACGGCCGCAGCGTCTCCGAATCGACGCTGACCAGCCGGATCAACGCGGCACGCAAGGCGATCGGTGACAATGGCGCGAACCAGGCGCTGATCCGCACCATCGCGCGCAAGGGCTTTCGCTTCGTTGGCGACGTCGAGGCAAAGCGCGGCGCGGCCGTTCAGGAACCCGGTCCCGCGGCGCCGGTGGCGCAGACCACGCTCGCGCTACCCGACCGGCCCGCAATCGCCGTGCTGCCCTTCACCAACATGAGCGGCGACCGCGAGCAGGACTATTTTTCCGACGGCATCAGCGAGGATATCATCACCGCCCTGTCGAAGCTGCGCTGGTTCTTCGTCGTCGCGCGCAACTCGTCCTTTGTCTACAAGGGGCGCGCTGTGCACATCCACGAGGTCGCACGCGAGCTCGGTGTGCGCTACGTGATCGAAGGCAGCGTGCGGCGCAGCGGCGAGCGCCTGCGTATCTCGGCGCAGCTCAACGATGCCTCGACCGGCAGCCATCTGTGGGCGGAGCGCTACGACCGCGAGCTCGCCGACGTCTTCGCCGTGCAGGACGAGATCACCGAGGCGATCGTCGCGGCGATCGAACCGCAGCTCTACGCCGCCGAGAGCTTTCGCGCGCAGCAGAAACCGCCGGGCAGCCTGGATGCCTGGGATCTGGTGATGCGCGCATTGTCGCATTACTGGCGCATCACGCGCGAGGACAATGCCGCTGCGCAGGAGCTGCTGGAAAAGGCAATCGCGATCGATCCCGCCTATGGCAAGGCGCTGGGCCTGCTCGCGACCAGCCACATCTTCGGTGCGCATATGGGCTGGGCGGAAATGGCTGCGACCGTGCCGATCGCCGAACGCGCAGCGCTGGCCGCGGTGGAGGCCGATCGCGACGATGCCTGGGCGCATCACGGCCTCGCCTATACTTATCTGTTCCGCCGCCGCTTCGACGACGCACTGGCGGAGTTCGATCTGGCTCTCAAGCTCAATCCGAATTTCGCGATGGCGTACGCCTTCTACGGCGTGACGCTGTGCTACGCGGGGCGATGGCAGGACGGCGACGCCGCCGCGCGCCGTGCGCTGCGGCTGAGCCCGCGCGATCCGCTCGCCGCGATCTATGGTGGAGTTGCGGCCTACGCCCGGTTCATCGGCCGCGACTACGAAGGAGCCGTGCAGATGGCGCGCGAGTCGCTGCGGCAACGCAGCGATTTCGTCGGCGCGCATCGTGTGCTGACAGCCGCCGCCGGTATATCGGGAAATGCGGCCCTTGCCGCCTCCGCCCTGGACGGCCTGCGCCGCGCCCAGCCTGGCATTTCGCTTGCCTGGATCACGCGCGAGCTGCCGATGCTACGCGACGAGGATCGCGCGCATTACCTGGAAGGGCTGCGGCGCGCAGGGATGAGGTAGCTCGCCACAGCTTACCGGCCCCTGGGGGCCTCCAGGGGAGGGCAAGAAAAGTCCTACTCCTGCATCATCTCGCCGCTGCCGCCAAACTCGGCGGGAAAGTCCTTCAGCTTGGGCAGGCCGTCGCGCATCGGCAGCACCGTCTCCGCATAATTGACGTGGACGCCTGGCGAAAATGCGAGCGTGGGGATGGTGGCGGTGAAGACGTCGATCAGGCCGAGCGGCGGGTGGTTGGTCATGAGATGACCGCCGCACTTCTTGCAATATTTGCGTTGGCTGAGCGGCGTCTTGGCGAAGGTCTCGACGTTCTGGGCGCCTTCGGTGATGCGCACCGCCTCGGGCTTCCACAGGCTGAAGGCATTCACCGGTCCGCCCGACCACGACCTGCAAGAACGGCAATGGCAATAGCCCATCGCCTCCGGCTCGCCCGTGACCTCGATCGTGACCGCGCCACAGAAGCAGTTTCCGACATGTTTCATTTTGCTCGTCTCCATTGGGATCGATATTGCTGGTCGGGCCAGCCACGCGTCCTCCTTTCGGTGGACGCCTGGCGCGAGGCGAAGACTATACCGATCTGCGCCAGGGAATAAGCATCGACACGCGTTGTTTGTACTGCCGGTACTCGTCGCCGAAGAGAGCGACGAGGTCGCGCTCCTCCAGCGCGATGCCGACGAAGATGTAGAGCGTGGTCACGGCGGCGAACAGCAGATGGCCCGCGGTCATGACCGGCGCCGCCCAGAACGCGATGATGAAGCCGAGATAGATCGGATGACGAACGAATTTATAGAGCAGCGGGGTCTTGAACCGCGCAGGCGCCGCTTCCTTGCCGACGAGATGGTTGGTCACCTGATGCAGGCCGAACAGCTCGAAATGGTTGATCATGTAGGTCGAGGTGAAAACCAGCACCCAGCCTGCGAAGGACAGCGTGACCAGCGTCACGGCAAAATCGGGATCCTGGACCTCCCAAACGACTGAAGGCAGCGGCCGCCACTGCCAGAACAGGAGCAGCAACGACAGGCTCGCCAGCAGCACATAGGTGCTGCGCTCGACCGGCTTCGGGACGAACTGCGTCCACCAGGCCTTGAAGCTCTGACGCGCCATCACGCTGTGCTGGATGGCGAACAGGGTCATCAGGAGGAGATTGATGATGACGGCCTCAAGCGGGGGCGTGGCGGTTCCGGTGTCGATGGTCTTCGGCACGACCAGCCCCATGACGAAGCCGATGGCGTAGAGAATGGTGACGAAAAACACGAGATATGCCGCAATTCCGTACAGAAAGGCGACGAACTTGAACATGCGTGAGCCCGCAACCGCCGGGCTGATCGAATGAACCTGATCAATCTGAGACATGGAAAGCTCCGTTGTGCCAAAACATCGGCACTATGTGGTCGCCCCACCATGCGCTTCGGACGGGCCTGAGACTTTCGCCGACAATTGATTTTCGCCTGAGACGCCATTGATTTTTGCTTGAGACGACACAAAACGTGCGATTTTGCTTTGAAAACAACGTGCTCGACGGCGACCTGCGGGAACTCACCTGCGCCGGGATAGCCGTGCCGTTGCAGCCGCAGGTGTTCGATCTGTTGCTCTATCTGGTTGCTCAACGCGCGCGTGTGGTCAGTAAGGATGACCTGATCAGCCAGATCTGGAGCGACCGCATCGTCTCCGATTCCGCCCTGAACAGCCGGATCAACGCCGCGCGCAAGGCGATCGGCGACGACGGCGCGACCCAGCGGCTGATCAAGACCATTCCGCGCAAAGGCTTTCGTTTCGTCGGCGAGGTCCAGGAAGAGGTGGCGGCGTCGCCTGCGCCCGCCATATCCGTTTCTGCCCGGCCGCACACCGCCACAGACCGCCCGGCAGTCGCGGTGCTCGCCTTCGAGAACATGAGCGGCGATCCCGCGCAGGACTATTTCGGCGACGGCATCAGCGAGGACATCCTCACCGCGCTGTCGAAACAGCGCTGGTTCATGGTGATCGCCCGCAACTCGTCTTTCACCTACAAGGGACGCGCGGTCCACATCAGGCAGATCGCCGAGGAACTCGGCGTCCGCTACATCGTCGAGGGCAGCGTGCGCAAGGCGGACAACCGGGTGCGCATCACCGCACAGCTCAACGATGCCACGTCGGGCAGCCATCTCTGGGCCGAGCGCTACGACCGCGAGCTGATCGACGTCTTTGCCGTGCAGGACGAGATCACCAACGCGATCGTGGCGGCGATCGAGCCGCAGATCCACGCGGCCGAAAATTTTCGCGCTCACCGCAAGCCGCCTGCGAGCCTGGACGCCTGGGATCTGCTGATGCGGGCACTGTCGCACTACTGGCGCGTGACGCGGCAGGATCACGAGGCCGCCCGGACGCTGCTGGAGCGCGCGATCGGAATCGATCCGAATTATGGTCAGGCGCTGTCGGTGTTGGCGGCAAATCATATGTTCGGCGTGCATCTCGGCTGGGCCGAGCTTGCCGCGGTGGCGCCAGTGGCGGAAGCCGCCGCGCTCGCTGCCGTGCGCTGCGACCATGAGGATGCCTGGGCGCATGCCGCGCTCGGGAGCGTCCTGTTCTCGACACGTAGGCTGGCCGACGCACTGTCCGAGTTCGAGCAGGCGCTCGCGCTCAATCCGAACTTCTCGCTGGCGCAGGGCTATTACGCGCTGGCACTGTCTTATGCCGGACGCTCGAAGGAATCGTTCGAGGCGGCGCAGACGGCAATCCGGCTCTCGCCGCGCGATCCCTCGCTGGCGATCTATCACGGCATTGCAGGCTATGCGCGCTTTACCGACCGGCACTATGACGAGGCGATCGCGCTCGCGCGCGAGGCGATCCGGCACCGCGGCGACCTCACCGGCGCCTACCGCGTGCTCGCGGTCTCCGCCGGCATGACCGGGGACGCAAAGCTTGCAGAGATGGCGCTGAGCGAACTCCGCCGCGCCCAGCCCGGAATCTCGCTGCACTGGATCGCGACGCAACTGCCGTGGGCCAATGACGCCGACCGCAATCACTATCTGGAAGGATTTCGGCGGGCGGGGTTGCGATGACGGGCCTGCCCGCGACGCTGTGTCGCTAGCCGCGGGTCATGTCGGCCAACGACCGACATCAGCGCTACACAGCGATAAGCGGCAGATAAATCAAAACAGGACACGCTGTACATTTTTTGTGCGAACGTTGTCGCGACTTTCATCTTGCGGCGCCGAGCGAGACTATGTGAGCCTCGCTACCGGATGGGGACTGGGATGGGCCGGCCGTCGCTTTGCGCGCGAGCACGTTGCGAAGCGTTACCGGCTGACCTCGCTTGATAAAGTTTAGACATGCCGAAACGAGTGTTGCTTGGTCTCCTCCTGGCTTGCGGCCTCACGGCCCCGGCGCCGGCGCAAGAGCCGAAAACAGGAGGCGTGATCAATGCCGTGATCCAGCCCGAGCCGCCCGGCCTGATGCTTGCAATAGTCCAGAACGGTCCGACCCAGATGGTGTCGGGCAACATCTTCGAGGGGCTGCTGCGCTACAGCCCCAAGCTCGAGCCGCAGCCGGAGCTCGCCGAGAGCTGGAGCGTAAGCGAGGACGCGAAAACCTACGCCTTCAAGCTCAGGAAGGGCGTGACCTGGCATGACGGCAAGCCCTTCACCGCCGCAGACGTGCTGTTCTCGGTCGAGATGCTGAGGCAGACCCACGCGCGCGCCCGCAACAACCTCGCCCAGGTCGACAAGGTCGAGGCGCCCGACGACTACACGGTGGTCTTTACGCTGAAGCAGCCGTTCGGCCCGTTTCTCGGCATCTTCGAGGTTGGCTCGATGCCGATGGTGCCGAAGCATCTTTATGAAGGGACCGACTTCAAGACCAATCCCTACAACAACGCGCCGATCGGCACCGGTCCCTTCATGTTCAAGGAGTGGCAGAAGGGCTCGTTCATCCGCCTGGTCAAGAACCCGAACTACCATGAGAAGGGCAAGCCCTATCTCGACGAGATCTACTGGCAGATCATTCCTGACGCCGCGGCGCGCTCGGTGGCGTATGAGACCGGCAAGGTCGACGTGCTGCCCGGCGGCTCGGTCGAGAATTTCGACGTGCCGCGGCTGTCCAAGCTGAAAGACACCTGCGTCACCGGTGCCGGCTGGGAGTTCTTCTCCCCGTTGGCCTGGCTCTGGCTCAATAACCGCCAGGGTCCGCTCGCGGACAAGCGGGTGCGGCAGGCGGTCATGTATGCAATCGACCGCGATTTCGCCAAGGACGTCATCTGGAACGGGCTCGGCAAGGTCGCGACCGGCCCGTCGGCCTCGACCATCAAATATTACACCGACGACGTGAAAAAATACCCGTACGATCCGGCAAAGGCCAAGTCGCTGCTGAAGGAAGCCGGCTACAAGGGCGAGAAGATCCGCCTGTTGCCGCTGGCCTATGGCGAAACCTGGCAGCGCTGGGGTGAAGCGGTGAAGCAGAACCTCCAGGACGCCGGTATCAACATCGAGACGATTGCCACCGACGTTGCTGGCGGCAACCAGAAGATCGGCGACTGGGACTATGACATCGCCTTTACCTATCTCTATCAGTACGGCGATCCCGCACTCGGGGTAGGACGCAATTACGTCTCCAGCGCCATCGCCAAGGGCCAAGTCTTCAATAACGTCGAAGGCTACTCCAACCCGGAGATCGACAACCTATTCGCCGACGGCGCCGTCGCGACCCCGGACTCCAAGCGCAAGGAGATCTATGAGAAGGCACAGAAGATCCTGGTCGAAGACGTGCCGGTGGCCTGGATGCTCGAGCTGCAATTCCCGACCATCATGCGCTGCAAGGTCAAGAACCTGATCACCACGGGGATCGGGGTCAATGATGGCTTCAAGGACGCATGGCTCGACAAGTGATGGTGCACGCCGCACGCTTGTTTCACCTTCCCGGCTTGCGGCGGAGGTCGACGCGCTCGCAGAGCGCGGCGGGAGAGGGCTTTCTCCACCCGGTGTCCTCTCTGCGGAAATACCCTCTCCCCTACCCTCTCCCGCAAGCGAGAGAGGGAGCGCACCGCGATCGCCGCTGCGTTCAACCTGATCTGATCGCCATCTAATTATGCTCTCCTTCGTCGCTCAGCGTGTCCTAAAGGGCGTGATCGTCCTGCTCGCGATCATCGTCCTCAATTTCTTCCTGATCCGACTTGCGCCCGGCGACCCTGCGGTGGTGATGGCGGGCGAAGCCGGCGCCAGCGACCCGATCTTCGTCAAGCAGCTCCGGGAAAAGTTCGGCCTCGACAAGCCAACGCCCGAGCAGCTCTTCATCTACGTCAAGGGCGTCGTCACTCTCGACCTCGGCTTTTCCTTCCGCCAGCAGGCGCCGGTCGCAAAGCTGATCGGCGAACGGCTGCCGGCAACGCTGCTGCTGACACTGACCGCATTCGCGATCTCGCTCGTGCTCGGCATTCTCTTCGGCACCTTCGCCGCGCGCTTTGCCGGAACCTTCCTCGACACGGCCATCACCGTCTTTGCACTGATCTTCTACGCCATGCCGATCTTCTGGGTGGCGCTGATGGGGATCCTGCTGTTCTCGGTCACCATGGATTGGCTGCCGAGCTTCGGCTACGAGACGGTCGGCGCCAATCTCACCGGCCTTGCCCGCGCGATCGACGTCGCAAAGCACCTGATCATGCCGGCGATGACCCTCGGGCTGTTCTTCATGGCGACCTACACCCGCATGACGCGCGCCTCGATGCTCGAGGTAAAGCGGCTCGACTTCGTCAAGACCGCGCGCGCCAAGGGCCTGTCCGACGCCGTGATCCAGCGCCGCCACGTGCTGCGCAACGCGCTGCTGCCGGTCGTGACGCTCGCCGGCGTGCATTCCGGCACGCTGATCGGGGGCGCCGTCATCACCGAGACCGTGTTCGCCTGGCCCGGCATCGGCCGGCTGATGTACGACGCGCTACTCCAACGCGACTACAACCTGCTGCTCGGCGTCTTCGTGATCTGCTCCGCCATGGTGCTGATCTTCAACCTCATCACCGACCTGGTCTACCGCCTGGTCGACCCGCGCATCGAATTCGCTTCATGAAACAGTTTTGGAAATCGATGCTGAAGAGCCCGAGCGGCGTCATTGGGCTCGTCATCCTGCTGCTTGCGATCTCGGTCGCGGTGTTCGGGCCGATGCTGTTCCCGAACTCGCCCTGGCGCATGGTGCAGCGGCCGTTCCTGCCGCCCTTCACGCTGCAGGCCGTGCCGCTCGGCACCGATGCGCTCGGCCGCGACGTGTTCGCCGGCATGATCTTTGGCGCGCGCGTGTCGCTGCTCGTTGGCCTCGTCTCGACGCTCGTAGCCTTGATCGTCGGCGTGCCGATCGGCGCGATGGCCGGTTATTTCGGCGGCAAAGTCGACGATGCCTTAATGCGCTTCACCGAATTCTTTCAGACCATTCCGAGCTTCGCGCTCGCGATCGTGCTGGTCGCGATCCTGCAGCCCTCGATCTATTCCATCGTGGCTTCGATCGCGGTGGTGAGCTGGCCCCCGGTCGCCCGCCTCGTGCGCGGCGAGGTGCTGTCGCTGCGCACGCGCGAATATGTCCAGGCCGCGGTGGTCACGGGACAGAGCAACACCTGGATCATTTTGCGCGAGATCCTGCCGAACGCACTGTCGCCCGTGATCGTGCTGGCCTCGCTGATGGTGGCGACCGCAATCCTCTTGGAATCCTCGCTGTCGTTCCTTGGCCTCGGCGATCCCAATCTGATCTCCTGGGGCTACATGGTCGGCGCCGGCCGCACCGTGATCCGCCAGGCCTGGTGGATCACGGTCTTTCCCGGCGTGGCCATCCTGATCTCGGTGCTCGGCCTCAATTTGATCGGCGAAGGCCTCAACGACGCGCTCAATCCGCGACTCTCTCGGGAGGGGCGCTGACGATGACCGCACCGCCCGCCATCTCCATCAGGAACCTGAGGATCGCGCTGCCCAAGGGCGCCGAGCGTCCGTTCGCCGTCGACGGCGTCTCGCTCGATTTGCAGCCCGGCAAGATCGTCTGCGTCGTCGGCGAGTCCGGCTCCGGCAAGTCGATGTGCGCGCATGCGCTGATGGGCTTGTTGCCGGACACCGTGTCGGTCGCCTCCGGCGAGGTCCAGTTCGAAGGTCGCGACCTGCTCAAGCTGGGCGACGACGGCTGGCGCGATCTGCGCGGCCGCAGGCTCGCGATGATCTTTCAGGAACCGATGACCGCGCTCAATCCGTTGATGCGGATCGGTGACCAGATCGTGGAGATGTTCGAGGCCTATGGCCTGCTCACGCCGAAGGAGCGGCGCGCAAGAGCACTCGCGTTGGCGCGCGAGGTCGGCCTGCCCGACCCCGAGCGGATCGTGCGCGCCTACCCGCACCAGCTCTCCGGCGGCCAGCGCCAGCGCGCCGTGATCGCGATGGCGCTCGCGCTTGAGCCCGCGGTGCTGGTCGCCGACGAGCCGACCACCGCGCTCGACGTCACCACGCAGGGACAAATTCTCGATCTGATCCGCAATCTCCAGCGCAACCGCAACATGGCGGTGATGTTCATCACCCACGATTTCGGCGTGGTCGCCGACATCGCCGACCAGGTCGTGGTGCTCCGACACGGCAAGGTGGTCGAGGAAGGTCCCGCTGCGACGGTTTTCCACGATCCGCAGCACGATTACACCAAGGCGCTGCTCGCCGCCGTGCCGTCGATGGACCCGCCGGTGCGCAAACCGCTCGACGATCAGGCCCACGCCGTCGAGGTGAACGGACTGGACAAGACCTACGTCACGTCGGGCGGCTGGTTTCGCGAGGACCGCCGCGTCGAGGCGGCGCGCGAGGTCAATTTCAACATCCTCAAGGGCGAGACGCTCGGCCTCGTCGGCGAATCCGGCTCCGGCAAGTCGTCGGTGGCACGGCTCGTGATGCGGCTGATCGAAGCCGACCGCGGCACGGTGCGGATCGGCGACACCGATCTCACCTCTCTTTCGGGCAGGGCGCTGCGCGCCGAACGGCATCGCATCCAGATGATCTTCCAGGATCCGTTCGCCTCGCTCAATCCGCGGCGCAAGATTGGCCACATCATCGCCGACGGCCCGATCGCGGCCGGCACCGATCCGAAGGTCGCGTTCGACCGCGCTCGCGATCTCCTCAGGATGGTCGGCCTCGACGCCGGCGCCCTCGAGCGCTATCCGCACGAATTCTCCGGCGGCCAGCGCCAGCGTATCGGCATTGCGCGCGCGCTCGCGCTCGAGCCCGAGATCATCGTCGCAGATGAAGCCGTCTCCGCGCTCGACGTTTCCGTGCAGGCGCAGGTGTTGAAGCTGCTCGAAGACCTCAAGGCGCGCCTCGGCCTTTCGATGCTGTTCATCACCCATGATCTGCGCGTCGCGGCGCAAATCTGCGACCGCATCGCGGTGATGCAGCGCGGCGCCATCGTCGAACTCAAGCAGACCGCGCAGCTCTTCGCCGCGCCCGAGCACGCCTATACGCGTGAACTGCTGGCGGCGGTACCGGGGCGGAAGGCGCGCGCGCCGGCGGCATGAACGATGGTCGTGACCAGTTCGCCGAGCTGCAAGATTGTTCCAAAAACTTGCACGTGATGCCGGCGAAACATATTTGGTCGATCGGCATTTGCTTTGCAGAGACTGCCTTGCCGGTGCGGCAAGAGTAAGCTGTCATCGGCGTCCGCTCGCGCGGTAATTGCAGCAGCGCGATAAGAGCGGTGAACGGCCCCCGTACCTGGCGCAAGAACACCCCGGCGTTGGGATGCCCGCGCGGTCACAGGTTTTTTATTCCGTCGTGAACGGGACGCCGTTTCAAAGCCGAGGGGACGCCATAGATGCGATTAGGATGATCATCGTCATCTCATGACCTGCTTGCCCCACTGATATTCGGAGCCAACATGGGCGAAATTATTCGATTTGTCTCAAGATCCGAGCGCGAGCGCGCGCGCCTCATTCAGGAGGCACGCGCAATCTACGACAGCATCTTTCCGCCATCCGATCCGGTCAGTGATGGGCAGGATAAAGCAACGGGCCGCACGATCAGCGGCGGCGACAGGGATAACCTCTCGTGATCAAGATCATTGCCGTGCTTTGCAGTCTCTCCTCCCCGACCAATTGCCACGAGCAGATTGTCACCAGCTCGGACTTTGCTCAGGTCTCGGTGCAGTCCTGCCTGATGGGCGCCCCGCAGCTTGCGGAATGGATGAACCAGCATCCGGCTGAGCGCCTGGCGGCATGGCGTTGCGTAATTGGGAAGCAGGACCGGAGGGGAATCTAACGAGGAAGATTTCGTCCTTTGCGATTGACGATCACCCGGGACGGCTCCATTAAATCCCGCAGTGACGACAATCCATCGCTGGGCTAACCTCGCCGCCGTTCGTCAATGAGGGGAAGCCGGATGGAGGTCGCCAGCCTCGTTCTTCCCGTATTCGCGATCATCGTCACCGGCTGGCTCGCAGGCGAGTTCGGCTATCTCTCCCGCTCGCTTGCCGATGCGCTGGTGCACTTTGCTTACAACGTGGCGATGCCGGCGCTGCTGATCGTCACGATCGCGCGGGAGCCGGCCCGCAACCTGCTGGAATGGCGCTTCCTGCTCGCATTCGGCGGCGGTTCACTGATCTGCTTCGGGCTGGTGTTTCTGGCAGTCCGCGCGGGTGGCAAGCACGATATCGCCAGCAGCACCATTCATGGGATGGCGGCGGCAATGACCAATACCGGGTTTGTCGCGCTGCCGATCCTGCACGCGATCTACGGCCAGCCCGCCGTCCTGCCCGCCGCAGTAGCGACAGTGTTCGTGGCCGCCGTAATGTTTCCGATCACGGTCATCCTCCTGAAAGGACGCGACCCGCACCAGCCCGCGCATCCCACGGGACTGGCAAAGCAGATCCTGCTCAACCCGATGGTGCTGTCGACGCTCATTGGGCTGGTGTGGGCGATCACGGGCTTGCCGATTCCGGCGCCGGTCGCGACCTATCTGAACATGATCGCTGCAGCGCTCACGCCTTGCGCGCTGTTTGCCATCGGGCTTGGTTTGTCCGTCGAGGGCCTGCGATCCAACCTGAAGGCATCGTTTGCGCTCGCGGCGGTGAAACTGGTGATCATGCCTCTGATCGTCTACGGACTCTGCGTGATCTTGGGCCTCGATCCTCTCTACACGGTCGCCGCCGTCGTCTGCGCGGCCGTGCCGACGGCGAAAACCGTGTACGTCCTCGCGCATGAGCACAAGGTCGAGGAGAAGCTGGTTGCGGCCACGGTCTCGATCACGACGATGCTGTCCATCGCAACGTTGCTGGTCGCGCTCTATCTGCTCTCCGGCCTCGCGATTGGCGCCCCGCTGACCGGCATCGGTCTATCTCGTGGTGTTGCTCCAGGTGGGGACCGAGTTGGTCACGCCGACCGAGGGCCAATTGTACGAGCCGACTGACGGCGCCGTGACGGTGCCGACCGTCTGTCCGGACGACCCATAGGACGCGCTCGGCTGCGCTGACGGCGTTCCGGCACCGCTATTGGTCGGCGCCACCACACCGGTGCTGTAATGTCGGCTCGACCGGGCTTTCTTCGCTTCGGCCGCAAAGGGCACGGCAAGCAGCCCGGCAGTGACGAGTGCGGCAATGGCGAGTTTGATGGTTGTCATGGCCTGATCCTTTCGCCCCGTGCCCGGTATGCCAAGTGTTCATTCATCGGAAAATTTCCATAGGTCTGCGTTCATAACTCCGTGCGCGCGCGAACGTGCCGGGGGCTGCGCGCTCGCCGCCTTCGGATGAACCCGAATCAGCGCTAGTGCATTGGCTTCAGTGACTTTCCTGGACGCAAGCAGCATGACCGGCGCCGAACTGAAGCAACTCCGCAACGACCTCTCCGACGCCCTTGAGCGCAAGCTCACCGCGGCCGACATGGCCAGGCTATGCGGGCTGCCGGAGAAAGGCGGCGCCGAGACGATAAGGCGCTGGGAGGTCAGCGGCCCGACACCGGCGGCGACCAAGGTGCTGCGCGTGCTCGCGATGGCGAGCGAGCGGTATCCGATCCTGGAAAAGTTCGACATCTTCGATCGTCACGACGTGCGCGAGGAAGACCGCCCGGCAAAGCGCGCGGCCTTTCGCGCGCAGATGCGCGACGAGGCGCGGCGACGTCTTGGTTAAGAGGAGGCGCCCGCAAGTTACCGGCGACGGGCGAAGTTAAGCCTTCCTTCAGCATTTCTTAAGCCGCCATTAAGCACGAAAATCATTTGGGGCCCAATAGGTTAGGTTGGGGCCCGCTGTGTCACGCATGTGACAGCATTTTCGTCAAAAGCGAGCTATCTGCAAAACCAACGACGGCGCGAAAGCGCGCCTGCCGGGGACCTTACGTGTTGGAGTTCAAGACGATGAAGAAGATTCTGTTTGCGACCGTTGCGCTGCTCGTGCTGGGCGCGGCCGCGCCGGCCGTGGGGGCCGATCTCGGTAACCGCAACTACTACAAGGCACCCGCGCCGGCCTATGCGGCACCGATCTACAACTGGACCGGTTTCTACATCGGCGGCCATGTCGGCGGCGCGTTCTCCAGCGACAACAATTTCAACGGTCTCTCCACGGGGAACAATGGCAACGGCCGTTTCCTCGGCGGTGTGCAGGTCGGTGCGGACTGGCAGTTCAACCCGAACTTCGTGGTCGGCGTCGAAGGCCAGTATTCCTGGCTCTCCGGCAGCGTCGGCGCGGTGTTCCCGGGCGGCATCGCCTACACCAACGACCAGCGCGGGCTCGGCTCGATCACCGGCCGGGTCGGCTACACCTGGGGTCCGGGCCTCCTCTATGTGAAGGGCGGCTATGCCTATTCGGACAACAACGAGAGAGTGATGGTCGGCGGCGTACCGTCCGGCTTCATCATCGATGGCGATCACCGCAACGGCTACACCGTCGGCGCCGGCCTCGAATACATGTTCGCACCGAACTGGTCGGCCAAGGCCGAGTACCAGTACTACAATTTCGGCGACGCGCACTTCACCGCGGGCCCGCTGGTCGGCACCGGCAACTTCACCACCGACGACCACACCGTCAAGGCGGGGATCAACTACCGCTTCAACTGGGCCAGCCCGGCCGTCGCGCGCTACTGAGCGTTAGCAAAACGTTATCATCACGAAGGGCCGGCGATGTTGCCGGCCCTTCTTTTTTTCGCCCTGCGGAACGCGCGCAACCGATTGCACAGATTGCGATTTTTTAACCGGCGTGCCCGATACTCCCGGCCACAAAACAGAAGCAAGGGCGTGGGGGAATTTCGATGGCGATCCGTTTCAGTCTCGGCCGATTCAAGCCGCGTTTCAAATTGCCGAAATGGGGCGTGCGCGGCAGCCTGTTCGCGGCCTTCGCAGTGATCGCCGGCATGGGCCTCGTGATTTCGGCCGGCGCCGGCCTGGCGCTGCAGAAACTCGGCGGGCGCATGACTGAACTGAGCGGACGGGACATTCCGCGCCTTGCCGCGAGCCTGCAATTGTCGGCCTTGAGCGCCAGCCTTGCGGCACAGGGACCTGCCCTGCTTGCGGCTCAAACCGAGGACGCCCTGAACGAGCGCACCAAGAAGCTGAAGGAATTGCAGGAGCAGACGCAGCAGAAACTCAACGAGATCATCGAGCTCGGCGGCGACAAGGCCGTCGTCTCTGGTCTCAGCGAGACGATGAAGAGCATCAACGAAGCGGCCCAGAGCCTGGCCAAGGCTGCCCGCGAACGGCTGGACATTGCGGCCCTGCATGACAAGCAATATGACGCGCTACGCAACGCGCAGGGCGCGTTCGTCCGCGCGGCCAGTCCGGCGATGCTGGACGCGCAGACCCGAGTCAACGCCATTCTCGGCTCTGCCGACCTGTCCGCTGCAGATGCCACCGACGCCGCGCAGACCGTCGGCCAGCTCGGCAACGTCGTCGCCAGCGGCAATCTCGCAGCCGCCGATATGAGCGCGGCGCTCTCGGCGAACACGAGCGACAAGCTCGACGACATCCAGAAGGAATTCAAGACGGCACAGGGGCGCCTGCGGTCCAACCTCGATCTGTTGCCAGACAATCAGGGCAACAAGATGCTGCGCGAGACGGCAGAAAAGCTGCTCGCGCTCGGCACCGGCAGGACCGGCGTATTCAATTTGCGCGAGAAGGAGCTCGATTCCGTCGATTACGGCCAGACCATCCTGGACGAGACCCGCAAGCTCAATGTCGGCCTCGGCATCAGCGTGCAGCAGCTCGTCGACGCCGTGCAGAAAGAGACCAACACGTCGACCTTCCAGGCGCAGCAGGAGATTTCGCTCGCTACGACCGCGATGCTAGCTCTGGGCGCCATGATGCTGGTCGGCTCGGCGCTGTTCGTCTGGCTCTATGTCGGCCGCAACATCCTCCGCCGCATCAGCGGCCTGCAGCGCGCCATGCAGCTGCTCTCGGCCGGCGATCTCGAAACCGAGATCGCACGCGCGAAGCACAATGACGAGATCGGCGCGATGACCGATACGCTTCACGTGTTCCGCGACAGCATGATCGAAGCCCGGTCGCTGGCCAGCGAGCAGGACAAGGATCGTGCCGCGAAAGCCGAACGTGCCGCGCGCATGGAGGCGAAGATCGCCGAGTTTGAAAGCACGGTGCGCTCCGCGCTCGACAATCTCGCGCAATCGGCCAATTCGATGCAATCGACGGCGCAGAGCATGTCGAATACCGCCGACCAGTCCAACGCGCTGGTGAACGCGGTCGCCTCCGCCGCGGAGGAAACCTCGGTCAATGTGCAGACGGTCTCAGCCGGCACCGAGCAGCTGTCGTCCTCGATCGCCGAGATCAGCCGTCAAGTGGTGACCTCGGCGGAGATCGCCAAGAAGGCGGTCGACGAGGCCGGCGCCACTGACGCGACGGTGCAGAGTCTCGCCGACAGCGCGAGCCGCATCAGCGTCGTCGTCGATCTGATCCAGACCATCGCCTCGCAGACCAACCTGCTCGCCCTCAACGCCACCATCGAGGCGGCACGCGCGGGCGAGGCTGGCCGCGGCTTCGCAGTGGTCGCGTCCGAGGTCAAGAGCCTTGCGAGCCAGACCGCCAAGGCGACGGAAGAAATCCGCACCCAGATCGCCAGCATGCAGGAGATAACGACCTCGGCGGTCGGTGCCATCCAGGGCATCGGCCGGATCATCGGCGAGATCAACGACGTCACCACGACGATTGCGGCTGCGGTCGAGCAACAGGGCGCCGCTACCCGCGAGATCGCCCGCAACATCCAGCACGCCGCCGGCGGCACCAGCGAGGTCTCCAGCAACATCGTCGGCGTCTCCACGGCGTCTGCCGAGGCCGGCGCTGCGGCAGGCGAAGTGCTGAACGCCTCCGATGCACTGCGCCGCGAGGCCGACATGCTGCGCGGGGAGATCGACGCGTTCCTCAACAACATGCGCGCGGCGTAGACGCCTGCGGCTCGGGGCTGCGCTCCCTCTCCCACTTGCGGGAGAGGGCTGGGGAGAGGGTATCTTCGCAACGGGGTTGTCGCCGCGTGTCGAGAATATCCCCGTGCGGAGAGAGCCCCCACCCGGCGCTACGCGCCGACCTCCCCCGCAAGCGGGAGAGGTGACCGAGTTCGGAGCACGAGCGTCCCACATCACGGAAAACCACCGGTATGACGGCCATGCGACGGTCGACTCCCATCCTTTTCGGCTGGCGCCCCGCGCGCCGCGGGTTTAAGCCGGTAGCATGAATTCGAAAACCGACACCGCGCAGTCCTCGGCCGAGGCCTTGCGCTACCCCTGGGAACAGCATCCCGGCCCCGAAGAGGTGGTTGAGGTGCGGCCCGGTGTGCTGTGGGCGCGGCTGAAACTGCCGTTCCGCCTCAATCACGTGAACATCTACCTGCTCGCCGACGTCGACGGCTATGCCATGATCGATGCCGGCTTCGGCAACCAGGAGACGATCGAGGCCTGGACAAAGCTGTTCGAGGGCCCGCTGAAAGGCGTCAACATCACGCGGCTGATCGTCACCCACTCGCACCCCGATCATGTCGGTCTCGCCGGGTGGATCGTCGAACGGTTCAACTGCCCGCTGGTGATGTCGCAGGTCGAATATCTGCAATCAGTCTATCACCAGAACCGCGGCACCGAGGAGCGACGCGAGGCGCAGCGGCTGTTCTTCCGCCGCCATGGCATGGACGAATCGCTCACCGAGAAACTGCTCGGCCGCGGTCAGGATTATCTCAAGCGCGTCTCCGTGCTGCCGCCGTCCTACCGCCGCATCTCCCATGGCGACGACGTCGTGATCGGTTCACGCCGTTTCAAGGTGATCACCGGCGGCGGGCACGCGCTCGACCAGGTGATGCTGTATTGCGCCGACGACAAGCTGTTCCTCTCCGCCGACCAGGTGCTGAGCAAGATCTCGCCGAATGTCAGCGTCTGGGCGGTCGAGCCCGACCAGAACTCGCTCGGCGAATATCTGGCCTCGCTCGCCAGCCTCACCACGACGCTCCCCTACGACGTGCTGGTGCTGCCTGGCCACGGCGTGCCGTTTTACGGCTTGAAGACCCGCATCAAACAGCTCGCCGACCATCACGAGGAGCGCTGCCGCCTGATCGCGGAAGCCTGCCGCGAGGTGCCGCAAACCTCGCGCGCCTTGGTGCCCGTCGTGTTCAACAAGCATGTGCTGGACGAGCATCAGATGGGCTTTGCCGCCGGCGAACTGGTCGCCCACGTCAACTACATGATCGTCGAGGGCCGGCTGAGGGCGGAGACGCAAGACGGCGTGTTGCAGTTCAGGACGACCTGAGTTGCCTTCGCCTCTCCCCGCCTGCACCCCGCTTGCGGGGAGACGCCGAATTGAAGCGCAGCTTGAGGCGATGGCGTCGGCGCGGCCGGCTCCGCAATGATACAGGAGCGTGCACCATGGACAAAATGTCCACGGCAGCCACACCTTCCCGACAATCCGGTCCCGGCCGCCCGCGTGCGCTAGGCACTTGATCCAAATCAACAATCGCGGCTGGGCCGGCGTTATCAATTGGCACGCTCCGCCTTGCCGCAAATGTGAGCAGGTGCATGGACATCGGAGCTGGAAAAGCTCTAAAAATTGAACGGCCGCCTTGGGCCGGGTTCCGCTGCAGGTTTGCCGATGGATTACAACGAGTTCTTCAGTTCCGCCCTCGACCGTCTTCACACCGAGCGGCGGTACCGCGTGTTCGCCGACCTCGAGCGCACGGCCGGCCGGTTCCCACACGCGGTCTGGCATTCGCCGAAGGGCAAACGCGACGTCGTGATCTGGTGCTCCAACGATTATCTCGGCATGGGTCAGCACCCGAAGGTGGTCGGCGCCATGGTCGAGACCGCAACCCGCGTCGGCACCGGGGCCGGCGGCACCCGCAACATCGCCGGCACGCATCATCCGCTGGTCCAGCTCGAGGCCGAGCTGGCCGACCTCCATGGCAAGGAAGCCGCACTTCTGTTCACCTCGGGGTACGTCTCGAACCAGACCGGCATCGCCACCATCGCAAAACTCATTCCGAACTGCCTGATCCTGTCGGACGAGCTCAACCACAATTCGATGATTGAGGGCATCCGGCAGTCCGGCTGTGAGCGGGTTGTGTTCCACCACAACGACCTTGCCCATCTTGAAGAGCTGCTGAAAGTGGCCGGCCCGAATCGGCCGAAACTGATCGCCTGCGAGAGCCTTTATTCGATGGATGGCGACATCGCCCCGCTCGCCAAGATCTGCGACCTCGCTGAAAAGTATGGCGCGATCACCTATGTCGACGAGGTCCACGCGGTCGGCATGTACGGCCCGCGCGGCGGCGGCATTGCCGAGCGTGACGGCGTCATGCATCGCATCGACATCCTCGAAGGCACGCTGGCGAAAGCTTTCGGCTGCCTCGGCGGCTACATCGCCGCCAACGGTCAGATCATCGACGCCGTGCGCTCCTATGCGCCGGGCTTCATCTTCACCACCGCGCTACCGCCGGCGATCTGCTCGGCCGCGACCGCCGCGATCAAGCACCTGAAGACCTCGAATTGGGAGCGTGAGCGCCACCAGGACCGCGCCGCCCGCGTCAAGGCGATCCTCAATGCCGCCGGCCTGCCGGTGATGTCGAGCGACACCCATATCGTGCCGCTGTTCGTCGGCGATCCCGAGAAGTGCAAGCAGGCCTCCGACCTTCTGCTCGAGGAGCACGGCATCTACATCCAGCCGATCAACTATCCGACCGTCGCCAAAGGCACCGAACGGCTGCGCATCACGCCCTCGCCCTATCACGACGACGGTCTGATCGATCAGCTCGCCGAAGCCCTGCTGCAAGTGTGGGACCGCCTGGGCCTGCCGCTGCGCCAAAAGCCGCTGGCGGCGGAGTAGGCTTCGCTTCCACCCTCCCCTGAAGGGGAGCCCTGCCGCAAGCACCTTAACGACAACTCCAGTTCCGGGCTCCACCGGGCATTTCGCTGTCGCTTGCGACCGCGCAACGCGCTAGATTTGCTAGGAAAATGAGATCGGGCGCTGCCAGCGCCCAGGGAGAAGCGCGCTCGCCATGCTGCACGACTGGGGCGTGATCGCCGCCGCCTTCGGCTACATCGGCTTTCTGTTCCTGGTGGCGAGCCATGGCGACCGTCGCTCGCCGGCCGGGCCCGGCCGCGCCTCCGGGCTGATCTACCCGCTGTCGATGGCGATCTACTGCACCTCCTGGACCTTCTTCGGCTCGGTCGGCTTCGCCACCCGAACCTCGACCGACTTCCTGGCGATCTATGTCGGCCCGATCCTGATGATCGGACTGGGCGCCGGCGTGCTCCGGCGCGTCATCCAGCTCGCCAAAGCCCACAACATCACCTCGATCGCCGACTTCATCGGCGCGCGCTACGGCAAGAGCCAAGCGGTGGCAGCCACCGTGGCGCTGATTGCCATCATCGGCTCGGTGCCTTACATCGCGCTGCAGCTCAAGGCGGTCGCCTCATCGCTCGGCACGATCCTGAGCGAGGACCAGGCCTTCTCCCACATCCCGATCCTCGGCGACATGGCGCTGATGGTGACGCTGGCGATGGCGGCCTTCGCCGTGCTGTTCGGCACCCGCCAGACCGACGCCACCGAGCATCAGCACGGCCTGATGCTGGCGGTCGCGACCGAATCCATCATCAAGCTGGTCGCCTTCCTCGCCGCCGGCATCTTCGTCACCTTCTGGATGTTCTCGCCGCAGGAACTGATCGAGCGCGCCATGAAGACGCCGGAGGCGGTGCGCGCCATCAACTACTCGCCGTCGATCGGCAACTTCCTGACTATGACGCTGCTGTCGCTGTGCGCGATCATGCTGCTGCCGCGCCAGTTCCACGTCAGCGTCGTCGAAAATTCGTCCGACGCCGAAGTCGGCCGCGCGCGCTGGCTATTCCCGCTCTATCTCGTCGCCATCAATCTGTTCGTGATCCCGATCGCGATTGCCGGCCTCGTGACCTTCCCGTTCGGCGCCGCCGACCCCGACATGTACGTCCTGGCCCTGCCGATGGAGGGCGGCGCGGATCTGCTCAGCGTCGCCGTCTTCGTCGGGGGCCTGTCGGCGGCGACCGCGATGGTGATCGTCGAGTGCGTCGCGCTCTCCATCATGGTCTCGAACGACCTCGTGGTGCCCTTGGTGCTGCAACGTCGGCCGGAGGGACGCACCGGCGGCGCCGATTTCAGCGATTTCCTGCTGCGCTCGCGGCGACTTGCGATCTTCGCCATCATGGTGATGGCCTATTTCTACTATCGCGCGCTCGGCAACACCCAGCTCGCAGCGATCGGCCTGTTGTCCTTTGCCGCCATCGCCCAGCTTGCACCAAGCTTCTTCGGCGGGCTGCTGTGGCGACGGGCGACGGCGCGCGGTGCGATCGGCGGGATGCTGGTCGGCTTCGTGGTGTGGCTCTACACCCTGTTCGTTCCGAGCTTCATGGATTCCTCGACGACGGGAATCCTGCTGCTCCAGCACGGCCCGTTCGGAATCGAGGCGCTGCGGCCACAGGCGCTGTTCGGCGCCGACCTGCCGCCGCTGATGCATGGCGTCATCTGGTCGCTGTCGCTCAATATTCTCACCTATGTGCTGCTCTCGCTCGCGCGCCGGCCATCTTCGATCGAGCTGGTGCAGGCCGATCTGTTTGTCCCCAACACGCTCGCGCCGATCTCCCCGAGCTTGCGCCGCTGGCGCACCACCGTCACCGTGCAGGACATCCAGACCACGGTCGCGCAATATCTCGGGCCCGACCGCGCCCGCCATTCGTTTGAGGCTTTCTCGGCGCGGCGCAATGTCCGGCTCGAACCCGGAGCGCCCGCCGATTTCGAGCTGTTGCAGCATGCCGAGCACCTGATCGCCTCGTCGATTGGAGCCGCGTCCTCGCGGCTCGTGATGTCGCTCCTGCTGCGCAAGCGGACGGTCTCGGCGAAGGCCGCGCTGAAACTGCTCGACGATTCCCATGCAGCGCTGCACTTCAACCGCGAGATCCTTCAGACCGCGCTCAACCATGTACGCCAGGGCATCGCGGTCTTCGACGCCGATCTGCAACTGATCTGCTCCAACCGGCAGTTCGGCGATCTCCTCAACGTTCCTCCGCATTTCATTCAGTTCGGCACTCCGCTTCGCGAAATCCTGGAGTTCATCGGCGTCAGCGATCCGGACGACCCGGTCGAGCGCGAGGCCATGCTGGAGCGGCGGCTGGCCGCCTACACCACCGACAGCGAGCCCTATCTCGAACGCCTGCCGGAACGCCACATGGTGATCGAGGTGCTCACCAACCGCATGCCCGGCGGCGGCTTCGTCATCACCTTCACCGACGTCACGCCCACCTTCGAGGCGGCGGAAGCGCTGGAGCGCGCCAATGCGACGCTGGAAAAGCGCGTCCGCGACCGCACGGAGGAGCTGACGCGGCTGAACTCGGAGCTGGCGCTGGCCAAGAGCACGGCGGAGGACGCCAGCATCTCCAAGACGCGCTTCCTCGCCGCCGCCAGCCACGACATTCTCCAGCCGTTGAACGCGGCGCGGCTCTACGTCACCAGCCTTGTCGAGCGCCAGCACAATGGCGAGGAGACCCGGCTGGTCGAGAACATCGACGAGTCGCTTCAGGCCATCGAGGAGATCCTCGGCGCGCTGCTCGACATCTCCAGGCTCGACGCCGGCGCGATGACGACCTCGATCACGAGCTTCAAGATGGCCGATCTGATGCGCTCGCTGGAGATCGAGTTCGCGCCGATCGCGCGCGCCAAGGGCCTGGAGCTTGCCTTCGTGCCCTGCTCGTTGCCCGTTGAGTCGGATCGGCTGCTGCTGCGGCGCCTGCTCCAGAATCTGATCTCCAACGCGATCAAGTACACCCCCCGAGGCCGCGTGCTGGTCGGCTGCCGTCGTCACGGCGCCTCGCTCAAGATCTGCGTCTACGATACCGGCGTCGGCATCCCGCCGGTCAAGCGCGGCGAGATCTTCAAAGAATTCCATCGCCTCGAGCAGGGGGCGCGAATCGCACGCGGCCTTGGCCTGGGGCTCTCGATCGTCGAGCGGCTGGCCCGCGTGCTCAAGCACGGCATCGCCATCGAGAGCAATGCAAGCGGCGGCTCGGTATTCTCCGTGACGGTGCCGACGGCGAAGGCGATCACCCACACGGCGGCGGTGACCAGCGCGACGCCGCTGGCACGCACGCCGATCTCGGGCGCACTGATCGTCTGCATCGAGAACGATGCGGCGATCCTCGACGGCATGCGCACGCTGCTGAAAGCGTGGGACGCCGAGGTTATCGCCGTCGCCGATCCCGAGGGCGCGATGGCGGCGATCGAAGCCGCGGGACGGCGCGTCACCGGCCTGCTCGTCGACTATCATCTCGATCGCGGTAACGGCATTGCCGCCATCCGCGACATCCGCCGCCGCTTCGGCGACGGCATCCCCGCGATCCTGATCACCGCCGACCGCAGCCCCGCCGTGCAGGTCGCCGCGCGGGATGAAAAGGTCGCGGTGCTCAACAAGCCGGTCAAGCCGGCCTCGCTGCGCGCCCTGCTCGGTCAGTGGCGCACGCAGCAGATGGTCGCGGCGGAATGAATGCGGGGCCGGTCAGTAGTCGGTCGACACACTGAGCGCGCCATTTCTCTAGCTCTTCGAGCCGAAGCCTGTCCGTCGCCGCGATCGCGTTCACCGCGTCGCTTCCGAGGGCGATCCGCAGAGGTGGACGCTTCATGTCGACGAGCTTCAGCACAAGTGCTGCAGCCTTGGCCGGGTCACCGGGCTGGCGGCCATCGTAATCGCGCTGCATCCTGACGGCTGCGCCGACAACCAGGTCGTACTCGGCTCGCCCCTCGCCGGTCGCATGCGCGGTCTGGGCAAAGCCGGTGCGGAAGCCGCCGGGCTCGACGATTGTCACCTGCACACCGATCAGCGCCATCTCTCGCGAAGGACTCCGAAAAGCCCTCGATCCCCCATTTCGCGGCCGAATAGGCCGCGCGAGCCGGAGCACCAATGCGCCCGCCAACGGATGAGACTTGCACGATGTGCCCGCGGCCTTGCCGGCGCAGGACGGGGATCGCCGCCTTGGTACCGATGATGGTGCCGATCAGGTTGACCTCGATCTGCTGACGAAACGAGTCCAGGCTCGTGTCCTCGACCGATCCGAGATCGCCGTAACCGGCATTGTTCACGACAACATCGACGCCACCGAAGGCTTCCACGGCCAGGCCGAGCGCCGCTTGCGCTGCCGCCTCGTCGGTCACGTCGAGGGTTGCAAGCCGAAGCCTTTCGCCGAAGCGCCCAAGCAACGGTTCGAGCGGCTTTGGGTCCCGGGCCGAAGCGACGACGCGATCTCCCGCCGCGAGCGTCGCCTCCACGATGGAGCGGCCGAGCCCGCGCGAGCCGCCGCTGATGAACCAGATCTTGGACATTTCAGGGGGCCAGCCGCGTGAAGACGTAGTCTCGGCTCTTGGCACGGGCTTCGTGGCAGGAGAAGCAGGTGCGGTGCTGGGCCTCATCGACCGCCTTGCCGTCGACGAAGCGACCAAAACCCCAGCCGCCGGTTGAGGCGTATTTCTTGGAGTCTTTGACCATCACCTGAACCGTAGTTGCGGCGCCGGGAATCGTCGCGGACGCAAATTCAGGGGACTGTTTCCGCTTCCAGGCGCGCTTGACCAGAACGGTGCCGTCCGGGAACGGAAGCTTTCCCGTGTGGTAAGCGTCAATCGCGATCTGGTTGCCGACGACAGCGCGAAGCTCGTCGAGCGGCGCCGCCTCTTCGGCCGGCGCGATCAGCTCCCATTGCTTGTAGCCCGGCGGAATCGTGACCCCGAAGATCGGCGAGGCGTCCGCCGCGCTGCGGTCCGCCGGACCTTCCGCGAAGGCGACCGTGACGAGATACGGCACGCAGGTCAGGAGCACGACGAGGAGGACCACCGCCAGAACGACCATCGTGGGGTAGGGAGACTTCTTCTTTTCAGGTTCGGTTGTTGTCATGACGTTTCATCAAGCTGGAACGAGGGGCGATCCTTGGTCCAGCCTGGCTGGACCGAGGTGCTGACAAATGCTCAGGCGCGGTCGGCGTCGATGACGGCCTTGGCAAAGGCTTGCGGTGCTTCCTGCGGCAAATTGTGGCCGACGCCGCCGGTGATCAGGCGAAACTCGTATCGGCCTGAGAACTTCTTGGCATAGGCGCTCGGGTCGGGATGCGGCGCGCCGTTGGCGTCGCCCTCCATCGTGATCGTTGGCACGTCGATGACGGGAGCTGCCGCGAGCTTCTTTTCGAGATGCTCGTATTTCGTCTCGCCATGGGCAAGCCCGAGCCGCCAGCGGTAATTGTGGATCGTGATCGCGACATGATCCTTGTTGTCGAGCGCTGCTGCGCTTCGATTGAAGGTGGCGTCGTCGAACTTCCATTGCGGCGAGGCGAGCTTCCAGATCAGCTTGGCAAAATCATGCGTGTACTTCTCGTATCCGGCGCGGCCGCGCTCGGTCGCGAAATAGAACTGGTACCACCATTGCAGTTCGGCCTGCGGCGGCAGCGGCGCGTTGCCCGCGGCTTGGCTGGAGATCAGATAGCCGCTGACCGATACCAATGCCCGGCAGCAGTCCGGCCACAGCGCGGCGATGACGTCCGCGGTGCGCGCGCCCCAGTCGAAGCCGGCGACGACGGCCGTCTTGATATCGAGCTTGTCCATCAGCGCAATGATATCGGCAGCCATTGCCGCCGGCTCGCCGTTGCGCGGCGTCTCGCTGGAGAGGAAATGCGTCGTACCATAGCCGCGCAGGTAAGGGATGATCACACGATAGCCGGCCTTTGCCAGGATCGGCGCGACATCGACGAAGGCGTGAATGTCGTAGGGCCAGCCGTGCAGCAGGATCGCCACGGGCCCGTTGGAGGGACCCGCCTCCGCATAGCCGACATTGAGCACGCCGGCATCGGTCTGCTTGATCGTACCGAAGGACGCGTTCGATGCTTGGGATCGCGACGCTTCCGTTTGGGCGCGGGCGAGTTCGATCACGCCGAGACCGGCGGCAACGGTTCCCGCGGCGACGCCGAGAAACTGGCGGCGATGTTGGTCGATGATCTGCTTCATGGTGGCTACCTTGCTGATGGTGGGTGATAGTGCGTCAGATCAGCGCGACCGTGACGTCTATGTTGCCACGGACGGCCTTGGAATAGGGGCAGGTTTGATGCGCTTCATCGATGATGCCGCGTGCGACCTCGCGATCGAGACCCGGCAGACTGATATTGAGGCGCGCCCTCAGCGAGTAAGCGTCCTCGTCGAGCACGAGGTCGATCTCCGCATCGATCGCGCATTTCCTGGGAAGATCGATTTTCCGCTTGCGCGCCGCGATCTCCATCGCGCCTTCGAAACAGGCCGACCAGCCGGCCGCAAACAATTGCTCGGGATTGGTGCCGATGCCTGCGCTACCCGGCGGCGACAGCTTGACGTCAAGCCGACCGTCGGAACTGCGCGACATGCCGTCGTGTCGACCGCCGCTGGTGTGTGTCTTCGCCGTGTAAAGCAGTTTTGCCGCCTGCGTCATGAAGGCCTCCTTGCCATTGCGCAACTGACTAGCAGCGGCTGCTGCAGGACACCCGTTTGGAGTTGTGAGAAGTTGTGAGGTCTCAGCTCGCTCGCCTCACAAGGGCTGCATCCACGGTCTGATGCCGATGCAGGCAGGCGCCTTGCTGGATCGCAGCCATCTGCTACCGAGTCCATTGGAAAGCATCAGGATTCGTCATGACTGAACCGGCCGGGTCTGCGGCAAAAACCCTATCGTTCGGGCCATTCACCGTGACACCGCACGCAAGGATGGTGACGCGCGACGGCGTCGCGCTGCCGCTCGGCGCGAAAGCCTTCGACCTGCTCATCGCGCTGATGTCGCGGCCGAACGAGGTCGTCAGCAAGTGGGATCTGATGGCGCTGGTGTGGCCCGGCCTGACCGTGGAAGAAGCCAGTTTGCGCTTTCAAATCGCAGCCCTTCGCAAGGCGCTCGGCGACGGCAGGGACGGCGCACGCTACATCACCACGCTCTCCGGCCGCGGTTATTGCTTTGTGGCGCCGATCTCGCGGGCGGCCATCCCGGCAGAGCGGCGCCTGGCATCGCGAGGCGGCCTGTCGCCGGTGAAGCTGCCGAACCGGCTGCAACGGATGGTCGGACGCGACGATGCGATCGCCGCCGTCTCGGACAAGCTCATCGCCTCGCGCTTCGTCACGATCGCCGGTCCCGGCGGCGTCGGCAAGACGGCCGTGGCGGTCGCGATCGCTCATGACCTGCTCGAGACCTTCGCCGATGCCGCACACTTCGTCGATCTTGCCGCGCTCAGCGATCCCGATCTCGTGATCACCTCGATCCTGCTGATGCTGGGCTTGCCGGCGCAGACCGACGATCCTTTACCCGCGCTGCTCGCGCACCTCGGTAACAAGAGGATGCTGCTGATCCTCGACAATTGCGAGCACGTCATCGCTGCTGTGGCCCCGCTGGCTGCGGAGATCTTCCACGCCGCGCCGCATGTCCATATCCTGGCCACGAGCCGCGAAGCCCTACGCGTCGAGGGCGAGCAAGTCTATCGATTGGCGCCGCTCGCTGTTCCGCCGGATGGCTCAAGACTAACAGTCGCTGCGGCGCGGACCTATCCCGCACTTCAACTCTTCCTCGAACGTGCCACGGCCAGCGGCGCGCAGATCGCGCTCGACGATGCCAATGCCGCGATCATCGCAAGGATTTGCCGCACGCTCGACGGCATGGCCCTGGCGATCGAGCTCGCCGCCGGCCGGGTCGAGGCCTATGGCCTGGAGCAGACGGCTACGCTGCTAGACGAACGCCTCAATCTGCTCTGGCAGGGCCAGCGCACCGCGCCGCCGCGGCAGAAGACGTTGCAGGCGACCCTGGACTGGAGCTACGGGCTCCTGACCGACACCGAGCGCCTGGTGCTGCGCCGACTTGCGGTGTTCGCCGGGCACTTCACCATCGACGCGGCGCTCGAGGTCGTCCCGGACGAACGCGTCGATCGCTCCCACCTGTTCGACGCCATCGACAGCCTCGTCGCCAAGTCCATGGTGGCGCCGCGACCGATTGGCGCCATGATGCGCTACCGGCTGCTCGACACCACGCGCGCCTATTTGCTCGAGATCGAGCCGAACGACGCGGGGCTCGCCGGACGCCATGCCACCTACTACCGGCAATGGCTGGAGCAGGCAGGCTCGACCTGGGCCACCGTGCCGAGCGCCGACGAACGGGCGATCCACCTCTCCGCACTTCACAACGTGCGCGCCGCGCTGGATTGGTGCTTCGGCACGGACGGCAACGTCGGCATCGGCATGGCGCTCGTCGCTGCGGCGGCACCGATCTTCCTCGCAATGTCGCTCTTGATCGAATGCCGGCGCTGGTCGGAGCGGGCGCTGCTTGCGATCGATCCCTCCTCGCGCGGTAGCGCCGAGGAAATGCACATCCAGGCTGCCCTCGGCCTCACCTTGATGTTCACGCGGGGCGGCAGCGAAGCGGCGCGCGCCGCCTTGAGCCGGAGCCTTGCGATCGCCGAGGGCCGTTGCGACGAGATCAACCAGCTCCAACTGCTCGGCCGCATGCATATCTTCCACGAGCGGATGGGAGAGTTCGATGCCGCACTCCGTTACGCCCAGCAGAGCCTCACCGTTGCCGAGGCGCTCGGCGATGCGGCTTCGACCGCACTTGCCCATTCGCTTCTGGGCGTCTCGCTGCATCTGGCCGGCGAGCATCACGATGCGCTGACCATGCTGGAGGCTGCCTGGCTGGGGCCAGGCACGGAACGGATCAGCACGGTCTACGGCTTCGATCATCGCAACCGGGCCGGCATTTCGCTTGCACGAGAGCTTTGGTTGCAGGGCCGGCCGGCGCAGGCGCAGCAGCTGGCGCGACAGACGGTCACCGAAGCCGCGCAAATGGATCATCCGATCACGCTCTGCATCGCGCTGATCTGGGCGGTTTCGATCGACCTCTGGAACGGAGACCTCGACGACGCGGAAGCGAACATCGACCGCTTCATCGCACACGCCGAATCGCGCTCGATGGGCCCGTATCTCGCGGTCGGCCGCGGCGTCAAAGGCGAGCTGGCAATCCGGCGGGGAAACGCCGCTGACGGCCTCGAGACGATCAGGGCTTGTCTGCACGAGCTCCACGATGCCCGCTACGAGCTGCTCACTACGACCTTCAACGCCGCGATGGTTCAGGGCTTCTTGGCAATCGGACAGATCGAGCAGGGTGCGCGCCTGGTCGACGAGGCGATTCGCCTTGTCGAGCGAGGCGGCGACCACCTCTACATGCCTGAGCTGCTGCGCATGAAGGGCAGAGTCCTGTTGTCGCTGCCAGAGCCCAACGCTGAGCAAGCAGAAGCCCATTTCATGCAGTCGCTGGATTTGAGCCGCCACAGAGGTGCAAAAGCCTGGGAGCTGCGGGCGGCCATCGATCTCGCCGAGATCCTTGCGGAACGGGGCCGGCGAGAGCACGCGAAACGCCTGCTTCAATCAGCGCTCGATGGCTTCGCCAAGGGCTCCGAGACGACGGATATCACCGCCGCTAACAGGCTGCTGGCGATGATGTAGGCCGGACTGTGCGCACCCCCGGGGACGCTTCACCCCGTCGGCGTGCCCTGCTTCCACTGGCCACCGGCGATCTTCGCGGCGGCGATGACGGCTTGAGTGCGGCTCTCGACCCCGAGCTTTTGCAGGATGGCCGAGACGTGCGCCTTGATGGTGGCCTCGGAGACGCCGAGCTCATAGGCGATCTGCTTGTTGAGGAGGCCCTCCGACAGCATCATCAGGACCCGGACCTGTTGCGGCGTCAGCGTCACCAGACGGTCGCGCAGGCGCGTCATGTCGGGGTCGGCGGCGGCCGACAGATCGGTGTCCGCGGGAACCCAGACGTCGCCCTCCATCACCTTGAGAATGGCGTCGCGCAGCGTCTCGACGCCGAAACGCTTGGGGATGAAGCCGGAGGCGCCAAAATCGAGCGAGCGGCGAATCGTGGCGCTGTCGTCGGAAGCCGAGACGATCACGACCGGAATCGCCGGGTATTGCGCCCGTAGATAGATAAGGCCGGAAAAGCCGGAGATCCCAGGCATCGAGAGGTCGAGTAGGACCAGATCCACGTCGGAGGCCTGTTCCAGCAGCTTGGTCAGCTCCTCGAACGATCCGGCCTCGTCGATCCTGGCCGAAGTCAGGACGCCCGCCACCGCCTGCCGCAGCGCGTCGCGGAACAGCGGATGATCATCGGCAATGACGAGATGGGTTGAGGGAGCGTTCATCGTTCTCTTGCTGTCGTTCGCGGCGGGAGGCGTGTCAACGCCGCGGCGGTCAATTCTTCCCCGAGCGGCCATGGCATGCAAGTGCACATTATCCCTTTGTCGCAAAGGGGTTAATCCCAGCCTTTACGGTTGCGCACCGGCGCCCGAGACCGGAGCGTCAGGCGCGGGTCAGTGCGCAAAGCCGAAAGTCGTATTGGGGCGGGTTTCACGCCGATGTTACCTTGCAAGCAAGACCTGGATTGATCCGGCACGTCCGGGCATCTGGGGCGCGAGGAAACGCATTTCGGGGAGCGACTCAACATGTCGACAATGGCAGTGTCTCAGACGGGCGCGGGAGGGATGACGAAGGACGAACGGTTCGTCATTCTCGCCTCCTCGCTCGGTACCGTCTTCGAATGGTACGACTTCTACCTCTACGGTTCGTTGGCGAGCATCATCGGCGCCCAGTTCTTCTCGGCCTATCCGCCCGCAACCCGCGACATCTTCGCGCTGCTGGCCTTCGCCGCCGGCTTCCTGGTGCGCCCGTTCGGCGCGATCGTGTTCGGCCGCATCGGCGACATCGTCGGCCGCAAATACACCTTCCTCGTCACCATCCTGATCATGGGTCTGTCGACCTTCATCGTCGGCCTGCTGCCCAACGCGGCGACCATCGGCATCGCGGCTCCGATCATCCTGATCGCGCTGCGCCTCGCCCAGGGTCTGGCGCTCGGCGGCGAGTATGGCGGTGCGGCGACTTATGTCGCGGAGCACGCCCCGAACGGCAAGCGCGGCTACTACACCTCCTTCATCCAGACCACGGCGACGCTCGGCCTGTTCCTGTCGCTGCTGGTGATCCTGTTCACCCGTACCGCGACCGGCGAAGCCGATTTTGCGACCTGGGGCTGGCGCATCCCGTTCCTGGTCTCCGTGCTGCTGCTTGGCATCTCGGTCTGGATCCGGCTGCGTCTCAATGAGTCGCCGATCTTCCAGAAGATGAAGGACGAGGGGAAGAGCTCGAAGGCGCCGCTGACGGAGGCCTTCGGCAACTGGCAGAACGGCAAGCTCGTGCTGCTCGCCCTGCTCGGCGGCGTGATGGGCCAGGGCGTGGTCTGGTACACCGGCCAATTCTATGCGCTGTTCTTCCTGCAATCGATCCTGAAGGTCGACGGCTACACCGCCAACCTCCTGATCGCCTGGTCGCTGCTGCTCGGTACCGGCTTCTTCATCGTGTTCGGCATCCTCTCCGACAAGATCGGCCGCAAGCCGATTATCCTCGGCGGCTGCCTGATCGCGGCGCTGACCTTCTTCCCCATCTTCAAGATGATCACCACCAACGCCAATCCGGCGCTGGAAAAGGCCATCGAGCAGACCAAGGTCGAGGTGGTGGCAGATCCAAAAGGCTGCGGCGACCTGTTCAACCCGGTCGGCACCCGCGTCTTCACCGCGCCTTGCGACACCGCACGCGCCTTCCTGTCGCAGTCGTCGGTCAAGTACTCGACCACACCAGGCCCGGCCGGCTCCGGCGTGAAGGTCATGGTGAACGGCAAGGAGGTTCCGTACACGAACGCCAAGGACAGCAACCCGGCCGTCCTCGCCGCCGTGCAGGCCGCCGGTTACCCGAAGGCGGGCGATGCGGGTATCGTGAAGATGGCGCACCCGTTCGACATCTTCCGCCCGCAGGTGGCGGCAGTCGTCGGGCTGTTGTTCATTCTGGTGGTGTTCGTCACCATGGTGTACGGCCCGATCGCGGCGATGCTGGTCGAACTATTCCCGACCCGCATCCGCTACACCTCGATGTCGCTGCCCTACCACATCGGCAACGGCTGGTTCGGCGGCCTCCTGCCCGCGACCGCCTTCGCCATCGTGGCCTCGACGGGCGATATCTATGCAGGTCTCTGGTATCCGGTCATCTTCGCGTCCATCACCGTGGTGATCGGCTTCCTGTTCCTGCCCGAGACCAAGGACGTCGATATCAAGGCGACCTGATCGAAAGCACAGTCGACAACACGAACCGGCCGCGGTCTCCGCGGCCGGTTTTGTTTTGTCCCTACTGATGGCTGCCGACGAATTGCAGCACGATCTCGCGCCGATGCGGCCGGCTGCGATGTTCGATCAGGTAGATCGCCTGCCAGGTGCCGAGCGCGAGCTTGCCTTTCAGGACTGGCACCTGAAGCGAGGTCCCCGTCAGCATCGTCTTGACGTGCGCCGGCATGTCGTCCGGCCCCTCGGTGTCATGCGTCCACCCGGCATTCTCCGGTGCAAGCCGGGACAGCGCCGTGGTGAGATCGACGAGCACGGACGGATCGGCGTTCTCCTGAATCGTCAGCGAGGCCGAGGTGTGGCGGATGAACAATGTCAGCGCGCCCTCACGCGCGTGCGCTTCGGCGATGAACCTGGCTGCCTCGCTGGTCAGATCGGTGAAGCCGCGGCCGGGCGTCTGCACGGTGAGCAGCGACGATGCGAGCGTGGTGGTTTGCACGAATGATGGCGCCGAACGCGTTACGGATTTGCCTGATGTCATCAAGAGCCTCTCGTCGTCCTGGCGAAGGCCGGCGAAAGCCAGGACCCATTACCCCGAATGCTCGTGATGGCGAAAAGTGGCAATTCGCGTCGAGAAAAACAGAGAGGCTGCGGCACGGCTTCAGGACGACCTCGAAGGAGCCGAATCAAATCTTCCCCGACACGTCCTTCTGCACGCGGTTGGCCATGTCGATCAGCCGGCGCCAGGCCCTTTCCAGGAACGACATCACGCGGTCGACATCCTGGTCGCTCGGCAGCGGGATCTCGATCTTGCGCTCGCCCTCGGCGGCCTTCGGCTCCGCCTTCTTGAGCGGATCGGATTTCGGCAGCGGCTCGTCGACCTTGCCCGATACGGTCGGCCCAGCCGCGAGCTGGCCCTTCAGCTTCTCGACTTCGGCCTGAAGCCGGCCGATTTCGGTATCGAGCGCGGCCCGTTCGTCCGGCAAGGCGTAGCAGGCCCAGCCGGCGCCGTTCTTGGTGCAGGTCGACATGGTGCCGGTGCGGGTGTCGAGCCGCAACACGCCCTCCGGGATCGGCGTCATGCTGTAGCGGCCGTTTTCGCTGTCAGGAGCGGATTGCGCGGCGACGAAGCCGCCGCTGACGACCATCACCACGGCGAACGTCGCTACCGCAAACCATGATGTTGTGGATGACGTCACAGGTCTCATCTTGCGCTCCGCCACGACGTGCAGGTGGCACTTTCGCAATTCTACACCCCGCCGAGGCAATCCGCCGCCCAAAACGCACCACCGATATCAACGACCGCGACCGTCCCTTGATCCCGGCAGCGCGGCGAAATGGCGGCTGCATTCGTCGATCATGCGGAGAGCTGCTGCGGTGCGGCGTCACGCTGTGTGCAGCACTGCTGTGCGCGCCAATATCAGCAAAGAAATCAGACACATAACGGAAAGCGACGCAATCGTGACTTGGCTTGACTTGATAATAGGCCATCAGTATGGTCCGCGCGGCTTTTGAGGGTGGCGGGCGTAATTTCCATTCAGCCGCGGCGTTTCGGGTCTTCGTTGCATGACACAGGGCACGGAGCACGGCGGGAATGGAGATCGCGATAGATCGTCCGAGGAAGCTGCGCTTTCCGAACGGCTCGGAAATCTTGATCAACGCTTGTCCGAACTTCGGGACCGGCGGAGCAAGACCGAGCAACCCGCAGGTGACGGTGAAGACGGAGCGGCCAGAGCCTCGGCGATGGCGCTTGGTTTCCGGTTATCCTCGGAGTTGATCGCCGGCGTCGTTGTCGGAGCGGGGATTGGCTGGGGGTTCGACCGCTTGCTGTCGACGTCGCCTTTCGGATTTATCGTGTTCCTGCTGCTGGGCTTCGTCGCCGGCGTGGTGAATGTGGTGAGAACGGCGGGCGCGGGTCAAAACAGGCGCGGTGGTTCTTAAGCGATCCGCCCAGCAGAGGAATGATCGTGCCGGCTTTGCCGGTACGGGCCGGCCCGGCCGGCAGACCGAGACCCGCCGGCATTGCCGGCAGACCAAGAGATGCCGCGCTGATGAAAATCGACCCGATCCACCAGTTCAACATCGAGCCTCTCTTCACCCTGGGCCATATCGGCAATCATACGATCGCCTTCACCAATTCGTCGCTTTACATGCTGGTGGCGGTCGCGATCATCTCGATCCTGATGCTCGCCAGCGGCACGCAGCTGGTTCCCGGACGCCTCCAGTCCGTCGCTGAAATCTCCTACGAATTCGTCGCCTCGACCATCCGTTCGACGGCCGGCGCGGAAGGCATGAAGTTCTTCCCGCTGATCTTCTCGCTGTTCATGTTCATCTGCGTCTCGAATCTGGTGGGCATCATCCCCTACACCTTCACGGTGTCGAGCCACCTGATCGTCACCGCGGCGCTCGCGCTCCTGGTGTTCTTCACCGTCCTGATCTACGGCCTCTACAAGAACGGCCTGAAATTCTTCAAGATTTTCGTTCCCCACGGCGTCCCCATCTACATCCTGCCGCTGGTCATGTTCATCGAGGTCCTGTCGTTCTTCCTGCGGCCGGTCTCCCACAGCGTCCGCCTCTTCGCCAACATGTTGGCCGGCCACATCGCGCTGAAGGTGTTCGCCGGCTTCGTCGCCATGCTCGGCTTCTCGCTCGGCGCCCTCGGCTGGGTCGGCGGCGTGCTGCCGCTGGCGCTCACGGTCGCGCTGACCTCGCTCGAGATCCTGGTCGCGTTCCTTCAGGCCTATGTGTTCGCGATCCTGACCTGCATCTATCTCAACGACGCCATTCATCCAGGACACTGAGCGGTCCGGGGAATTTCCACCCACAACCCATCTTTCTTCCAAGGAGACTAAAATGGATCCGGCAGCAGCAAAACTTATCGGCGCGGGCATCGCGTGCATCGGCATGGGCGGTGCGGGCGTCGGCGTGGGCGTGATCTTCGGCAATTACCTCGCCGCAGCCGTTCGCAATCCGTCGGCGGCTCAGGGCCAGTTCGGTAACCTGATCTTCGGCTTCGCCGTGACCGAAGCGCTCGGCATCTTCTCGCTGCTGATCGCGCTGCTGCTGCTGTTCGTTCCGCTCTGAGAACGACGTTTTTTCGCGCCGTTCCAGCCTCTGGGACGGCGCGCGTGACAGCAACAGGAGAACTCCATGGCTGAGAGTCATGGCGGCGCGAAAGGTCCGGCGAGCGCTCACACCGAGGCTGACGGTGGTCACCACGGTGGCGGTTTTCCGCCGTTCGAGAGCAGCAGCTTTGCTTCGCAGCTGGTGTCGCTCGCGATCTTCTTCGTCCTGCTTTACGTGATCGTGTCCAAGCTCGCTCTGCCGCGCGTCGGCGGTGTGATTGAGGCGCGGCAGAACAAAATCGAGGGCGACCTCGCCGAAGCGCAGAAGCTGAGGGACCAGTCCGACGCGGCGCTGAAGGCCTATGAAAGCGAGCTCGCTTCGGCGCGCATGCGGGCACAGGCGATCGGCAACGAATCCCGCGACAAGGCGAATGCGCAGGCGGATGCCGAGCGCAAGGCGCTGGAAGAGCAATTGGCGGCCAAGCTGGCCGGGGCGGAGAAGACCATCGCCTCGACCCGCGCCGCCGCCATGAGCAACGTCCGCGGCATCGCGGCGGATGCGGCAGGCCAGATCGTGCAGCAGCTCACGGGCGTCGTTCCCGATGCAGCGTCGGTCAATGCCGCGGTCGACGCGTCCTTGAAGGGTTAGTTGAGATGTTCTTCGAACCTGAATTTTGGGTCGCCGTCGCCTTCGTGATCCTGATGGTCGTGTTCGGCTATCTCGGGATCTTCAAGACGGCGATGACCGCGCTTGACCATCGCGCCGATCGCATCAAGGCCGAGCTCGACGACGCGGCGCGCCTCAAGCAGGAGGCGGCCAAGGTGCTCGCCGACTACAAGGCGCGCAGCGCCATGGCCGAGCGCGAGGCTGCCGACATCATCGCCAATGCCAGGGCCGAAGCCGAGCGAATCGCAGCCGACGCCAAGGCGAAGATGGAAGACTTCGTCGCCCGCCGGACCAAGACCGCGGAGAGCAAGATCGCGCTCGCCGAGGCCCAGGCGCTGGCCGATGTCCGAGCCGCAGCCGCGGAAGCCGCCGTTCAGGCCGCTTCCACGATCCTGTCGCAGTCGGTCAAGGGCCAGGTCGCCGACGACCTGCTCGCCAGGGGCATCAACGAAGTCGGGCAGAAGCTGAACTGAGAACTCTGCCTTCACCACTCAAAAGCCGGCGCGATGAGCGCCGGCTTTTTTGTTGGCCGATCTATAGCCACAAGTCCGGTGTCATGCCCCGCGCAGGCGAGGCAACCAGTACGCCGCGACCTCTCGATAGATCACTCACCTCTCTGGAATACTGGATCGCCCGCCTTTGCGGGTGATGACAGCCGTAATTGTAGTGACAGCCGACCTTGAACCCTACTTCTTCTTCCGTCCCTTCGGCTCGGGCGCGAGCGCCTGCGGGTCGAAGCCGACATAGAAGATGTAGGAATCGGCGGCCGCGGCCGAGGGCATCGGGTAGGCCAGATCTTCGGCCACGAACGTGAAGGGCACGCTGCCGCCCTCCGACATCTCGACCGTGGTCCGGTAGGCCTTTGAGGCGATCACCTTCTCGCCGACGCCGCCCTGCACCACGGCAACACGCAAGGGGACCTCGACCGTCGCAGGCGCGCCGGCGGGACCGGCGATGACACGGCCCTGGATTCCGATCCGCGCGGTGATATCGCCGCCGCTCCGGGCGCATTCGCGCGCCATCTTGGTGATTGTGGCCTGGAAGCGGATGTCGTTGCCGACAGCCTGCTTGCCGCTCGCGCCGACCGCATAAGTCGAGGCGCCGGCGCGCACCGTGACCTGCGGGCAATCAACGTCGTCGTCGGCCGGCTGGCCGGGCGCGGGCGGCGGCTTGGGCTGGGCCGGTTCGTCGGACTTGCCGCCGAACAGGCTCTTGAAGCGGTCGCTCAAGGACTGGGCCGCCACCGGCGAGACAGACGCGAGCGCAACCGACAACGTCAAAGCTACCACCGTCCCCCGCCGCAACGCATTTCGCGACGACCGAAGCTCCTTCACCATCAACACCCATACTCCATGACAGCACTCCGGCCGATCGCTGGCCAGCCCGCGCCGTTATATCGCCAAAATCGGCGAACCCAAGGCAGGCAAATTACGGCAGCAAACAAGGCGAGACGATCAAGACTTTGGCCGCAGGACGTGGCGGCTCAACCGCGAAAATCCTCATGCAGCAGGCCGAACAGCAGGTGGTCCTGCCAGATCCCGTTGATGCAGAGATAGCGGCGCGCCAGCCCCTCCCGCGAGAAGCCGCACTTCTCCAGCACCCGGATCGATGGTGCATTGGTGGGGATGCAGGCGGCCTCGACGCGGTGCAGGTTGAGCTCGCCGAACAGCGTCGGCAGCAGCACCCGCAGCGCAGCGGTCATGTAGCCGCGATGGGCGTAGGGCTGCCCAACCCAGTAGCCGATGGTGCCGGCCTGCACGATGCCGCGCCGGACATTGGCCAGCGTGATGCCGCCGACCATGGCGCCGTCGAGTTCGCGGAAGATCAGAAAGGGATAAGACCGGTCCGCGGCAATGTCCTCGGAATAGCGGCGCAAGCGGCGGCGAAAGCCGGACCGGGTGAGATCGTCCGACGGCCAGATCGGCTCCCAGGGGGTGAGGTAGTCGCGGCTACTTTCGCGCAAGTGAGCCCATTGCAGGAAGTCCGACATCTGCGGGGCGCGCAGCAACAGCCCGTTGCCGCGCGGCGCGAGGGCGGCGGGTCCACTGGATGGGAGGCGGAACAGGGCCATGGTGATGCTTCCCGGAGCGGGCGCCCCTGGGCGACGGCTCTTAATGCAGCCGCGCCTTGGCACGCGCCCGCGTCAATCCTTCCGCAAAAGATACCGCGGTGTCCAGACCCCTGCCACTGCCCAATGCAACAACCGCAGGGCGGCTGCGCGAAAGCAGCGCACGCGCGGCATCCCGGGTCGATTCGACGCTGACGGCGTCGATCCGGGCCACCAGCTCCTGCACCGTCTGCGGCCGGCCATAAGCCAGCACATGCCGGGCGAGCTGTTCGGCGCGGGAGGAGCAGCTCTCCAATGCCATCAGCAGGCCCGCCTTCATCTGCGCCTTGGCACGCGCGATCTCGGCCTCGGTCAGGGTCTCCACCGAATCATTCATGACATCGACCACGACCTCCATCATCTCCGGCGCGTCGGCGGGATCGGTGCCGGTGTAGAGGCCGAAGAAGCCGGTGTCGGTGTAGGGCGCGTGGAAGCTGTAGATGGAGTAGCAGAGGCCGCGCTTCTCGCGCACCTCCTGGAACAGCCGCGACGACATCCCACCGCCGAGAATGTTGGTGAAGACCTGGAGCGAGAACAGCGAGAGGTCGGTCTGCGGCACCCCTTCGAGCGCCAACGTCAGATGCGCCTGCTCGAGCTCGCGGTGGACCACCTTGGCGCCGCCCTTGCCGAACTGGGCGGATTGCGGCTTCGGTCCCGGTGTCGCCTCGAAGCTCGCGAAGCGCTGCTCGACCTCGGCGACCACCTGCTTGTGATCGACCGCGCCGGCGGCGGCCACCACCATGTCGGGCCCGCGATAATGCGTCGACAGATAGCCGCGGAGCATGTCGCGGTTGAAGCCGCGCAGCGTCTTGGCGGTGCCGAGCAGCGAGCGACCCATCGGCTGGTCGGGATAGCAGAGCTCGTTGAGATGCTCGAACACGACGTCGTCGGGTGTGTCCTGCGCAGCCCCGATCTCCTGCACGATGACGTTCTTCTCGCGCTCCAGCTCGTCCGGCTCGAAGGCAGGATTGGCGAGAATGTCGGCGAGCACGTCGAGCGCGAGCGGCACGTCGGCCTTCAGCACCCGCGCGTAGTAGGACGTGGTCTCGGTCGAGGTGCCGGCATTGAGATCACCGCCGACCGCCTCGATCTCCTCGACGATCTCGCGCGAGGAGCGCTTGGTCGTACCCTTGAACGCCATGTGCTCCAGGAGATGCGAGATGCCATGCTCGTTCGGCTTCTCGTCGCGCCCGCCGACCCCGGCCCAGACGCCGAGCGCCGCAGTCTCGAGATGTGGCATTTTGTCGGTGACGACGGTGAGGCCGGAAGCAAGCTTGGAAATCTCGACGCTCATCCGGCAACTCCTTGCTTTGCGGCGCGGCTGATCGACAGCACGAACCGCTCGACCTCGGCCTGATCGTTCTTCATCACCTTCACGTGTTCGGATTTAGTCATCAATCCGTCGAGCCAGGCGGGCAGTTGCGGCCGCTGGCCGCAGGCCGCCTCGACCGCGTCGGGGAATTTGGCCGGATGGGCCGTAGAGAGCACGATGCTCGGGACCGTCGTGTCGGTGGTGTCGCGGTCCGCGACCGCCAGCGCCACCGCGGTATGGGGATCGACCAGCTCGCCCGCCTCGCGCCAGGCGGCGCGGATTGCGGCCGCGGTTTCGGTCTCGTCGGCACGGCCTGCGTCGAACACCTCGCGGATCGCGGCCAGCGTGGCATCGGGCAGCACGAAACGCCCCGACTGCTTCAGTGAATCCATCAGGCGGCGCACGCCCGCCGCATCGCGCCGGCCGGCCTCGAACAGCAGCCGCTCGAAATTCGAGGAGATCTGGATGTCCATCGACGGCGAGGCCGTGGCGTGCACTTCGCGCACCTCGTAGATCCCGGTCTTGAGCGTGCGGGCCAGGATGTCGTTGACGTTGGCGGCGATGTGCAGCGTGCGCACCGACAGCCCCATGCGCTTGGCGACGTAGCCGGCAAAGATGTCGCCGAAATTGCCGGTCGGCACGACGAAATCCACCGCGCGCGCCGGTGCACCGACGGCAACGGCCGACGTGAAATAGTAGACCACCTGGGCGACGATACGCGCCCAGTTGATCGAGTTGACGCCGGACAGCGACGTCGCATCGCGAAAGCGATGGTTGTTGAACATTCCCTTCACGAGCGCCTGGCAGTCGTCGAAAGTGCCTTCGACGGCGAGCGCATGCACATTGGCCGCACCAGTCGTCGTCATCATCCGCTGCTGGACCTCGGAGATGCGGCCATGCGGGAACAGCACGATCAGGTCGACATTCTCCAGACCCGCAAAGGCTTCGACCGCGGCGCCGCCGGTATCGCCGGAGGTTGCGACCACGATGGTGGTGCGCTGGCCGCGCTTGGCGAGCACATGGTCCATCAGCCGCGAGATCAGCTGCATCGCCACGTCCTTGAAGGCGAGCGTCGGGCCGTGGAACAGCTCGAGCACGAACTGGTGCGGCGACATCTGGCGCAGCGGCACCACCGCGGGATGGCGGAAGGTGGCATAGGCCTCGTTGGCCATGCGGCCAAGCTCGGCGTCCGTGATCTCGCCGCCCGCGAAGGGGCGAATCACGTCGACCGCGACCTCCCAATAGGCGCGGCCGAAGAAGCCGGCGATGGTCTGCGCCGAAAGCTGCGGCCAAACGGCCGGCACGTACAGGCCGCCATCGCGGGCTAGCCCGGTCAGCATCACGTCGCAGAAGCCGAGTTCGGGGGCTTCGCCCCGGGTCGAGATATAACGAGTCAAACTGCCCTCCAAAGGCCAACCGAGTCTGAGCTCGCTCGTTAAGCCTTTGATTTTACGAAATTACTTGTTAACAGCCAGAGGCGTTGAGCCACCATAAAGTGTTTTGCGGCATCGGGAAACCGCTTCCGCTCGCCCCGCAGCCCAATGAAAAAGGGCTGCGGCATTGCCGCAGCCCTTCTCTTGGAAGGTCTGTCGTTGTGTGCAGACCGATTGCCTCGTCGGGTCGTTCGACCCGCTAAACTGTTCACCCAAGCTTTCGTCAGCTGTCGTCAAATCGTCAAGAGCCAAAACGGCAGGCGGCGGAAAATGTTCCTGTTTTTCCCGCCGTGCTCAGGGCCTTCTTTCGCGGATATGAGCAATGACTTGCGTGATATTGCCGTCTTTTCCCGAACCTTTGGCCTGCCCTGGGGAACGAATGCCGTGGCGACCGATTGGGTCGGCGGACGGTGCCGGCCATCGCCCATGCATTGCCCGGCTGATGGCGACGCCGATCCGTCGACCGAACCGCTGCCTCCTGGAGCAGCCGGTTCGGTCGTTGGCGACAGGTCAATTCATCCCGATTTCCACTGCGATCCGGATCAGGTCGGAATGGTTCTTGGCCCCTAACTTCTGCTTGAGCAGGGACGTCGTGTTCGCCACGGTCTTGTAGGAGATGCCGAGCGCCTTGGCGACCTCGACGATTTTGTCGCCGCGTCCGAGCAGGCGAAGAATCTCGAGCTCCCGCGGCGTCATCTGCGAGGCTGGATTGGCCTTGATTGCGGCACCGGAAAACGTCACGGCTTCCGCAAGCTGCGGAGAAATGAAATTGTCGCCCGCGACCACTTTGCGCACCGCTTTCAGCAGTATCCTGGGATCGTCACCCTTGGAGACATAGCCCTGGGCCCCAAGCTCGACCGCCCGCACCACGAAGGCCGGATCATCGTTCATGCTGAACATGATGATCTTGGCGTCCGGATCGTCCTTCCGAATGCGTCGCATCAGCTCGAAGCCCGAGACATCAGGCAGGCTGATGTCGATCACGGTAACATCGGGCCGCTTGCTGACATAGGCGCGGTGCCCGGATTTGGCATCGTTCGCCTCGTCGATACGGATCGACTGGTCGGACGCGAACAGGGTGCGGCAACCGGACAGCACCACAGGGTGGTCGTCGACGATCAGGACCTTGGTTGCCGGCTTGGCGGTATCTTGCATCGCAGGCTCACTTGCTTTCTCGACTCATAGACCGGCGGGAACAAATGGAAAGAGAGAATTCCGTCAAAACACGTTAGAATTGACCTAATGTGGCAACGACTCTCGTTCAGGACGCAACTGTTTCTTCCGCTCGGCGCGAGCCTTCTCGCGGCACTGATCCTGGGCGGCGTGCTGCTTCAGACCTTCGCAGGGGGCCAGCTCGTTGAGGAGAATGAGCCGGGCCGGCGTTCGACCCGGGCCATCGCCACCGCGCTCAACAACACGCTGCGCGCTTCCGACAATCCACGGCGGACGCTCGATGCGTTTGTCCAATCGTTGGACACCTCCTCTGATATCCAATTCCGTTCCGTGGAAGCGGGTCCCGCGCGCTCCCCGAAGGACGACCCGCGCACGCCGCATAGCGTGCCGCAATGGTTCATCGACCTGATCACCATCCCCGAGATGGACGCGGCATCCCCGGTGACGATCGACGGCGAGCGTGTCGGCGATATCGTCTTCGTGCCCGACCTGTCCGCCGAGCTGTTCGAGAAATGGATCGGCTTCCTCGCGCTCACCGGCCTGATCGCCGGGCTGATGGCGCTTACCGGAACCATCGCCTACGTCCTGGCGGCGTCGGCGCTACGCCCCCTACAACAGCTCGGCGAAGGACTGACGCGGATGCGACGCGGCGACTACACAAAGCCGATCCCGGTGGCAGGGCCGCCGGAGATCCGGCAGAGCTGCGCGGCGGCGAACGCGCTGGCGGGGACGTTGGCGCAACTAAGCCAGGACAATCGCGACCTGTTGCATCGGCTGGTGTCGCTTCAGGACGATGAGCGGCGCGACCTCGCCCGCGAATTGCACGACGAACTCGGCCCGCTTCTGTTCGGCATCCGCGCCGGCGCGGTCGCGCTGATCGAGGCCGCGCCTGCCGTGGGAAATCTCGGCAATTCGGTGCAGGAGGTGCTGCAATCGGTCGAGGCGCTCCAGCAGGCCAACCGCCGTATTCTCGACCGGCTGCGGCCGCTCTATGTTGAGGAACTGGGCCTCGCAAGCAGCGTCCAGACACTGCTTCAAAACTTTCGCAAGCAGGCACCGCATATCGGTCTGACGGACACGATTGACCCCGGTCTCAACGGACTAGACGGGCCGCTGGCGCGGACCGTCTATCGGTTGATCCAGGAGGCGCTGACCAACGTGCTGCGCCATGCCAAAGCGAGCAACGCCCATGTGCAGACGACCATCACCGGTGAGACGCTCGTCATCGAGATCTCCGACGATGGCGGCGGCTTTCCCGCCGACAACGTCTTTGGCCGGGGCCTGACCGGCATGCATGAGCGCGTTCGCGCGCTCAGCGGATCGCTGTCACTGCTGCGCGCGAATGAACGAACCTATGTCCGATGCCGTCTTCCGGCTGCGCCAACCCGGGAGGCGCCGGTCTAGCTGAGCATGATCTTTTCGGAAAACCGCTACACACTTTTCCGGATCATGCCCTAGCTAGCACGCGCAGCCAACATGCGCGTTCTGTCGCGCCGGCTCGCACAGCGTGCTGCGGATCTTGCCTTCCGTGCTGAAGCGAAACGAGGCGCGAATGCGCAGCGCGCCAGCGATGGAATATTCGAGATCGACGCCGTTGGACACTGGATCGATCTCTTCCAGCCTGAAGCCCGCCGACGACAAGGCGCCAAGTCGCGGCCTCCAATAGCTTTCGAGCTCGCTTCGGCCGCGATGGCGCTGCGTTCCGTTGCAGATACATTCAAGCTCGGCGTCGTCCGCATATAGATCGAGCAGCGCCGCGAGGTCGCCCTTGCGGCAGGCATCTACCCAGTCAACGACAATTCCCATCTGGTCGAAATCGCTCACGCTGCAATCCTGTTCTGCCGCGGACACCAGTGGCGGCTTAGGACCACACTCGTGAATGTGCGCTGAACGGTAAAGCCCGGACGATACCGGGTTCCCTCGGTTGATCTACGGATGAGTTCGGTCTTGCCGCCCCCTCGCCCACACCGCGAAGGCGATCAGCAGGGCGCCCGCGAGCGTGAACCAGGTGATCGCGTATTGCAGGTGATCGTCTTTCAGATGCACGTCGAGCGGACCGGGACGTGGAACGCCGTTCTCGGGCACCGGCTGCTCGAGGTCGACATAGAACGGCGCAACCGTTCCCCAGCCGAGCGCGCTCGCGATTGCCAGATGATCGCGCACGAACCAGAGCCGCTTCTCGCGGTTCTCCGCAGGTGTCAGCCAGCCCGGTGCTTCCGGGAACCTGAGATAGCCGGTGAGCACGACCGGCTGGCCCGTGACGAGCTGCTTCACCGCGCGATCCTCGACGCCGCGATCCTGCATCGTGTTCTCGACGAAGCCGGCATCGATCACGACCATCTCGCCGCTCGGAAGCCGCGCCGGCAGGAACGCCCAGGTGCCGGGACCGGAGGCGTCCTTGCGCACGGCCGAGCCGGAGGAATAGACCATCGCATCGGGCAGCGGGACGTAAGTTGCAGAGAAGCTGACGCGGCGGAATTCGTCGCGCGCGCGATTGAGCGCCGCCCATTGCGCGGGCGCCGGCAGCGCGACCGGCGCGGTCGCAAGCCGTTCGGTGAGAGCAGCGATCAGCTCGTGCTTGGCTGTCCGGCGCTGCAATTGCCAGAAGCCAAGCCCGACGAACACTGCCGTCAGGAGCAGCGTGAACAGCGCAAAGCCGGCCACGCGAGGCTTGCGCACGGTCCGGTTCATTTCGCGCGGTCGATGAGTCGGCCCGGCGCCGCCTTGTGGTGGAATTGCAGCGCGATCAGCAGCGACTTCATCGCGCGCAGCGGCAAAAGCGTGGTGGCGAGAATCAGCGGCAGCCAGAGCACCGCGTGCAGCCAGAACGGCGGCTGATACTTGACCTCGACGACGAGCGCGCAGCCGACCACGATCGCGCCGGCCAGCATGATGATGAAGATCGCCGGACCGTCACCGGTATCGATGAAAGCATAGTCGAGACCGCAGCGCTCGCAGCGAGGCGCGAGTGTCAGGAAGCCCGCATAGAGCTTGCCCTCGCCGCAGCGCGGACATTTGCAGGCGAGCCCGCGCAGCGCGCTTTGCAGGACCGTGGTTTGAGACTCCGATGGGCCGGCGATGTCGTTCATGATGGCAAACTCTATCACAGTTTCGGCCAAGGCTTCCGGCGGCCGGAAAGCGAAAGGGCGGCCCTGCGGCCGCCCTTTCTGAATCATCTGCCTCGCAGCTCAGTGCGCGCCGTGAGCCATGGTCTCGGCGCCGTGTCCCCAGACATAGATGCAAAGGAACAGGAACAGCCAGACCACGTCGACGAAGTGCCAGTACCAGGCGGCGAACTCGAAGCCGAGATGCTGGGTCGGCGTGAAGTGGCCGGCATAGGCGCGAAACAGGCAGACCAGCAGGAAGATGGTGCCGACCAGCACGTGGAAGCCATGGAAGCCGGTCGCCATGAAGAAGGTCGCACCATAGACGTTGCCGCCGAACGAGAACGCCGCGTGGCTGTACTCATAGGCCTGCACGCAGGTGAAGAGCGCACCCAGCACGACGGTGAGGATCAGGCCGTATTTCAGACCCTGGCGGTCATTCTCGAGCAGCGCATGGTGCGCCCAGGTTACCGTGGTGCCGGAGGTGAGCAGGATCAACGTGTTCAGGAGCGGCAGATGCCAGGGATCGAAGGTCTCGATGCCCTTCGGCGGCCAGGTGCCGGGAACGGAGCAGGCGCCGGCCTGCGTGCCAAGGCCGCAGCCGAACACCGCATCACGCGTGGCATGGACGGCGTCAGCCGGGAACAGCGCGGCGTTGAAATAGGCCCAGAACCAGGCCACGAAGAACATCACCTCGGAGGCGATGAACAGGATCATGCCGTAGCGGTGATGGAGCTGCACGACGCGGGTGTGGTCGCCCTTGTACTGGGCTTCCTTGATCACGTCGCCCCACCAGCTCGCCATGGTGTAGAGCACGCCGACGGTGCCCACACCGAACACGATCGGCGCAGCCGAGAACATGTGGTGCATCCAGGCGATCGCGCCAACCGCCATGATGAAGGCCGACAGCGAACCGACGGCCGGCCAGGGAGAGGGATCGACCAGATGGTAGTCGTGATGCTTGGTGTGCGCCGTTGCCATTTGCGGTCTCTCTCCTCAATCCCGTGCCTGTCAGGCACTTATCCCCTTGCGTCCAATCCCCCGAGCGTGCGCCCGGCGATCAGAGATTTCCCTTGCGTTTGTCGTCGTCACCCGATGCCAGCGGCTTCACCACGGGATCCTTCACCGGATAGAACGTGTAGGACAGCGTGATCGTGTTCAGCCCGTCGTTCTCGCGATCCTCGGCAATCGACGGATCGACATAGAACACGACCGGCATCTCCCGCTTCTCGCCGGGCGCCATGGTCTGCTCGGTGAAGCAGAAGCAGTTGATCTTCTGGAAATATGACCCAACCGTCAGCGGCGCGACGTTATAGGCGGCTTGGCCCGCGGTGGTGCGCGCGGCCTGGTTCGTCACGGTGTAGTAGACCGTCGTCACCTGACCGATATTGACCTCGATCTCGCTCTGCTCGGGCTCGAACTTCCAGGGCAGGCCCGGCGCGACGTTGGAATCGAACCGCACCGAGATCTTTCGGGCGATCGGGCCGGTGGCCGGTGCGGAGGTCGCGACCTGGGTCGTGCCGTTGAAGCCGGTGGCGCGGCAGAACCAGTTGTAGAACGGCACCGCCGCGTAGGATGCCCCCACCATCAGCGCCACTACGCCGCCGCAGATCGAGGCGACCAGCGCGTCGCGGCCAAGACCACCGATGCGGCCCTTGCCCGCCGTCCGGCTCTGATCCTGCGATATGGTCGGCTCGTGATCCATGTTTCCTACATCGGCCGCACTAGAACCGCCGGCCCCTTGACCATGGTGACGGCGAAGAACAGCACCACGAGCACGCCGAGCGCCAAAGCAATGGCAATGGAGCGCTGACGACGGCTCTTCTTCTGCGCCTCGGTGAGGACGATTCCATCTGGCTCGGGTTTGTCGGCCATCCCCGCCTCATGCGCCCCATGCCATCGGAGCAAGCGCCCGGAATACAACCTGGGCCAGCAGGGTGGCGAACAGCGCAAACAGATAAAGGATGGAGAATGCAAACAGCTTGCGGGTGGCACGCAGCGACTCGCTGCGCTCGCGACGCATGTAGACGTTGATGGCGAGCACCAGCATGCCGGCGCCGAGGATCAGCGAAACGATGCCGTAGACGGCGTCGAAATAGCCGAGCGCCCAGGGTGCGGCGGCGACCGCGATCAGCACGATCGTGTAGAGCAGGATCTGGAGCCGCGTCGCATCGGGACCGGCGACGTTGGGTAGCATCGGAATGCCGGCGCGCGCATAATCGTCGGAGCGGAACAACGCCAGCGCCCAGAAGTGCGGCGGCGTCCAGAAGAAGATGATGGCGAACAGCAGCAGTGGCTCGACGTCGACCGTGCCCGTCACGGCGGCCCAGGCCACCACCGGAGGCAGCGCGCCGGCAGCGCCGCCGATCACGATGTTCTGCGCGGTCCAACGCTTCAGACCCATCGTATAGATCACGACGTAGAAGAAGATGGTGAAGGCGAGCAGCGCGCCCGCGATCCAGTTGACGAGGATGCCGAGCGTCATCACCGAGAAGAAGGCGAGCGTCATGCCGAACGCCATCGCTTCGGGGCGGGTGACGCGGCCGCGCGGGATTGGCCGGTTCGCCGTGCGCGACATCTTGGCGTCGATGTCGCCCTCGAGCGCCATGTTGAGCGCGCCGGAGGCGCCGGCACCGACGGCGATGCAGAGTAGCGAGGTGATCGCCAGCACGGGATGGAAATGCCCGGGTGCCATCGCCATCCCGACCAGCGCGGTGAAGATCACCAGCGACATCACGCGCGGCTTGAGCAGCGCGATGTAATCGCCGACCTCCGCTTCGGAGATGCGAGGATTGATGTCGACGGCATTGTGGTCGAGGACGGACACTTAATTCAGCTCGCTTCCTGAAAGAGCCGCGGCGCCCGTCACGGGCGCCGCGGGCGATGGCTTACTGCACGCGAGGCAGCACTTCGAACTGGTGGAATGGCGGCGGCGAGGGCAGCGTCCACTCCAGCGTGGTTGCGCCCGCACCCCAGGGATTGTTACCGGCAGGCACCTTCTTCATGTAGGCGTCGAGGACGCAGTAGAGGAAGATCAGCACGCCGAACCCGGAGATGTAGGAGCCGAGGGACGAGATCAGGTTCCAGCCCGCGAACGCGTCGGGATAGTCGACGTAGCGGCGCGGCATCCCCGACAGGCCGAGGAAGTGCTGCGGGAAGAACACCAGGTTGACGCCGATGAAGGTCACCCAGAAGTGCAGCTTGGCCAGCCACTCATTGTACATGTAACCCGACATTTTCGGGAACCAGTAGTACCAGCCCGCAAAGATCGCGAACACGGCGCCGAGCGACAGCACGTAGTGGAAGTGCGCGACGACGTAATAGGTCTCCTGGAGCACGCGGTCGACGCCCGCGTTCGCCAGCACGACGCCGGTGACGCCACCAACCGTGAACAGGAAGATGAAGCCTACCGCCCAGATCATCGGCGCGCGGAATTCGATCGAGCCGCCCCACATCGTGGCGATCCAGGAGAAGATCTTCACGCCGGTCGGAACCGCAATGACCATGGTGGCGGCGACGAAATAGGCCTGCGTCGCCGAGGACATGCCCACCGTGTACATGTGGTGCGCCCACACCACGAAGCCGATGCCGCCGATCGCGACCATGGCGTAGGCCATGCCGAGATAGCCGAACACGGGCTTGCGCGAGAAGGTCGAGACGATCTGGCTGATCATACCGAAGCCGGGCAGGATCAGGATGTACACCTCGGGGTGACCGAAGAACCAGAACAGGTGCTGGAACAGCACGGGATCGCCGCCGCCCTCGGGCGCGAAGAACGTCGTGTGGAAATTGCGGTCGGTGAGCAGCATGGTGATCGCACCGGCGAGCACCGGCAGCGATAACAGCAGCAGGAACACTGTCACCAGGATCGACCACACGAACAGTGGCATCTTGTGCAGAGTCATGCCCGGTGCGCGCATGTTGAAGATCGTGGTGATGAAATTGATGGCGCCGAGAATCGACGAGGCGCCCGCCAGATGCAGCGACAGGATCGCGAAGTCGACGGCGGGGCCGGGGTGACCGGAGCTCGACAGCGGCGCATACATGGTCCAGCCGGCGCCGACGCCGTTGGCACCCGGCTCGCCCTCGACGAAGGTCGACATCAGCAGCAGCGCGAAGGAGGCCGGCAGCAGCCAGAACGAGATGTTGTTCATGCGCGGGAACGCCATGTCGGGCGCGCCGATCATCAGCGGCACGAACCAATTGCCGAACCCGCCGATCATCGCGGGCATGACCATGAAGAAGATCATGATCAGGCCGTGAGAGGTCACGAACACATTATAGGTGTGCGTCTCGTGAAAGATCTGCACACCCGGATACATCAGCTCGGCCCGGATCGCGATCGACATCGCGGCGCCGATGACGCCGGCGACGACCGCGAAAATCAGGTACATCGTGCCGATGTCCTTGTGGTTGGTCGAATAGACGTAGCGCCGCCATCCGGTCGGATGGGCGTGCTCGTCATGATGCGCGTGATCGCTATGTGCCGCTGCGCTCGTTGCCATATTCAAATCCTGCCTTGCGTCCCATTCGGACCGTATGCGGTCCCGCCCTTCATATCGCTTTCAGTCCCTCGAGCTTCCGCCCGGCGCTTACTGCGTCGGGCCGGCCGCGGAGGCGTAGGTGCTGGTGCCGCCGCTCGCGAATTTCTTCTTTGCCGTCTCGACCCAGGAGGCGAACTCCTGGTCGTCGACCACGCGGATCGCGATCGGCATGAAGGCGTGATCCTTGCCGCACAGCTCCGAGCACTGGCCGTAGAACATGCCGGTCTTGGCCGCCTTGAACCAGGTCTCGTTCAGCCGGCCTGGAATGGCGTCGATCTTGACGCCGAAAGCCGGCAGCGCGAAGGCGTGGATGACGTCCGCGCCGGTGACCTGGACCCGAACCACCTTGTTGACGGGCACTACCATCTCGTTGTCTACGCCGAGCAGGCGGGGCTGCTTGTCCTGGGCCATCAACGAGTCGAACTCGAACTTGCCGTTATCAGGATAGGCATACGACCAATACCACTGCTTGCCGGTCGCCTTGATCGTCAGATCCGCCTTCGGCACGTCGAGCTCGAGGAACAGCAGCCGGAACGACGGCACCGAGATGCCGACCAGGATCAGCACCGGAACGAGCGTCCAGGCCACCTCGATCAGCGTGTTGTGGGTGGTCCGCGACGGCACCGGGTTGGCCCTCGCATTGAACTTGACGACCACCACCACGAGCAGCGCCAGGACGAACAGCGTGATCAGGGTGATCAGCACGAACAGGAAGTTGTGGAACCAGACGATGTTGTCCATCACCGGCGAGCCGGATTGCTGGAGCGTCCACTCCCACGGCGCCGGTTGCCCGAGCTCGGCGAATGCCACACCGCCCGTCGCCAGCGTCAGACCCGCCACGGCCAATCCCAGCAACTGCCGGCCCATCCGGCCCATCGACATCCTCATGCCGTTCGCGCTCCCCTTACGAAATCACCCCACGTGCATTTCCCTATTTCCGGGAAACGCTTATTCCATCCGCCCGTCTGACAAACCGCCGCGCAAGAATACCTCTAAGAGGAATTGGGGCCAGATCGCTAGAACGCCGAAATCAAGCCTCTCAAACCATAATTCTTGATCTATCGCAATGCAGTCTTGGGCCTCATTTGCCAGGCATCACCCGCAAGATATTTCCTAGTAACATCAGACAAAATTACCGTTTCCCGGTATGCTGCGGCTTGACAGCGAGATTGCCCGCGGTAGGCACTGACAGACGGCCGCGCAGGAACCTGATTCGTGCGGGCGATGGTGGCGCGCGGCGGCGCGATATTTGCTTGGGAATTGCCTTCAAGACGCCGTCATTCCCGTATCAGTCCGCCAGGTGCGAGCGAACCAGGCGAGCAGAGGGACCGACCCGATGGGGCTTTCGAGAAGCATGGCAAGGCAGGCTGGCGGGCCCACGATGCTGGCCGCCCTGCTGGCGGCGGTCGCCGTCCTCGCGCTGCCCGGCCTGGCCCATGCGCAGGGCGCGGTGCGCTCCGTCCATGGCGATTGGCAGATCCGCTGTGACACCCCGCCCGGCGCCCAGACCGAGCAATGCGCCCTGATCCAGAGCGTGGTGGCGGAAGACCGCTCCAATGCCGGACTGACCGTGATCGTGCTCAAGACCGCCGACCAGAAGAGCCGGCTGATGCGGGTGGTCGCCCCGCTCGGCGTGCTCTTGCCCTCGGGCCTCGGCCTCAAGCTCGACAACCAGGACGTCGGCCGCGCCGGTTTTGTCAGATGTCTGCCCAATGGCTGCGTGGCCGAGGTGGTGATGGACGACAAGCTGCTGGGTCAGCTCCGCGGCGCCAAGACCGCCACCTTCATCATCTTCGAGACCCCGGAAGAGGGCATCGGCTTCCCGCTCAGCCTGAATGGGCTGGGTGAGGGATATGACAAGCTGCCGTAAGGTGTGAGATCGAGGGCGATCCTATTGTTTCCGTAATGTGAGGCTTCGTGCCCTCGCGGAACCGTTCCGAAAACATTATCTTGCCCCACACCTCCCGATAATGGACGGACGCATGACCAACCCTGCCACAACCTCCCTGCTCGACCGCGCCAATCTCGACCGCGACCAGGTTCGCAACGAGGTTGCGCGCGGGCTGGCCGGTGCCGACGACGGCGAATTGTTCCTGGAATACAGCCAGACCGAAGCGCTGATGTTCGACAATGGGCGGCTGAAGCAGGCGACCTATGACACCTCGCAAGGCTTTGGCCTGCGCGCCGTCAAGGACGACGCGGTCGGCTATGCGCATTCCTCCGACGTGTCGCTGCCGGCGCTGATTCGCGCCGCAGATGCGGTCGCGGCCGTGCGCGGCGGCTATTCCGGCAGTTTTGCGGCTCCGCCCCCGCACACCAATGTGCGGCTCTATGGCGACGACAATCCGCTGGATGCGCCGGGCTTCGAGACCAAGGTCAAGCTGCTCGCCGAGATCGATGCCTACTTGCGCGACAAGGATCCGCGGGTGCGGCAGGTCAGCGTCAGCCTGGGCGCGACCTGGCAGGTGGTCGAGATCCTGCGCCCTGATGGCGAGAGCTATCGCGACGTCCGCCCGCTCGTGCGCGTCAACATCTCCGTCGTCGCCGGCCAGGGCGACCGCCAGGAGAGCGGCAGCAAGGGTTATGGCGGCCGCGCCGGCTATGGCGAATTCATCGAGAGCAGGTCCTGGCGGGAAGCCGCCGACGGCGCGCTGCGCGAGGCGCTGGTCAATCTGGAATCGATTCCGGCTCCCGCCGGCGAGATGGATGTGGTGCTGGGCGCCGGCTGGCCCGGCGTGATGCTGCATGAAGCGGTTGGCCACGGCCTTGAGGGCGACTTCAACCGCAAGAAGACCTCGGCCTTTGCCGGCCTGATGGGCCAGCAGGTCGCGGCCAAGGGCGTCACCGTGGTCGACGACGGCACCATCGCCTCGCGCCGCGGCTCGCTCTCCATCGACGACGAGGGCACGCCGACCAATCGCACCGTGCTGATCGAGGACGGCATCCTGGTCGGCTACATGCAGGACCGCCAGAACGCGCGCCTGATGAACATGAAGCCGACCGGCAACGGCCGCCGCCAGGGCTACGCCCATGTGCCGATGCCGCGCATGACCAACACCTACATGCTCGCGGGCGACCGCGATCCCGCCGAGATCCTCTCCTCCGTGAAGAACGGCGTGTTCGCCGCGAATTTCGGCGGTGGCCAGGTCGACATCACCTCGGGCAAATACGTGTTCCAGTGCACCGAGGCCTATAAGATCGAAAACGGCAGGCTGGGGGCGCCCCTGAAGGGCGCCATGCTGATCGGCAACGGGCCGACCGACTTGCACCGCATCCGCATGATCGGCAACGACCTCGCGCTCGACACCGGCATCGGCACGTGCGGCAAGAACGGCCAGGGCGTGCCTGTCGGCGTCGGCCAGCCGTCGCTTCTGATGGAACGCATCACGGTAGGTGGGACGGGCGCATGAGCGTTGAAGAAAAGGTCACTGTCACCACCAAGCGGAAGAGCAGTGGCTGGGGCGGACAGCTGATGCAGCTCGCCGGCATCGTCGCCGCCGTGTTCATTGCCAAGGGCGCGCTCGCCGAACCGTTCTACGTGCCGTCGGGCTCGATGGAGCCGACGCTGCTGATCGGCGATGCGCTGCTCGCCTCGAAATTCCCCTATGGCTACGGCACCTCGTCGCTACCGATTCAGATCAACCTGCCGGAGACTGGCCGCGTGTTCGCGGAGACGCCGAAACTCGGCGACGTCGTCGTGTTCCGCTGGCCAGGTGATCGCTCGCAGGCCTGGGTCAAACGCGTCGTCGGCTTGCCTGGCAACCGCATCCAGATGCGGCAGGGCCAGCTCTTCATCAACGACCGTCCCGCCGAGCTGAAGCCCGATGGCGTTGGCGCTGCCGAGGACGACAAGGGCGGCAGCGAGCCAGCCTACCGCTATGTCGAGACGTTGCCGAACGGCGTGTCGCACCTGATCTTCAAGATGCGCGACAACGGCCCGCTCGACAACACGCCGGAGGTGACGGTGCCAGCAGGCCATCTCTTCGTGCTCGGCGACAACCGTGACAATTCCGCCGACAGCCGCGTACCTTTGCGCTCCGGCGGCGTCGGCCTGTTGCCGATCGACAATCTGGTCGGCCGCGCGGACGCGGTGCTCGGCTCCTGGGATCTCGGCATCCGCGGCCAGCCGGTGTGGACCTGGCTCTCCGGCTTCAGGCTCGCACGGTTCTTCACCGCCGTGCATTGAGTAGAGTGTAGATCGGAGAGTGGGCAAAGTGCCCACCACTTCTATCGTAAGTGATGGTGGGCACGACGCGCGAAGGAGCGCGCGCCTTTGCCCACCTTACGATTCCTACGGTTTGCCATGAGCAAAGACGAATTCCTCGCTCTCGCTCTGCAAAACCCTGTCAACGCCGCGATCGTCGATGAGCTCGGCCGACTCGCGCTGCCGGATGCGTGGCTGGTCGCAGGCTGCCTGGTGCAATCGGTGTGGAACGCGCTCACGAGCCGCCCGATCGATCACGGTATCGCCGATTACGACGTGTTCCATTTCGATTCCGATACCTCCTGGGAGGCGGAGGATGCGGTGATCCGCACGCTGCATGCGCGGCTCGCGCATCTCGCCGCCAAGGTCGCGATTCGTAACCAGGCGCGCGTGCATCTGTGGTACCCCGACAAGCACGGTCTGCCCTATCCACCGCTGACATGCTCGACCGACGGCATCGACCGCTTCCTGACGCAGAACACGCAAATCGGAGGGAGACGCGCGGGCGACGGTTTCGATGTCTATGCGCCGCACGGGTTCGACGACGTCGCGAGGCTGATCGTACGGCCCAATCGGGCGCTGAGTTTTTCCGCCGCCAATTACGAGGCAAAATCCGCGCGATGGAAGGCGCTGTGGCCGGAGCTTACCGTGATTGCAGCGGGCGCGTAACCTTCTCGTGTCCCGGACAAGACAGGCCTATCTCACAACGCCCGACGTGAACCCAGCCTTCCGCCGCGGCGGCTTGATTTCCTTCTTCAGGAAACAGCGCGCCTCGCGCCCGGTGTAGCCGGGACGGGCATAGGTGAAGGCGCGGCATTTGTTGTCGGCGGTGCAGGCGGCCTTGCAGGTCTCCTCGCCCTCGCCGACCTTGAGCTCGAAATTGCGCAGGTCGCCGCCCGGGCGATCGATCGACGTTTCCACACCCTCGATGCGCGGCTCGATCACGCCGGCGCCGCGCACCCCGGAGATGCAGCAATTGCCCGGCACCCGCGTCGGCACCGTGTTCTTGAGCCAGCACACCGCCGAGCCGCCTTCGACGTCGGGATAGTTGAAGCTCCAGGAGCGGCAACGGCGGTCACGCTCGCACAGCAGCGCGCAATCCTCAGGGTCGCCTGAGGTGACCGGCGTGTTGAAATAGTCGCCGCCTGGGCGGTCGAACGCCGTCTGCGCCGGCGCCGGCGCGCTCGCAAACAGGAGCGAGAGCAGCGCGACGCAAGCCAGGACGCGGGCCATGACGACCCCAGGCAGGCGGCCCTTTCCCATCGGAACAGCTTTCGAGTTATTGACGATGCACAGGTTTTTCCAGCCGATCATTTGATCGCCGCAAACCTGTACGGGCGATGAACGGCTCAATTGCCTGCTATTAGCCTGGTCTAGAAAGCGTATTCCGCGTAGGCAGGTTCCACCGAGCCCTTCCAGGGACCATTAAACTTGTCCAGCATCTCCTCAGCCGGCGTCCGGCCGAACTCGATGATGCGATCGAGCGGCTCCAAATGCCTCGTCTCATCGCGGCCGAGTTGGTCGAGCCGGCCACGCCGGCGCAGGCCGGCATGTGCCAGAACCAGGCACTCCTTGGCGACCTCGAAGAGATAGCGATCCCTGATCCGCGACTTGAAGCCGAAGCGCGGCACGTCGTCGCGCAAGGCCTGACGTTCAGGCGCGCTCCAGTGCTTCACGATTTCCCAAGCGGCGTCGAGCGAGACATCGTCGTAGAGCAGCCCGACCCAGAACGCCGGCAGCGCCGGCAACCGGCCCCACGGACCACCGTCGGAGCCGCGCATCTCGAGATAGCGCTTGAGCCGGACTTCCGGGAAGATCGTCGAGAGGTGATTGGCCCAGTCCGACAGCGTCGGTCGCTCGCCGGGGAGATTGTTGTTGCGGCCGTCGAAGAAGGCGCGGAACGAGGAGCCCGATACGTCGATGTACTGCTCGCCGCGCTTGACGAAATACATGGGCACGTCGAGCGCGTAGTCGACATAGCGCTCGAAGCCCATGCCGTCCTCGAACGCCCACGGCATCATGCCCGAACGCGCGTTGTCGGTGTCGCGCCAGATCTCGGAGCGGAAGGAGAGAAAGCCGTTCGGCTTGCCTTCGGTAAACGGCGAATTGGCGAACAGCGCGGTCGCGACCGGCTGGAGCGCGAGCGAGACGCGCAGCTTCTTGACCATGTCGGCTTCCGAGGAGAAGTCGAGATTGGTCTGCACGGTGCAAGTCCGGTACATCATGTCGAGGCCATATTGACCGACCTTCGGCATGTAATTGGTCATGATCTTGTAGCGGCCCTTGGGCATCACCGGGATGTCCGCGCGCGACCAGGACGGCGTCATGCCGAGCCCGAGAAAGCCGATGCCGAGCGGGGTTGCGATCTCGCGCACTTGCGCCAGATGCGCCATCAGCTCGCTCTGGGTCTGGTGCACGTTCTCGACCGGCGCGCCGGAGAGCTCGAACTGTCCGCCGGGCTCGAGCGAGATGGCACCGCCGCCAGTGACGTCGTAGAGGCCGATGATATTGCCCTGTTCCATGATCGGCTCCCAGCCGAGCAGGAGCTTCATGCCCTCGAGCAGCGCGCCGATGCCCCGCGCCCCCTCATAAGGCACCGGTCGGTGGCCTTCGAGCGTGAACGGCGTCTTCTCGTGCTCGGTCCCCATGCGGAATTCGGACGGATCCTTGCAGCCGGCCTCGAACCACGCAACGAGCTCGTCGCGCGATTGCAGTGGCGTCATGTCGATCTGGTCTCGCGCCATATCAAACTCTAATCAAAAAGCGCTTCGACCGAACGCGCGGGTGACGGGGAGCGTCCGCGAACCCGCCGGGCGCGCGGACGTGCTGGTTTGCCGCGCGATCATCGCGACGGTGTGCTTTCGTTGGCGTTGGCGACGGGCGGCAGTTTCATCTCGCCGCACGAGCAGCCCAGGCGATCGAGCAGACCGCTGAGCTTGACGGCGTCGGCATCCGATAGTTTCGAACCGACATATTTCTCGATTGCGGCCGAATAGGCGCCCCACATCCGCTTCTGCAACTCGCGGCCGGCTTCCGTGATCTCGACGAACTGGCCGCGCTTGTCGATCTTGCATTCGCGCCGCAAGGCGAGACCTTCGTCGACCAGGCGGTCGATCAGCCGCGAGGTCGAGTATTGCGGGATCAACATCTGACGTTCAAGCTCCACCGGCCGCAACTCGCCAGAGGGGGCGCGGGACAGTTCGAGCAGCGCGTCATACCAGGCGAGCGGCGGGAACCCGGCCTTTTTCAGATCCTGCTCGACGCAATCGAGCACGCGGCTCTGCACCCGCATCAGGCGGATCCAGGCCGAAGTTGCCTCGGTTGATGGTTTGCGCTTCATGGTCCCGCTCAAGCTCGTCGCCCGCTCTTTACCTCATTCGATGCACCTGCATCAATCTTGACTATTTCATGCAAGCGCATGTAGTCGTTCTTTCGCTCGAACCAAGCATCATGAGGAGGAAATTCCATGAAACTGTATTATTCGCCCGGCGCCTGCTCCCTGTCCCCCCACATCGCGCTCCTGGAAGCCGGCCTGCCCTATGAGCTGGTCAAGGTCGATATCCGGGCCAAGAAGCTCGAAAATGGTGAGGATTATCTGAAGCTGAACCCCAAGGGCCAGGTGCCTGCGCTAGGCCTGGACAGCGGTGAGATCGTGACCGAAGGCCCGGTGATTGTCCAGATGATCGCCGATCAGGCATCAAGCAAGGCGCTGGTCCCCGCCCGCGACAGTTCCGAGCGCTACAAGCTGCTCGAATGGCTCAACTTCCTCACCTCGGAGGTGCACAAGAGCTTTGGCCCCCTGTTCGCCCCGGCGCTGAACGAGGAGGCCAAGGCCTTCTTCAAGGACCGCGTCATGGGCAAGCTGAAATATATCGACAGCCAGCTTGCCGGCCGCGACTACCTCATGGGCAGGCAGTTCACGGTCGCCGACGGCTACCTGTTCACGATGCTGACCTGGGCCGACCGCATGAAGTTCGACCTCTCGGCGATGCCTAACCTGACCGCCTATAAGGCCCGCGTCGCGGCGCGCCCGCAGGTGCAGGAGGCATTGAGGAAGGAAGGATTGGTCCAGGCGAAGTGATTGTTCGTCATTCCGGGGCGCCGCGACGCGGCGACCCCGGAATCTCGCAGTTGTTGCATGACCGCGCGACGCCAATCGAGATTCCGGATCAGTCCGCGTTGCGGACTGCCCGGACTGACGACTTTGTATCAGGCCGCCGCCTTCTTCGGCGCGAAGCGGCCGTAGAAGGTCTCGCCGTTTGCGGCCATCTCCTCGAGCAATTTCGGCGGCGTGAAGCGTGAGCCGTATTTGGCCTCCAGCTTGTGGCAGAGTTCGACGAACTTCTTCGTACCCATGAAATCGATGTAGGACAGCGTACCGCCGGTGAACGGCGCGAAGCCGAAGCCGAGGATCGAGCCGACATCGGCCTCGCGCGGATCGGTGATGACGTGATCTTCCACCGTGCGCGCGGCTTCCACTGCCTGCACCACCAGGAAGCGCTGCTTCAGCTCTTCGGCGTCGAGCGTGTCAGGGTCAAGCTGCTTCGGCTGCAAGGCCGAGAGACCCGGCCACAGGCTCTTCTGGCCTTTGCCCTTCTCGGGATAGTCGTAGAAGCCCTTGCTGTTCTTGCGGCCAAGCCGGCCCTGCTTCTCGACCATCTCGACCATCAGCTTCTTCTGCTCGGGATTGATGGCGTTGGGGCCGAGATCGGCTTCCGTCGCCTTCATGATCTTGAGACCGAGGTCGAGCGCGACTTCATCCGACAGCGAGAGCGGGCCGACCGGCATGCCGGCCATCTTGGCGCAGTTCTCGATCATCGCCGGCGGCACGCCTTCCAGGAACATCTCGTTGCCCTCGGCGACGTAGCGGCCGACGCAGCGGTTGGCGAAGAAGCCGCGGCTGTCGTTGACGACGATCGGCGTCTTGCCGATTTGCCGGACGTAATCCAGCGCGGTGGCAAGCGCGACATCGCCGGTGTTCTTGCCCAGGATGATCTCGACCAGCATCATCTTCTCGACCGGGGAGAAGAAGTGGATGCCGACGAACTTGCCCTGGTCGTTGAAGCTCTCGGCCAGCGAGGTGATCGGCAGCGTCGAGGTGTTGGACGCGAAGATCACGTCAGACTTCAGGTACTCCTGCGCCCTGGCAAAGGTCTCCGCCTTGACCTTGCGGTCCTCGAACACAGCCTCGATGACGAGGTCGACGTCCTTCAGCGCGGCGTAGTCCGCCGTCGCGGTGATGCGGGCGAGCAGCGCCTCGGCATCGCCAGGCTTCGCGCGGCCCTTCTTGATCTGCTCCTCGATCACCTTCTGCGCATGCGCCTTGCCCTTGTCGGCGCTCTCCTGGTCGCGATCGATCAGGACGACATCGAGACCGGCACGAGCCGAGACGTAGCCGACGCTCGCGCCCATGAAGCCGGCGCCGATCACGGCAATCTTCTTCACCTTGGTCGGCGGCACGTGCTTCGGACGGCGCGCGCCCTTATTGAGCTCCTGCATCGACAGGAACAGGCTGCGGATCATCGCGGCCGCCTCCTTCGAGCGCAGCACCGAGGTGAAATAGCGCGATTCGACGCGCAAGGCGGCGTCGATCGGCAGCTGCAGGCCCTCATAGACGCAGCTCATGATCGCGCGCGCGGCCGGATAATTGTCGTAGGTCTCGCGGCGATAGATTGCGTTGCCGGCCGGGAACATCATCATGCCGGCCTTTGAGAACACCGGGCCGCCGGGCAGCTTGAAACCTTTCTCGTCCCAGGGTGCGACCGCCTTGCCACCGCCCTTGATCCAGTCCTTGGCCGCCTTGATGAGGTCGGCAGCGGGAACCATGGCATGGATCAGGTTCAGCGCCTTCGCCTTCTCGATCGTGACAGGATCACCCTTGAGCAGGATCGTCATCGCGTCCTGCGGCGGCACCAGACGCGGTACGCGCTGCGTGCCGCCAGCGCCGGGGAACAGGCCGACCTTGACCTCGGGAAGACCGAGACGAGTCTTGGGATTGTCGGCGGCAACGCGATAGTGGCAGCACAGCGTGATCTCGAAACCGCCACCGAGCGCGAGGCCGTTGATCGCCGCCGCCCACGGCTTGCCGGAGGTCTCGATCGAACGCAGGACCTGCGAGAAGCGCCGGCTCTGCTCGAACAGCATCTGGTTCGCCGCGGTCTCGCCCTGCTCCTTCAAGACCTTCGCATAGGCCTGGTTCATGCCTTCGAGCATCGAGAGATCTGCGCCGGCGCAAAACGCTTCTTTCGCTGAGGTGATGACGACGCCCTTCACCGCGGCATCAGCCGTGGTCGCCTTGACGATCGCGTCGAGCTCATTGGTCGAGGTCTCGTCGAGCACGTTCATCGAACGGGCCGGGATGTCCCAGGTGACGAGCACGATGCCGTCTGCGTCGGTCTCAACCTTGAAGTTCTTGTACGACATATTGGTTGCTCCTCGGTGCCGGCTGCCGATCTCAGGCGCTGGCGGTTGACTTGAGATCTCGTAGGGTGGGCCAAGGCGCTCTTGCGCCGGGCCCACCATCATTTTCGAAGACCGCAGTCGTGGGCACGCTTCGCTTTGCCCACCCTACAGCAGCGCGTTACACGCGCTCGATGACGGTTGCGGTGCCCATGCCGCCGCCGATGCACAGCGTCACCAGCGCAGTGGACTTGTTGGTGCGCTCGAGCTCGTCGAGCACGGTGCCGAGGATCATCGCACCGGTGGCGCCAAGCGGATGGCCGAGCGCGATCGCACCGCCATTGACGTTGATCTTGGCACTGTCGATGTCGAAGGCCTGGATGTAGCGCAGCACGACGGAGGCGAAGGCCTCGTTCAGCTCGAACAGGTCGATGTCGGACTTCCTCATGCCGGAGCGCGCGAACAGTTTCTCGGTAACGTCGACCGGACCGGTCAGCATCATCGCCGGCTCGGAGCCGATATTGGTGAAGGCACGGATCTTGGCACGCGGCTTCAGGCCGTATTTCGCGCCTGCCTCCTTGCTGCCGAGCAGCACGGCGCCGGCGCCATCGACGATGCCCGAGGAGTTGCCGGCGTGATGCACGTAGTTGATGCGCTCGATCTCCGGATGCGACTGCACCGCGACGCCGTCGAAGCCGCCCATCTGCGCCACCATCGTGAACGACGGCTGCAACTGGGCCAGCGACTGCATCGTCGTCGAGGGCCGCATGTGCTCGTCCTTGGCGAGGATGGTGAGGCCATTGATGTCCTTCACCGGCACCACCGACTTATCGAAGCGGCCCTCGTCCCACGCCTTGGCCGCGCGCTGCTGGCTTTGCACCGCGTAGGCATCGACGTCGTCGCGCGAGAAACCATATTTGGTGGCGATCAAATCGGCCGAGACCCCCTGCGGCATGAAATAGGCCGGCACCGCGATTGAGGGATCCATCGGCCAGGCGCCACCGGAGGCGCCGATGCCAACGCGGCTCATGGATTCAGCGCCGCCGCCGATCACCAGCTCATGCTGGCCGCTCATCACCTGGGCGGCGGCGAAGTTCACGGCGTCGAGACCTGAGGCACAGAAGCGGCTGATCTGCACGCCGGGCACGGCTTGGCCGAGACCAGCCTTCAGCGCTGCGAAGCGCGCGATGTCGCTGCCCGCTTCGCCTACGGGATCGACCACGCCGAGCACGACGTCATCGACCGAGTCCTCGGGCAGGTTGTTGCGGTCCTTCAGCGCCTTCAGTGGCACGGTCGCGAGCGCCAGCGCCGTGACTTCGTGCAGCGCGCCGTCCGCCTTGCCGCGGCCGCGCGGGGTGCGAACGTGGTCGTAGATGAATGCCTCAGGCATGACGCCCTCCTGATGTGATGTTCAACGATTGGGAGCAGGCGGCGGAAGCAGGTCAGAACGCTTCCGCCGGCAGTTCCATGATGGTGGCGCAGCCGGCCTGGATGCGCGCGAGATTGGCCGCGGTCTCCGGCAACATCCGCTCCATGAAGAAGCGGCCGGTGACGAGCTTGGTTGAGAGATAGGGCGTGGCCCCGCTCTCGGCAATCTTCCCTAGCGTCACCTTCGCCATCTTCGCCCACATGTAGCCGAGCGCGACGAAGCCGAAGAGATGCAGGTAATCGGTTGCGGCGGCGCCGGCATTGTCCGGCTTCGCCATCGCGTTCTGCATCAGCCAGGTGGTGGCCTGCTGGAGATGGCCGAGTGAGGTCGAGAGCGGGGCGATGAACGGTTTTAGCGCCTCGTCGCCGCCGTTCTCTTTCGCGAAAGCCATGACCTCGCCGAAGAAGGCCATAATGGCGCGGCCGCCATCCCGCGGCAGCTTGCGGCCGACGAGGTCGAGCGCCTGGATGCCGTTGGCGCCTTCATAAATCATCGCGATGCGGGCATCGCGCACGAACTGCTCCATGCCCTGCTCGGCGATGTAGCCGTGGCCGCCATACATCTGCTGCGCCTGCACCGCATTGGCAAAGCCGTAATCGGTAAGGAAGCCCTTCAGCACCGGCGTCATCAGGCCCATGTGGTCGTCGGCGGCCTGGCGATCCCTGGGATCCTCCGAGCGATGCGCGACGTCGCTCTTCAGCGCGGTCCAGATCACGAAGGCGCGCGCGGCTTCGTTGAAGGCGCGGATCGAGAGCAGCGTGCGGCGCACGTCGGGATGAACGATGATCGGATCGGCCGGCTTGTCCGGCGCCTTGGCGCCTGTCAGCGCGCGGCCCTGGATGCGCTCGCGGGCATAAGCAACCGCGTTTTGATAGGCGACCTCGGATTGCGCGAGGCCCTGCACGGCGACGCCGAGGCGAGCCTCGTTCATCATCACGAACATGCCCTGCATGCCCTTGTTCTCTTCGCCGATGAGCCAGCCGGTGGCGTTGTCGTAGTTCATCACGCAGGTGGAATTGCCGTGGATGCCCATCTTGTGCTCGATCGAGCCGCAGACGACGCCATTGCGCTGCCCGACCGAACCATCGGCGTTCACCAGGAATTTCGGCACCACGAACAGCGATACGCCCTTGATGCCGGCGGGCGCGCCCTCGATGCGGGCGAGCACGAGGTGGATGATGTTGGAGGCGAGGTCATGCTCGCCGGCCGAGATGAAAATCTTGGTGCCTGATATCTTGAAGCTGCCGTCGGCCTGGCGCACCGCCTTGGTGCGGAGCATGCCGAGATCGGTGCCGCAATGCGGCTCGGTCAGGTTCATGGTGCCGGTCCATTCGCCGGCGACCATCTTCGGCACGTAGGTCTGCTTCTGCTCGGGCGTGCCGTGCACCAGCAATGCCGCGGTCGCGCCCATGGTGAGGCCGCCATACATCGAGAACGCCATGTTGGCGGAGATCTGGAATTCATTGACCGCCTGGGAGAGCGTCACCGGCAACCCCTGCCCGCCATATTCGGTCGGCGCCGACAGACCAAGCCAGCCGCCCTCGGCGACCTGCTTGAACGCCTCCTTGAACCCCTTCGGCGTGGTGACGCTGCCGTCATCGGCACGCTTGCAGCCTTCGAGATCGCCGATACGGTTGAGCGGCTGGAGCACCTCTTCAGCGAGCTTGGCGGCCTCGCCGAGGATCGCCTCGCGCACGTCGCTCGACGCATCCGAGAAGCCCGGCAGATTGTCGTAGCGATCGATCTGGAAGACGTCGTTGAGCAGGAAGTTCACATCGTCGACGGGGGCTTTATAGATCGGCATGGCGTTCTCCCGGCACGGGCCTCGAATTGGTTGGGCCTTGAGGTGGTGGATTTCTCGTGAAGTCCCTGCGGCGCAGTGGCGAGCTTAGCGGCTTCCGCAACGTCAGGGCAGTGTCATGATTGGGCGGCCAACTGCTCCGCCATCAGGCGGTGCAGCATGTTGATCGCCTTGAGCGGACGCACCATCACCTTGAAATGGGTAATGCGTCCGTCGCTGTCGAAACTGATGATGTCGACACCGTTGATCTCGATACCGTCGATGACGTTCTTGAATTCGAGCACGGCTCCAGTGTCGCTGCGCCATTCACCGACATAGGTGAAGCCCGGGCCGCCGAGCACCTTCTCGGCGCTGGAGAGGTATTTGAAGGTGATGTCGCGCCCGCGCTGCGGCGAATGCACGACGGGGCTTTCGAACACGGCATCCGGGTGCAGAAGGTCCCAGAGCGCGGCGCGGTCGTGAGACTTCATGTAGGCGTACCAGGAATCGAGACCGGTCATTCTCAGGTGCCTCCCTAAGGGCAAGGGCAAAAAGTGCGAAAACAACCCCATGCACAGTAGCGAGGAGGTTGATTCCGCTGGATTTTCCGTCGGGGTCTTTGGCCCCGTGCGCAAGCTGCCTCATATGCACATTGACGCATATGCGCCGATGCGCATAAAGTCAAGTAAGTCGGTCAAATTCGCGAAGGGAGGCCGGTCATGGCATTGGGCGACGCAATCCTCGCTTGCCTGACGGAACGTCCGATGACGGGCTACGAGCTCGCCAAGACGTTCGATTCATCGATCGGCTTCTTCTGGAAGGCCGACCACCAGCAGATCTACCGCGAACTTTCCAAGCTGCGCGACCGCGGCTACATCCAAGGCCGCGAGGTCGTGCAGTCAGGCAAGCCCAATAAGCTGATCTATACCCTTACTCCCGAGGGCCGAACAGCACTGCGGCACTGGGCCGCGCGGCCCAGCACGCCGCCCTCGATCAAGGACGACCTCCTGGTGCGGCTGCATGCGCTCGACAGCATCGACATCGAGCCCATGCACACTGATCTGATGGCCCGCCTGGAGCATCACCGCGACCGCCACGCCAATTACGAGCGCATCCTGAAGAAGCGTTTTCCGGAGGGAACGGCGGAAGGCCGGCTCGACCTCGGCAATCTGCTCCTGCTTCAGCTCGGCGCCCGGCACGAGCGGATGGTGGCCGACTTCTGCGAGGAGGCGCTTGAGGCGCTCTCGGCGATGAGCGGCAAGACCAGTGTGGTGCCACTGGAGGAGGGGAAGCGGGAGAAGGGCTGAGACGCATAGGCAGTGCCGGTCACCTCTCCCGCTTGCGGGAGAGGTCGGCGCGTAGCGCCGGGTGAGGGCTTTCTCTTCTTGGGGAGTCTTCGTTGTTGAAGCACCCTCTCCCCAGCCCTCCCCCGCAAGCGGGGGAGGGAGCGCACCTCGTTCGTGGCTGAGCTCCTCCGCCCAACTTTAGGACATCAGGCCAGCGTTCCTTAACCCGTTATTTACCGTAACAGGAAAAAGTCGGTTTTCGAGGCAGACGACCCGCGCCAAATTCGGTTGTGTTTGCAACCGGCACGCGAGGGAAGGCTGGAGGCGCCGGGTGGGGCGCCGGAGTCGGAACCGGACAGAGTCATGAATTCGCGCGTATCGTGGAGTGTTGACGGCATCGATCCATCCGTCCGGGAGCGGGCCGAAGCTGCTGCGCGCAGAGCCGGCATGTCACTCAACGATTGGCTGAACTCCACGCTCGGCGAGACTGCCGCGCCGAACTTTCGCGCACCTTACGAGCAGCGTTCGCAGCACATTCCGCAAGGACCGAGCCAGCCGCACGGACCGAGCCAGGAAAGCCGCGAAGTCGCCGACATCCACCAGCGGCTCGACGCGATCACCCAGCAGATCGAACGGATTTCAAAACCCGCCCAGCGCCAGGACCCTTCGCGCCAGGACCCTTCGCGGCAGGACATCTCGCGCGAGCAGGGCGTCGCGCGCCAGCTCAATGATGCGATCTCGCGGCTCGATGCACGGCTGTCGCAAATCTCGAAGCCGCAGCAGCAGCCTCAGACCCAGCGGCCGCCACCGTCACCGGTCGAGACGCGCCAGCGCCATGCCGATGCGGTCGAGCGCGCGGCAGCCCAGGTCTATCGCAGCTCGCCTCCCCTGAGCCCGGCGTCGTTCGACGTCGCGGTCGCCGAGATCACGGCGCGGCAGAGCGAGCTCGATGGCTTTGCACCGCGGCCAATGCCGCCGCGCGCCGCGCCGCCGATCGCGCCGATGGCGGCGCCACCCGCCCCCGCCTACGCGCCGCCGCCGCAACCGTCGGGGCCGGATTTCTCCTCGCTCGAGCGCCATCTGCTCAAGATCACGAGCCAGATCGAGTCGCTCCAGCGCCCCGACAATACCGAGCAGGCGATCACCGCCTTCCGCAGCGAGCTTGCCGAGATCCGTCACGCCATCACCGAGGCGATGCCGCGGCGCGCGATCGAATCGATCGAGAACGAGATCCGCTCGCTGCACCGTCGCATCGACGAGACCCGCTCCAACGGCACCGACGGCCAGGTCCTATCAGGCATCGAGCGCGCGCTGTCCGACATCAAGCAGGTGCTGCGCACGCTGACGCCGGCCGAGCAACTCACCGGCTATGACGAGGCGATCCGCAATCTCGGCGCCAAGCTCGATCTGATCCTGCGCGCCAATGACGATCCCTCGACAGTGCGCCAGCTCGAAGACGCGATCTCGGCGCTGCGCAGCATCGTCTCCAACGTGGCCTCCAACGAAGCGCTGGCGCGTTTGTCCGAAGACGTGCAGCTGCTGTCGTCCAAGGTCGACCAGATCACCCGCGCCACCGGCCCGAGTGACAGCTTTGCGGTGCTGGAGCAGCGCATCGCGGCGCTCACGGCGGCGCTGGAAACCCGCGAGCGGCCCCAGCCGTCCGAGAGCACCGAGCATCTGGAAGCTGCGATCCGCGCGCTGTCGGACCGCTTCGATCGCATGCATGTCGGCAACGATTCGGCCTCGACCTTCGCCCATCTCGAGCAGCGAGTCTCCTATCTGCTGGAGCGGATCGAGGCCGCTTCCGATCCACGCAGCGGCAATCTGAGCCGCGTCGAGGATGGGCTGCACGACATCCTGCGGCACCTGGAGCGGCAGCAGGCGACCTATTCCGCGCTGGCCGAGAGCCGCAATTCGCCGCCGCCGCCCGATTCGGGCGTGGTCGATCTCGTCAAGCGCGAGCTCTCCGACATCCGCTTCAGCCAGGCCGAGACCAACCGGAATACACAGGATTCGCTCGAAGCCGTTCACAACACGCTCGGCCATGTCGTCGATCGCCTCTCCATGATCGAGGGCGATCTGCGCGCCGTGCGCACCGCGCCGGCACCGCTGATGCCCATGGCCGCTCCGATGGTGGTCGCCCCGATGGAGCCCGCGCCAGTGGCGCGCGAGCCGCGGCCGCCGCAGCAGCAGCCGAAATACGATCTGAAGCCGGAGCTGCCGAACCCGGCCGCCGCGCAGGCGCAGGCCGCCTTCGCCGCCGCGCCGCGCGAATTCCATGCCGCGCCGCCGGTGCCGTCGGCACCGCCCGTTCCGCCGCGTGCGATCAGCGAAATCCTGGAGCCGCACACCGCGCCCGCGCGCGCTGCACTCGCGCCGGAATTGCCGCCGGATCATCCGCTCGAGCCGGGCACACGGCCGGGTGGACGCGTCGCCACGCCGTCGGAGCGCATCGCCGCCTCCGAGAGCGCAATCAGCGGAATTCCCACCGCTCCGAAAGAGCCGGTGTCATCGTCCAGCTTCATCGCCGCGGCGCGCCGCGCCGCCCAGGCCGCCGCCGCGCAGCCGGAAAAGACCGGCCGCGCCGCCAAGGCGGGGGCCGATCGCTCCAAGGACAAGGGCAAGGACGGCGGTTCGACCATCACGTCGAAGATCCGCTCGCTGCTGGTCGGCGCGAGCGTGGTCGTGATCGTGCTCGGCACCTTCAAGATGGCGATGGGCCTGCTCGAAGGCGGCAGCGCGCCGCCGGCGCCGCAAACGATGGAGAATTCGTCGAGCCAGCCCACACCGCTGGCCCCGCCGCCCTCGGTCGAGACCAAGCCCGCGACGCCCGAGCAGGTCACACCCTCGATGACCTCGCCGACGCCGATCGGACGACAATCCCAGAACAATGCCGCGCCGGCTCCCGCCGCCAACCCGGGCAGCTCGGCCTCGGTCGATATTCCGCCGGCGCCTGCCGCGGCCCCGCCTGTCTCCAGCGACGTCACCGGCGCGCTGTCGGGCACGAGCCGGGGCAAGCTCGGCCTCATCCAGGTGCCGCCGAGCGAGAAGCTGCCCGACGGCATCGGCGGCCCGGGCCTGCGCACCGCCGCGATGAAGGGCGATGCGACCGCGGCCTACGAGATCGGCGTGCGCTTTGCGGAAGGAAAGAGTGTCGCTGCGAACTACGACGAAGCCGCCAAATGGTACGACCGCGCGGCGCAGGCCGGCGTGGTGCCCGCGACCTTCCGTCTCGGCACGCTCTACGAGAAGGGCCTTGGCGTGAAGAAGGACGCCGATATTGCCCGCCGCTACTACACCCAGGCCGCCGAGCGCGGCAACGCCAAGGCGATGCACAATCTCGCGGTGCTCGATGCCGATGGCGGCGGACGTGGCGCCAATTACAAGAGCGCGGCGCTGTGGTTCCGCAAAGCGGCCGACCGCGGCGTTGCCGACAGCCAGTTCAACCTCGGCATTCTCTATGCACGCGGCATCGGCGTCGAACAGAACCTCGCCGAATCCTACAAATGGTTCAGCCTGGCCGCCGCCCAGGGCGATGCCGATGCGGCCGGCAAGCGCGATGACGTCGCCAAACGTCTCGACCCGCAATCGCTCGCCGCCGCCAAGCTCGCAATCCAGACCTTCAGCGCCGAACCGCAGCCCGACGATGCCGTCAATGTCGCGACGCCCGCCGGCGGCTGGGACAGCGCGCCGCAGGCGAGCGCCAAGCCGGCGCCGAAGCCGGTCGCGACCAGGAAGTCGGCGTCGGCGGCGCATTAAGCCGCGCAGCATTTGATCAGACCAAGCGAGCCACGAGCTCGGTGCACCTCTCCCGCTTGCGGGAGAGGTCGGCGCTCCCGGGCGATGCGAAGCATCGACCCCGAGCGCCGGGTGAGGGTTTTCTCCTCTGGGGGAGTCCCACTGCGGAGACACCCTCTCCCCAACCCTCCCCCGCGGGCGGGGGAGGGAGCGCATCTCCATTATGGCGACGATCGCGGATATCACCACGCTCTCGTCATGCCCATTCACCACGCGCGAAATTCCCGGTCCCGCACGCCGGCGAATTCCGCTATGGAGGGGCGCGGCAATCGTTTCCGACCTTCCCTCGAGCATTCCGCGGCAATCGATCCGTCCCGCCCGGCGCGTGGTTCAATGCAGCTCTACCTTCCGATCGCCGATCTTCCGGTCAACGTCTTCCTGGTGCTCGCGATGGGCGCCGCGGTCGGCTTCGTGTCCGGCATGTTCGGGATCGGCGGCGGCTTCCTGATGACGCCGCTGCTGATCTTCATCGGCATCACGCCGGCGGTCGCGGTCGCCTCCGTCGCGAGCCACATCGCGGCCTCCTCCTTTTCCGGCGCACTGTCCTATTGGCGGCGGCGCGCGATTGATCCGGCACTTGCGAGCGTCCTGCTCTGCGGCGGCGTGACCGGCACGGCGCTCGGCGTGTGGACCTTCACCCAGCTCCGTGCGCTCGGCCAGCTCGACTTGATGATCGCGCTCTCTTACGTCGTGCTGCTCAGCACCGTCGGCAGCCTGATGTTCTCCGAGGGCCTGCGCGCCCTGATGCGGACCCGACGCGGCGCGGTGCCGCCACGCCGGACGCACAACTGGATCCACGGCCTGCCGCTGAAGATGCGGTTCAAGCGCTCGAAGATCTACCTCTCGGTGATTCCCGTCGTGGTCGTCGGCATCATGATCGGCTTCATCGGCGCCATCATGGGCATCGGCGGCGGCTTCATCCTGGTGCCGATCATGATCTATCTGTTGCGGGTGCCGACCTCGACCGTGATCGGCACCTCGATGGTCCTCACGCTGGTCACGATGCTGTTCGCGACCATGCTGCACGCGGTGACCAATCACCTCGTCGACGCCGTGCTGGCGCTGATCCTGATGGTCGGCGGCGTCACCGGCGCGCAGTTCGGCGCCCGCGCCGGCCAGAAGATCCGCGGCGAGCAGCTGCGGCTGCTGCTCGGCCTTTTGATCCTCTCGGTCGGCATCCGCTTCGCGATCGAGCTGGTGATCCAACCTGCGGACCTCTTCACCATCCGTGAGCTGGGAGTGAGCGGATGACGCGCGCGATTGTCGCACTGCTTCTCGTCCTGCTGCTCGTCGGCGGCGCGCGCGCCGAGCGGCTGATCGTGTCGGTCTCCAACCACCGCGTCACCGTGACGCCGAATTATTCAGGCGAGGAGCTGGTGCTGTTCGGCTCGGTCGAAAAGGATGCGACGACCCCGGCCGATCGCACGAGTTACGATCTCGTCGTCACCGTGCTGGGCCCGCGCGCCGACATGGTGACGCGGCGCAAGGAGCGCACCTTCGGCATCTGGATCAACACCGACTACCGGCAATTCCTGGAGGTGCCGAGCTATCTGGCGCTGTTCGCCAACCGCCCCTTCGATGTGATCACCTCGCCCGAAATCGCGCGGCGGCAGCAGATCGGGCTCAACAACGTGCTGCTGACCCAGCGGGTCAGCGGCGACTATGCCGACGTGGTGCCGAACGATGCGTTCCGCTCCGCCTTCATCCGCCTGCGCACCCAGGACGGGCTCTATCGCGAGGATGCGAGCGCGGTGACATTCCTGACGCCGACGCTGTTCCGCACCGGCATTCCGCTGCCGGCGGAGGTACCGATCGGCACCTATGAGGTGGAGATCAAGCTGTTTGCGAACGGTGCGTTCATTGGCAAAACCGAGACCGCGTTCGAGATCATCAAGGTCGGCTTCGAGCAGTTCGTCGCCACCAGCGCGCGACAACATGGGCTTCTCTATGGCCTCGCCACCGCAGCGATGGCGCTGATGACGGGCTGGATGGCGTCGATCGTGTTTCGGAAGGATTGAGGGGCAGTTGGGCGCGCCGCTCTCGCCGCTCGTCATCGCCCGGCTTGACCGGCGATCCAGTATTCCAGAGACCGGCGTTAGGTGTCTCGCTCTCACGACAACTGCTGCGGCGTACTGGATGCCCCGCCGGAGCCTGTCATCGGGCTCGCCGGAGGCGAGACCCGGTGGCGGGGCATGACAGTTTGAGACTACGGCGCCTCGATCACCGTCGGCACGCCTGGCTCCAGCAGGCGCAAGCGCGTCCCGAAGCCGAGCACGTCGAAGGTCTTGCGCAGATCCTCGCTGCCCTGGCGGAAATGCGCCCAGCCTTCGGTGTGCAGCGGCACGATCGTTGCCTCGGGAAAGGCACGCGCGGTCTCGATGGTGTCGTTGGTGTCCATGGTGAGATGGAACGGTCCGCGCGTTTGCGCCGCGCCTGCGAAGGGCAGCACCACACCGCATTTGAAGCGGCGCGCGACTTCGGCGACGCCGTCGAACCAGGTGGTGTCGCCGCTGATATAGACCGGACGTGTGTCCTTCCGGCTCGACGACACCACGAATCCGATGACGTCGCCGGACAGGGGCTCGATGCCGGCCGGGCCATGGCGCGCGGGCGTTGCGGTGATGGTCAGCGCATTGCCGTCGCCGTCCCTGAGATGCGCGGCGCTCCAGGGCGCAAGGCCCTCGACATGGCCGCCGAGGCGCTTTGCGCCGGCTTCGGTCGTCAGCACGCGCTTGACCTTGAAGAGATATTCACGGCCGGAATTGTCGAGATTGTCGGAGTGTTGGTCGTGGCTGAGCAACACGGCGTCGATCGGACCGATTGCGTCAGGCCTGACGGCAGGTCCGATCGTCTTCTCCAGCTTCACATGCGGCAGTTGATAGGCACCGGGCGCATCGAAGGTGGGATCGGTGAGCAGGCGAAAGCCGTCGATCTCGATCAGCGCGGTGGGGCCGCCGATCAGGGTGATGGAAACGGGCATGATGAACTCCTGTTTACGAGACGGGCTTTGCAGGACGCGTCACCAGATAGATGCCGAGCGCGACTGGAATGATCCCGAGCAAATCGCGGGCCTCGACATGCTCGCCGAGCACGAGGAACGCGAACAGCATGCCCAGTGGCGGCATCAGGAAATGATAGGCGCTGGCGGCGGTGGCGCCACACACTTTCAGGAGATGAAACCAGAGCAGGTAGGCGAGGATCGAGCCGCCGAGCACGAGGAAGGCAAAGGCCCCGATCAGGCTCGGGGTGACCACGATCGCGTGAACGTCGGCGAAGGTGAGCGCGACCGGCGCCAGCACGATGCCGGCGGCGAGATTCTGGATGCCGTTGCCGATCCACAACGAGCCCTTCGGCGCCAGCAGCTTGAACAGAATGGTGCCGGCGACGATCGAGGCCAGTGAGGCCAGCGTGAACAGGATGCCGTGCAGGCTGTCGGTGCCGACCGACAAACGATGCCAGACGATGAAGGTGACGCCGATGATGCCGAGCAGCAGGCCCGCCGCCTTGCGCCAGGTCATGCCTTCGTCGAGCAGCAGCGCGGCGAGCGCAGCCGTGAACACCGGATTGGCCGAGACGATCAGCCCGCCGAGGCCGGCGGAGACCGATTGCAGGCCGGTATAGCCGAGGCCGAGATAGAGCGCGTTGTTGGCGATGCCGAGCACGGCGAAGATCGCGGCGTCGCGCCAGGACAGCGACCAGCCGTCGCCGCGGATCCAGGTCGCGCCCAGGATCAGAACGCCGGCGAGCGAGAAGCGCGCGGCGAGCAGGATCAGCGGCGGGCAATAGGTGACGCCGATCTTGCCGGCGACGAAGGCGTAGCTCCAGAGCAGGCAGAACAGGCCGATATAGAGCGGCAGCGGATTGAAACGGCTGCGGGGGACGGCGATCGATGGGGCGAGCGACATGACATTCTCCTGAGCCCTCGATCTAAGAACGCAGCTTGCCATTTGGAAATTAAATGATTAACTTCAATTCAGTGGATTTTCGAATGGAGGCCGGCATGCTCGATCTCGAGCTGCTGCGCAGCTTCGTCTCGGTGGTCGAGGCCGGCGGCTTCACCCGCGCCGGCGAGCGCGTTCACCGCACGCAGTCGACCGTGAGCCAGCAGATCAAGCGGCTGGAGGAGGACGTCGGCCAGGTGCTGCTGCACCGCGACGGCAAAGATGTCCGCCCCACGGAGGCCGGCGAGCGGCTGCTGTCCTACGCGCGGCGGCTGCTCTCGCTGGCCGAGGAGGCGCGCGACGTGCTGCGCCAGCCCGAGGGCGAAGGCGCGATCCGGCTCGGCATTCCCGAGGATTTCGCGGCGTACCGACTGGCGAAACTGCTGGGTGCGTTCTCACGCTCGCATCCGCGCCTGCGGCTCGACGTGCGCGCCGACCAGAGCAAGCATCTGGCCCGCGATCTCGAACGCGGCGAACTCGATCTTGCGCTGTACAAGCGCGAGGCCGGCGCCAAGGACGCCATCGCGGTGTGGCCCGAGCGGGTGCACTGGGTCACCAGCAAGAGCCATCCGGTCGACGTCAACGTGCCCTCGGTGCCGCTGATCGGGTTTCCGCTCGGCTGCATCTATCGCGCCGGCGCCATCCACGCGCTGGAAAGCGCGGGCCGCGCCTGGCACACCGCCTACACGTCATCCAGTCTCGCCGGCATCCAGGCCGCGGTCGCCGCCGGCATGGGGCTGAGCATCCTGTCGGAGATGGCCATCCAGTCCGACCACCGCGTGCTGACCGCCAAGGACGGCTTTGCGCCGATCAACCGCACGGAGGTGGCATTGATGGCCGCGCCCGGCGCCAGCCCCGCGACGCTGCGGCTGGCCGATCGGCTCGCCGAGTTCTGCGATGATGTGCAGGCGAAGGCGGCCTAATAACACCGCGACGCGGCGATCGCGTGGACGCGGCGGTCGCCGAGCAGATGGGCGACAAAGCCGTTGGTCGGAAAGACCTTTGCGAAGGCGGCATCGCGAATGCTGAGGCCGCCGGTATAGGCGCCGAAGGCCGGCATCACGGCGCGCATCCCGTCGCTGGCAAAGCAGCGGCGCTCCATCGAGCGGCCGCGGGTGGAGACGCGGGCCTTCGGATGCAGATGGCCGGCAATCTCGCCGCTTGCGCCGGTCGGCTCGTGGCGGAAGGCGATCGGGCCAATCGCGACTTCGTCGGCGACGGTGCCGCCGAGATCACGCGGCAGCATGGGATCGTGATTGCCCGAGATCCAGATCCAGTCGCGGCCGGTCTGGAGTGCGGCGACAGCTTCGCGATCTTCCGGCGACAAACGCTCATGCGCGGTGCGGTCGTGAAAACTGTCGCCGAGCGCGATGACAATGCGTGGATCATGGCGGGACATGACAGCAGCAAGGCGGCTGAGCGTCGCCAGCGTGTCGTAGGGCGGCAGCAGCACGCCGCGGGTGGCGAAGCTGGAGCCTTTTTCCAGATGCAGGTCGGAGACGACGAGCAGGCGCTGCTCCTCCCAGAACAATGCACCGGCGAGGTCGGCCGCGAACGTCACACCGCTGATGGTAACCTTCGAAACGCGCATGTCCTCGACATCTCCTGAAACCTGCGCGCCTGCCGTCACGTCCGAACCTGCTCTTATCCCATCGCCTCTTTGACCAGCTCGTCGGCGGCTTCGGCCAACAGCTCGTCGCCAGCTTCGCCATAAACTGACTCGCGGCCGATTTCCAGCATCACGGGGACGGCGAGCGGAGAAACGCGGTCGAGTTCCCGAAGCGTGATCCGGCCCTGAATACGCATCAGCATGTCGCTGAGACGGCGCAGGTCGAGCAGGCCGGTGGCGGCATCGGCGCGGGCGGCGCGCAAGAGCACGTGATCGGCCTGGTGCTTGCGCAGCACGTCGTAGACCAGATCGGTGGAGAACAGCACCTGGCGGCGGCTTTTCTCTTCGCCGGTATGGCGTCGCGCGATCAGGCCGGAGATGATCGCGCAATTGCGGAAGGTGCGCTTCATGAGCGCCGATTCGGCCAGCCAGGCTTCGAGATCGTCGCCGAGCATGTCGGGGTCGAACAGGGCATCGAGATCGATCCGGCCGTCCCGGATCATGAACGACATGTCGCCAAGCGCCCAGACCGCGATCGCATATTCGTTGGCAACGAAGCCGAGCGGCCGGGCGCGGGCGCGTTCGAGACGACGCGTCAGCAGCATGCCGAGGGTCTGGTGCGCGAGACGGCCCTCGAACGGATAACAGACGAGATAATGCTTGTTGGCGCGTGGAAAGCTCTCGACCAGGAGCTCGCGCACCGCGGGCACGCGGGAGACATCCTTTTGCAGCGACAGCCAATCGCGCACCTGCTCGGGCAAGCCAGCCCATGCGCGCCCGTCATCGAGCAGCCGGCGCACGCGCTCGGCGAGATAGGTCGAGAGCGGGAATTTGCCGCCCATATAGGACGGCACCTTCGGATCCTTGTCATGCGCGCGCGAGACATAAACCTGGTCCTCGACCAGGGTCTCGTAGCGCACCACCTCGCCGCTGAACACGAAGGTGTCGCCGGGGCTCAAGCCCTCGATGAAGGCTTCCTCAATCTCGCCAAGCAGCCTGCCGCCGCGCGCGATCACCCCTGTCGAGCCGCCTGCTGTTCCTTGACCGCCGCGCGAGCGCACCAGCCGCACCTTCAGCATGTCGTCCTCGACGATAGTGCCGACATTCATGCGGTAGCTCTGCCGCACTTTTGGGTTGGCGACGCGCCAGCGCCCTTCCTTGTCCTGCTTGATACGGGCGAAGCGCTCATAGGTCTTCAGCGCATAGCCGCCGGAAGCGAGGAAATCGACCACGTCGTCGAAATCCTGCCGCGACAGGTTTGCGTAGGGCGCGGCGGTGCGAACCTCGCCGTAGAGCTCGTCGCTGAAGAACGGTTCGGCGCAGGCGCAGCCGAGCACGTGCTGGGCGAGCACATCGAGCGCGCCAGTGCGCAGCGGCGGCGTGTCCTGCGCATTCTCCGCAATGGCATCGATCGCGACGCGGCACTCCAGCACCTCGAAGCGGTTGGCGGGCACCAGCACCGCGCGCGAGGCTTCGTCGAGGCGGTGGTTGGCGCGGCCGATGCGCTGCATCAGGCGCGAGGATCCCTTGGGAGCGCCGATATTAACGACGAGATCGACGTCGCCCCAGTCGACGCCGAGGTCGAGCGAGGAGGTGCAGACCACGCCACGCAGCCTGCCCGTCGACATCGCGTCCTCGACCTTGCGGCGCTGGGCGACGTCCAGCGAGCCGTGATGCAGGGCGATGGCGAGGCCGTCATCGTTCATGCTCCAGAGATTCTGGAACAGCATCTCGGCCTGGCTGCGGGTGTTGACGAAAACCAGCGTGGTCTTGTTCGCCTTGATCAGCTCGTAGATCTCAGGGAGCGCGTGCCGCGCGCTGTGACCGGCCCAGGGCAATCGCTCGCGCGTATCCAGCATCTCGACCAAAGGCGGCGCGGCGCCACCGGCGACGACGATGTCGGCGGCAGCTTCCCTGCCTTCGGGCTGCGGCACCAGGAAGCGCGCGAGCTGCTCCGGTTCGGCGACAGTCGCCGACAGGCCGATCGCACGCAGCTGCGGCGCCAGCCGCCATAGCCGCGCCAGCCCGAGTGAGAGCAAATCGCCACGCTTCGACGTCACCAGCGCATGCAGCTCGTCGAGCACGATGCGATTCAAGGAGGAGAACAGGAATGGCGCGTCGTCGGAGGACAGCAACAGCGCAAGCTGCTCGGGCGTGGTCAGCAGAACGTCAGGCGGGTAGCGCCGCTGCCGCTGCCGGCGCGACACCGGCGTGTCGCCGGTGCGGGTCTCGACTTTGATCGGCAGCGCCATCTCGGCGATCGGCCGCTCCAGATTGCGCGCGATGTCGACGGCGAGCGCTTTCAGCGGCGAGATGTAGAGCGTGTGGAGACCGCCGCTGCGCTGCAGGCTGCGTCCGGTGGAGACGAGGCTCTTCTTCGCGCTAGCCTCCCGCCGAGCTGCATCAGAAGACAACTCCACCAGCGTCGGCAGAAATCCCGCCAGCGTCTTGCCGGCACCGGTCGGCGCGATCAGCAGCGCCGAGCGGTCCTCGCGTGCCTTCTCCAAGAGCGCCAATTGATGGGCGCGCGGCGACCAGCCGCGGGCTGCGAACCACGCGTTGAAGCGGTCCGGCAGCAGCGCAGGCGGCTCGGCCGGGGATTTGAGGATGCGGGGCGGCACGGCATAAGAGGTAAGCCGTGCGCGCGGGTTCGTCGAGGGGTGCAGTGCTGCCAATGGCGGGACACCGCTGTCCCCTCTCCCCTTGTGGGCTACCAGATTCACACATCTCGAAAATGGAATCATCTTCAATGAGTTAGCAAAAGCCAGGTTTTGGACGCTCACGCGCTGCAGAATCGAGACAAGTGACTCGGATGACTCACTTTTTGGGCTTAATCGGCGAATGGCTCCGACAGAGATGTGTGAATACGGTAGCCCCTTGTGGGAGAGGGTGGATCGCCGCGCTAGCGGCGAGACGGGTGAGGGGTTTCTCTCAGCACGTCATTCTCTCTCGAGAACGCGGAGAGGACCCCTCATCCGGCGCTTCGCGCCACCTTCTCCCACAAGGGGAGAAGGGAAGAAAACAGACCTACTCCGACATCGGCTTGTCGGAGATGTCCCAGTCCTTGCCGGTGAACGTCGAGATGAACAGCGTCTTCATTGGCGTGTAATTCTCGGGCGTGTAACTGTAGGTGACGCCGTCGAGGAAATAGGGCGAGTGGAAACCGTTGAGGTTTGATGCCTGCTTCAGCACGTTGGCGCGTGTGAGCTCGTCGCCGCAGCGGCGCAGGATCTCGCCCATGGTCACCGCCTGGCCGTAGCCGGCGAAGGCAATGGTGTTGTCGGGATCGATCGCCGGCGTGTATTTCTTGCGCAGCTCCTCGAACGCCATCACGTCGGGGTCCTTCTCCCATTTCGGCAGACCGACCTCCTTGTTGTAGCGGATGGCGACGATGCCGGCGGCGTTCTCGAGGCCCGCGGCGCTGAGGATGGAGCGGCCGGTCGAGCCGGCCGACAGCAGTTGCAGCGGCTTCCAGCCGAGCTCGGCTACTTTCCGAATCGACTGCGACGACGCCTTGCCAGTGGAGATGTTGTAGAAGACATCGGCGCCCGACTTCGACAGGTTGATGAGCTGGGAATCGACAGTCGGCTCGGTGAGATCGTAGGTCTGCTCCATGATCACCTGCGCGGTGCCGCCGGCGTCAGTCAGCACCTTCTTGAAGGGACCCAGGAAGTCGCGGCCGAAATCGTCGTTCTGGTAGAGGATGCCGATCTTGGCGTTCGGCTTCACGCTGACGACGTGCCGGGCCAGGATGCGCGCCTCGGTCGGATAGAGCGGCAGGCCCGCCATGGTCCATTTGAACTCTTTCGGGTTATTCCATTTCGACGCGCCGGTGTTGAGCAGGAGCTGCGGCACGCCCTTGGAGTTCAGGTATTTGTGCACGGCGGTCTGCGGCGCGGTGCCGAGCGAGCCGTAGAGCGCCAGCACCTCCTCCTGCTCGACCAGGCGCCGCGTCGCCTCGACGCATTTCGGCGCGCTGTAGGCATCGTCCATGGTGAGGAACTTGATCTTGCGCCCGTTGATGCCGCCTTTCTCGTTCAGCATCTGGAAATAAGCCTCGCCAATACGGCCGAGCACGCCGTAGAGCGAGCCGGGGCCGGAATGCGGCACGGTCTGCCCGATCTTGATCTCGGTATCGCTGGCGCCCGCATCGTATTTCTTCTCCGCGGCCCAGACATAGGGCGCAGGCAAAGTGGATGCGGCGATTGTGGCGAGCGCGGCGGCGCTGAAGTCGCGCCGCGATGGATTCTTGGTCATGTTTGTTTCTCCCTGTGCGCGCATTGTGCTGGCACCGCCGCGCGGCTCGCAAGTGGGAAGTCGCAGCTTTGCGACGCAATGACGCTCAAATCGCCCGGCGATTAGCGCCTAGACTCAAGTTTTCTCGGCAACGACAACGAGGCCGCGCACCGGCTCGTTGTTCTCGTTGCGCGGCGAGGCCGGCTCCAGTGTCAGCAGCTTGAGCCCGGCTTTCGCGATGGCGCCGCGCACATATTCCGCGGAATGGGCATAGCGCAGGCCTTCGCCGAGCACGATGCCGCTGCCGTCATGCGTCTCCAGCGTGAAGGCCAACACGCCGCCGGCTGCGAGCACGCGTTTTGCCTCGGTGAGCACCGGCGCAAGATCAGAGAGATAGACGAAGGCATCGGCGGCGACGACGAGGTTCGCGCTCGCATCACTCTTGCCGCGCAGGCCTTCGATCATGTCGGCGACTTCGAGCTCGGCATAGAGATTGGTGGCGCGCGCCTGCTTGATCATGCCGGCCGACAGATCGATGCCGACGAAATGATCGACCTGCTTGGCGAAGGCGGCGGCCGCGAGCCCGGTGCCGCAGCCGAGATCGATGGTGCGCTTGAAGAAAGCGGGCTTCTTGGCGGCCGCGCGTGAGGCCAGCACCGCCTTGAAGATCAGGCTCGGGGCGCGATAGCCGAGATCGTTGATCAGCGTGTGCTCGAAGCGCGGCGCATATTGATCGAACAGGGCCTGCACATAGGCCTTCGGCATCTCCGCCATCTCGGCGTCACCGAGCCGCATCAGATGCAGGCCGGCGCCGTGCTGATCCGCGGGATCGGACCTGAGCGCTTCACGAAACGCCGCGATGGCCTTGTCGCGCTCGCCGAGCTGCTGACGGATTTCACCGAGGGTGAACCAGGCCGAGGTGAAGTTCGGCGCGAGCTCGATCGCCTGCTCCAGCAGGTCCGCGGCCGCGGCCAGATCGCCCTTGAGTTGGAGGTCGCGCGCGAACTCGAAGCGGCGGTCGGCCATGAGATCGCCGGAGGTCAGGAACAAGCGCAGGGGCATAGGAACTCGGCTCGTCATTGCCGGCGGACCCGGCAATCCATCAAAAAAAGACTGTTTAAGTGGATGGATGCGCGGGTCAAGCCTCCGCTCATTGGCTTCGGCGGGCTTTTACGCCGCCGGGCCGGCGAAGCCTTGCGGAGACGGCAAGCCCGCGCATGACAGATGAATTCGGGGCGCCTGCCTCCTATATCGTCTCCATGCGCCCGCAAGACATCCTGCTGCCAGTTGCTGCCGGCCTGTGCTGCAAGCCCGGCGGCTTCCATATCGACCCCGTGCGCCCGGTTGAGCGGGCGGTGATCACCCACGGCCATTCCGATCATGCCCGCGCCGGCCATGGCGCGGTGCTGGCGACGCAGGAAACGCTCGACATGATGCGGCTGCGCTATGGCGATCAATTTGCAGGCTCGACGCAAGCGATCCGCTATGGCGAGGAGATCCGGCTCGGCGACGTCACCGTCAAATTTCACCCGGCCGGACACGTCTTGGGCTCGGCGCAGATCGCGGTGACCTGCAAAGACACCTGCATCGTCGCCTCCGGCGATTACAAGGACGCACCCGATCCGACCTGCCCGCCGTTCGAGCTCGTGCCCTGCGACGTTTTCATTACTGAGGCGACCTTCGGGCTGCCGGTATTCCGTCATGGCGACGCCGCCGACGAGGTGAAGAAGCTGCTCGCCTCCGTCGCACTGTTTCCGGAGCGCGCGCATCTCGTCGGCGCCTATTCGCTCGGCAAGGCCCAGCGCGTGATCGCGCTCTTGCGCCAAGCCGGCTACGACGCGCCGATCTACCTACATGGCGCGATGGAGACGATCACGCATTACTATCAGAGCCGCGGCATCGAACTCGGCGAGCTCAGGCCCGCGAAAGGCGTGAAGAAAGCGGCGCTCGCCGGCACCATCACGCTGGCACCGCCGTCGGCAACGTCCGATCTCTGGACACGGCGCTTCCCCGATCCCCTCACCGCCTTCGCCTCCGGGTGGATGCGCGTGCGCGCCCGAGCGCGGCAGCGCGGCGTCGAGCTGCCGCTGGTGATCTCCGACCATGCCGACTGGGATGGCCTCACCTCCACGATCGGTGCGACAGGTGCCGGCGAGATCTGGGTCACCCACGGCCAGGAAGACGCGCTGGTGCATTGGTGCCAAAGCAAGGGCCTGAAGGCGCGGCCGCTTGATCTCGTCGGCTATGGCGACGAGGAGGAGAGCGAGACGCCAATTGAAGGCGAGGCGGAGGCATGAACCGCTTCGCCGAGCTTCTGGACCGTCTCGCCTACGAGCCCGGCCGCAACAACAAGCTGCGGCTGATCACCGGCTATTTTCGCGAGGTCGGCGATCCCGACCGCGGCTACGCGCTGGCCGCGCTGACCGGCGCGCTGAGCTTCAAGCACGCCAAGCCGGCCCTGATCCGCGATTTGATTGCCTCGCGCACGGATGAGGTGCTGTTCGGGTTGAGCTACGATTACGTCGGCGATCTCTCCGAGACGGTGGCGCTGATGTGGCCGAAGGCCGCGCTCGCCGCCCACAACAACCCACCCCCGCCGAGCCTCACCGAAGTCGTCACCACACTGCGCACGCTCGGCAAGACCGAGCTGCCAAGGCAACTCGAACGCTGGCTTGACGAGCTCGATGAGACCGGCCGCTGGGCACTGCTGAAGCTCGTCACCGGTGGGCTTCGCATCGGCATCTCCGCGCGTCTTGCCAAGACCGCGGTAGCGGCGCTCGGTGACAAGGATCCGCACGAGATCGAGCTGATCTGGCCGGTGCTCGCCCCGCCGTATCTCGACCTCTTCGCGTGGCTCGAGGGGCGCGCCGAAAAGCCGGTCAATCGCGATCCGGCGCCGTTTCGGCCCGTGATGTTGGCGCATGCGATCGAGGACACGGATTTCGCCGCACTCGATCCCGCCGATTACATCGCCGAATGGAAATGGGACGGCATCCGCGTGCAGGCGGTGGCAGGGCGCGATGATCGCGGCGACATCACGGCGCGCCTCTACTCGCGCACCGGCGAGGACATTACGGGAAGTTTTCCCGACCTCGTGCCGGCGCTGCGCTTGCCCGGCGCCATCGACGGCGAGCTGCTGATCCTGCGTGAGGGCCGCGTGCAGAGTTTCAACGTCCTGCAACAGCGGCTGAACCGCAAGGTGGTCTCGCCGAAGTTGATCAAAGAATTTCCGATCCACTTGCGTGCCTACGATTTGTTGGGCGACGACGAGAACGATCTGCGCGAGCTGCCGTTCGCGGAACGGCGTGAGCGGCTGGAGAGCTTCATCGCAAAGCTTGACGATCCCCGCATCGACCTGTCGCCCACCATTCCGTTCGCAAGCTGGGAGGCGCTGACCGCTGCGCGCGCCGATCCTGCCAGCGCCGGCGCGGGCGAAGATGCGGACGCGGTCGAAGGCGTGATGCTGAAGCGGCGCGATGCGCCCTATATGCCGGGGCGGCCGAAGGGACAATGGTGGAAGTGGAAGCGCGACCCGCACATCATCGACGCCGTGCTGATGTATGCGCAGCGCGGTCATGGCAAGCGCTCGTCCTATTATTCCGACTACACGTTTGGCGTCTGGACCGCAGGCGATGGCGGCGACGAGCTGGTGCCGGTCGGGAAAGCCTATTTCGGCTTCACCGACGAGGAGCTGTTGCAGATCGACCGCTTCGTCCGCCGCAACACCACCGAAAAATTCGGCCCCGTTCGCCATGTCGTGCACGAGCCGGACAAGGGGCTGGTGCTGGAGGTCGCTTTCGAAGGGCTCCAGCGCTCGCCGCGGCACAAATCCGGCGTCGCCATGCGCTTTCCCCGCATCAGCCGCTTGCGCTGGGACAAGCCGCCGCGCGAGGCCGACCGGCTGGAAACGTTGGAAAGGATGCTGAAGGCGGAGGCGGCGGAGATCGAGGCGTGAAAGCGCGCTGAATCGAGGCTCGTTTCTCGCCGAGGCAGAGGTGCGCTCCCTCTCCCGCTTGCGGGCGCTTGCGGGAGAGGGTTGGGGAGAGGGTGTCTCCGCATTGGGATTGCCTGGGAGGATAGAGCCATCTCCCGGTGCTACGCGCCGACCTCTCCCGCAAGCGGAAGAGGTTTGCACCGCGCCCGCGGCGGGCGGCGCGCCCAAATCGTGGCCCTGGCGCTGCCCGAATTAAAATGCGGTAAGCTGATTGACGCACCGTTGCGGGTTCCCCATGTGCCCCGCGGTGACCTATAATCGGGGCGAATCCCCGTTGAGGAGTTTCTTGCGATGGCCCACGACGTCAGAGATTTGCCGGCTGGCCGCAGCGATGGCCTGAACCGCTTTCTCGGCGGCACGCCGCTGGCGGTCGCGTTTCGGCTGGTCCTGCTCTCGATCCTGGTCGGCGTCGTGCTGGCCGCGATCGGCTTCGACCCCTGGAATATCATCACCAGCATCCGCCTGTTATTCCAGCGGCTGTGGGATCTCGGCTTCGATGCCGTGAACTGGCTGTGGCGCTACTTCCTGCTGGGCGCGGTCATCGTTATTCCGATCTGGCTGCTGTCGCGCGTGTTCGGCGCGCCGCGCGGCAGGTAAGGATTTAGGGGCCCGCAGCCGATGCAACTACGCTTTGTCGGCTGCGGTGACGCCTTCGGCTCCGGTGGCAGGCTCAACACCTGCTTCCACATCTCGGGGCGCGAGACCAATTTCCTGATCGATTGCGGCGCGTCGGCTCTGCCGGCCCTGAAACGGCTGGAGATCGAGCGCAATGACATCGATCTCATTCTCATCACGCATTTCCACGGCGATCATTTCGCCGGGCTGCCATTCTTCCTGCTCGACGCCCAATTCTCGCGGCGGACGCGGCCGCTGACGATTGCGGGCCCGCAAGGCATCGAGATGCGACTGACGCAGGTGATGGAAGCGCTGTTCGAGCACTCCTCGAAGACAGAACAACGTTTCGAGCTCTCCGTCGTCGAACTCGCGCCTCGGCAAAGCCAAAGCTTCGGCGAAGTGACAGTGACGCCCTACCCGGTCGTGCACGGCCAATCCGGCGGGCCATTCCTGGCCTATCGCGTCGAGGCTGAGGGCCGCACGCTCGCCTACAGCGCCGATACCGAATGGACGGAGACGCTCATTCCGCTGGCGCATGACGCGGATCTTTTCATTGCCGAAGCCTATATGTACGAGAAGGCGGTCAAGAACCATCTCAGCCTGAAGACCTTGGAACAGCATCTGCCCGCGATCGGCGCAAAGCGCCTCGTCCTCACCCATATGAGCGACGACATGCTGTCGCGCCTGGACGACATCGAGCATCTCGCCGCCGAAGACGGCATGGTGCTCGTGTTCTGACATGCACGCGCCCGTTCACCCCAGGATCGGTTCCCGCCAGGTGTTCGCCATCGCCGGCCCTGCGATGGTCGCGAACCTCACCACGCCGCTGATCGGCGTGGTCTCGACCACGGCGATCGGACGGCTCGACGATGCGGCGCTGCTCGGCGGCGTCGCGATCGCGTCAGTGATTTTCGACTGCCTGTTCTGGCTGTTCGGCTTCCTGCGCATGAGCACGCTCGCCTTCACCGCGCAATCGCTGGGCGCGGGTGATGCGCGCGAGCCGACCGCGATCCTGGCGCGCGGTTTCATCGTTGCTGGCCTGATCGGCGCCGCGCTGATCGCACTGCAACTGCCGCTGGCCGCGGTGCTGTTCGACCTCATGGGCGGCAGCGAGGGCGTGACGCAGGCCGCGAAGACGTACTTCGAGATCCGGATCTGGTCGTCGCCGTTCGCGCTCGCCAATTACGTCATCCTCGGCTGGCTGATCGGCCAGGCCCGCGCCAATTCGGCTCTGTTGCTTCAGGTCGTCATCATCTCGTCAACATGGCGGCGACGATCCTGCTGGTGCTGGTCTATGACACCGGCATCGCCGGCGCCGCGAGCGCCGCGCTGTTGTCGGAAGCCGTCGGGTTCGCCCTTGGCGTGATCGTCTGCCGCTATTTTGCCGACGGCGGCTTTGCCGTCCCGTACGCTACGCTGCTCGACCGCGAGAAGCTCCTGCGCATGCTGGCGGTGAATTCAGACATCCTGATCCGCACCGCAGCGCTGATCGCCGTGTTCCTGTTCTTCACCGCCAAGGGCGCACAGGCCGGCGACGTCATGCTGGCCGCCAACTCCGTGCTCAACAACTTCCTGCTGGTCAGCGCCTTCTTCCTCGACGGTCTCGCCAACGCGGCCCAGCAGCTCTGCGGCCGTACCCTTGGCGCACGCGATGCCAAGGGATTTGCCGATTCGACCCGGCTGGTGCTGCTGTGGGGGCTCGGCTTTGCAATCGTCGTCGCGGTGCTGTTCGCGCTGTTCGGGCCGGCCCTGATCGATTTCATGACGGCGAGCGAAGACGTCCGCCGTACCGCGCGGGACTTCCTGCCGTTCGTCGTACTCGCGCCCCTACCCGGCGTCTTCGCCTTCGGGTTCGACGGCATCTATATCGGCGCGACTTGGGCGCGCGAGATGCGCAATTTGATGCTGGCCTCGCTCGCGATCTTCCTCGGCACCTGGTGGGCGCTGCAATCGTTCGGCAATGCCGGACTGTGGAGCGCCCTGATGGCCTCCTACGTCTCGCGCGGCGGCTTGCAGGCCGTGCGCTATCCGGCGCAGTTCAGGGCGACGTTTTCGAAGCCGTAGAAAGATCGTAGCCGAGATGTTCGTGTCCCGGACGCGCTGCAGCGTGATACGCTGCTGCGCAGAGCCGGGACCCTGTGGGCCCCGATCAGCAGCGCACCGCACAAGGCGGCGCGCTGCGCGGAATCCACCTTACATCCCCGGCCAATCTTCCGCCGTGAGCGTCGCCGCATCCGCGCCGACGATCTCGGAGAGCGAATCCCGCCCGGTGCGGAGCAGCGTCGAAGTCAGGTCGCGCTTGATCTCGTCGACCAGGCCGAGCCCCTTGTAGACCAGCGACGAATAGAGCTGGATCAAGCTGGCACCGGCGCGGATCTTGGTCAGCGCGGCCCCGCCCGAATCGACGCCACCAACGCCGATCAGGGGAAATGCGCCCTCGACCCGCACATAGGTCTCCGCGACCATACGGGTCGACAGGCGAAATAGCGGTCGTCCGGACAGACCGCCCTGCTCCCTGGCCCGCATCTCCTCACGCAGCGTGCTCGGTCGCGCGATGGTCGTGTTCGACACGATCATGCCGTCGACCCGGCGCGAGCGCGCCACCTGCACGACATCGTCGAGCTGAGCAAGGCTGAGATCAGGCGCGATCTTGAGCAGCACCGGCGTGTCGCCGGCCTTCTGGCGCACCCGTTCGCGCGCGTCGATCACGCGTGCGAGAAGATCGTCTAGCAGTGCGCCTTCCTGCAAATTGCGCAGACCCGGTGTGTTCGGGGAGGAGACGTTGACGGTGAAATAGCTCGCGACCGGCGCAAAGGTCTCGATCAGCTTGACGTAGTCGCCGACGCGATCGGGTGAATCCTTGTTGGCGCCGACATTGACGCCGACGATGCCGCCGTGCGCTGCGCGCGCCGCGAGCCGGCGCAAGGCGATGTCCGCGCCGTCATTGTTGAAGCCCATGCGGTTGATGACGGCCTCGTCGCGCTCCAGCCGGAACAGCCGCGGCCGCGGGTTGCCGCTTTGCGGCTTCGGCGTCACCGAGCCGATCTCGACGAAGCCGAAGCCGAGCCGCAGCAGCGCATCCGGCACCTCGGCGCTTTTGTCGAAGCCCGCGGCCATGCCGATCGGATTGGGGAAGTTGAGCCCGAAGGCGCGCACCGCGAGCTTGGGATCATCAAGGCGCGGCTTCACCGGTGGCAAGAAGCGCAGGCCCTGGATCGCGAGGCGATGCGCATCCTCCGGGTCGAGCCAGCGCAGCACCGGCAGCGAAAACGCGTCGAAAGCGCGGATCACGGGGCAAGCTCCGGAACATCGTGACCCCCGTCGGAACGGATGTTGAGGTTCATCACCGCGATCACCGCACCGAGATCGAGCTCGCCATAGAGGTGCGGAAACAGCTCGTCATTGCGCGATCGCTCCCAGCGCAATTCGCTGCCGAGCGCATCGCCGTCGACCTCGACCAGGAACAGCGCGCGCTGCCCGACATAATGCTTGCGCAGGGTCTCGGGAACCTGGGCGGCGGTCGAGAAATGGATGAAACCGTCGCGCGCATCATCGGCGCTGCCACGGTAGACACCCTGCCGTTCCGCCTCGCGCCAGGCCGAGGCCGGACAGATTTTGTAGATCTTGACCACCGCTACCGCAGTCCTGTTTGCTCTTTGAGTCTTTTGGGATTTTTCGTCTGTCGCGGGTCCTCAAAACCCGGCCGCGACCGTAAAGGCGCCCCCTTCCGAACTCAAGACCTAGAGCCTTTCCGTTCCGATGAAATCGGAACGGGGCTCTAGATTCTTGTTTTGACGCGTCTTCTTGACGCGAACCGGTACCCACTTCGCTTGAAAACGCTTCTGCCCACCACCCCTTGCGCGAAAAACGGAAAACCGGTTTGATTTGAGGACAGTTTTCCTGAGTTGCTTCGATGGTCAAACAGGCCAAAGCGCAGAGGATGCTGACTCACGACCAGATCTGGGTCGCGCTGGATCGGCTGGCGGCGCGCGCCGGGCTTTCGCCATCCGGCCTTGCCAAGCGCGCGGGGCTCGATCCCACCACCTTCAACAGGTCCAAACGCGTCACCTCCGACGGCCGCGAGCGTTGGCCCTCGACGGAATCGATCGCGAAGGCGTTGGCGGCGGCCGGCGCCTCGATCGACAGCTTTGCGAGGCTGATCGACGGGGACGCCGGCGAGCCTCACTCGGTGCCGCTGCTCAGCTTCGCACTCGCCGGTGCGAGCGGCGCATTCGACGAGTCCGGCCTTCCATCCGGCAAGGGCTGGACCGAAATCGCGCTTCCCACCCCCGAGAACGGCCACGCCTTCGCGCTGGAGATTTCCGGCGATGCGCTCCAGCCTGCCTATCGCGATGGCGACGTCATCCTGGTCTCGCCCGTCACGCCGATCCGCAAAGGCGATCGCGTGGTGGTGAAGACCAAAGCGGGCGAGGTGACGGTGGCGACGCTGAAGCGCCGCACGGCAAAGGTGCTGGACTTGCAGCCGTTCGATGCGTCACAGGCGGAGCGGACGATCGCGGTGAGCGATGTCGCCTGGATGGCGCGGATCGTCTGGGCCAGCCAGTGATTGCGCCCCGCCTGGCGTGGTGACCAGGCGATGACATCACCCACGCCGCGTTTCGCCGCGACCTTGCGACTCACCGTCCCTCTCGCAATTGCCCGTCTGCTGAACTGGGGCAAGCGCGCCGACACCATCGTCAACCACGGGCATACGATCCAGCTCAACTTCGCCAAAAGCAGCCCCTTGATGCTCGGCAACATCAAGTACAAGCAATCGGGACTACGACTTACGCACTCCGCGCCAGCGCGCCGTCGATCATGTTGACCGCGTTCTGGATGCCGTAGACCGCGACGAAGGAGCCGAAGCGCGGGCCCTTCTCCTGACCGAGCAGCACCTGGTAGAGCATGTTGAACCAATCGAGCGTGACGCCGGGACGGCCATCTTTGCCCTTCTTGACCTGATCGAGGAACGGCTCGCGGCGGCCGACCTCGTAGACGACGTTCTGGATGTCCTCGGCCGAGGCGTCCTGCGGCAGTTGCGACAGCGCATCGCGCAGGTCCTGTAGCGCGGCGCGCTCGCTATCAGTCGGCACCCGAAATTGCTTCGTGGGCGCGACGAAGTCGCGGTAGTAGTTGATGGCATAGCCGACCATGGCATCGAGCTTCGGATGCGTCTGCGGGCTCACGCCGGGACGGTAGCGGCCAATAAAACCCCACAGCGTCTCGGCATTCTCCGCGTTCGACGACGACACCAACGTCAACAGGAGCTGGAAGGTGACGGGCATGTCGCCCTTCGGCGGATGGCCATTATGAATGTGCCAGACCGGATTGCCGAGCTGCTGCTTGGCGTCCTGTTTGGCAAAACCGTCGATGAATTGCTGGTAATCGTCGACATTGCGCGGGATGACGTCGAAATAGAGCCGCTTGGCCGCCTTCGGCTCACGGTACATGAACAGCGACAGCGATTCCGGCGAGGCGTAGCGCAGCCATTCGTCGATGGTGAGGCCGTTGCCCTTCGACTTCGAGATCTTCTGGCCCTTCTCGTCGAGGAACAGCTCGTAGTTGAAGCCTTCCGGCGGCGTGGCGCCAAGCGCCCTGGCGATCGCGCCGGACAGCTTCACGGAATCGATGAGGTCCTTGCCGGCCATCTCGTAGTCGACGCCGAGCGCGACCCAGCGCATCGCCCAATCGGCCTTCCACTGACACTTGACGTTGCCGCCGGTGACCGGCGTTTCGATTTCCTGGTTGGTGTCAGGATCGACATAGGTCACCGTGCCGGCCGCGACATCGCGCCGGATCATCGGCACCTGCAGCACCACGCCTGTCGTCTTGCTGATCGGCAGGAATGGCGAATAGGTGGCGCGGCGGTCGGGCCCGAGCGTCGGCAGGATGATCGCCATGATCTTGTCGTAGGCGGCCAGCATCTTAAGCAGCGTCGCATCGAAGCGGCCCGATGTGTAGTAATCGGTCGAGCTCGCGAACTCGTAGTCGAAACCGAAATGGTCGAGGAAGGCGCGCAGGCGCGCATTGTTGTGGTGTCCGAACGAGGGGTGCTCGTTGGAGAACGGATCCGGCACCCGCGTCAGCGGCTTGCCGAGATGCGCGGTGAGCATCTCCTTGTTGGGAACGTTGTCGGGCACCTTCCGAAACCCATCCATGTCGTCGGAGAAGGCGAGCAGGCGCGTCTTGATCTTGTCCTCGGTCAGCACGCGGAAAGCATGGCGCACCATCGAGGTGCGCGCGACCTCGCCGAACGTGCCGATATGCGGCAAGCCGGAGGGACCGTAGCCGGTCTCGAACAGCACCTCGTCCTTCGGGCTTTTCTTCAGCCGCGCGACGATCGCCTTCGCCTGCTCGAACGGCCAGGCGTTGGATTGTTCGGCGAGCGCACGCAGGTCGCTCGGGTTCGCGGCAAGATCGATAACGGACATCAGGGCCTCCGGGCCGCGGAAAATAGCGATTTCCGGGCAGAATGCAATTTTGTGAGCGAGTATCAGACCTCACCCTGAGGAGCGCGCTGTTCGCGCGCGTCTTGAAGGGCGAGGCCATCAGTGGGGCCTTCATCCGTCGAGAGGCTTGCTACGCAAGCGCTCAGGATGAGGATCTGAGCGCAGCGAAGAACCTAAAACGGGCTCACCGAAAAATACCGCAGCCACAGATCGGTGTAGCGGCCTTTTTCCCAGACGCGGAACAAGGCCCAGTTCAGGGCCTGGCGCAGCACGTCGTTGCCCTTGCGCACGGCGATGCCGATGCCCTCGCCGAAGAAGCGGCTCTCGACGAAGGGGCCACCGGAGAAAGCGCAGCAATCGCCGGAATCGGTGCCGTTGATCCAGAACGCGAGCGAGATGGCATCGCCGAAGATGAAATCGACCTCGCCCTTGCGTAAGGCGCTGCGGAGCGCATCGTCATTGGGATAGGCGTGCAGTTCGGCGTCGGTGAACATCGCCTTGAGATAAGCTTCGTGCGCGGAGCCGGCGATGACGCCGACCTTCTTGCCTTCGAGATATTCGGGCCGGATCTCCGGCATCACCGCGTCCTTGCGCGAGACGAAACGCGCCGGCACCCGGTAATAGGGATCGGTGAAATCGACGCGGGCGCGGAGCTGCGGGCTCACCGCCATCGAGGCGATGATGGCATCGCCTCGGTTAGAGGTGAGCGCGTCGACCAGCGTCTCGAAGCGGCGCATCTGCACCGTGCAGGTCACCTTGATCTCGTCGCACAATGCGCGGGCGAGGTCGACGTTGAAGCCGGCCGGATTGCCGTCGGCGCCGGTGAAGTTGAATGGCGGATAGTCGGTCTCGGTCAGGAAACGGATCACGGTCAGGCGTGAGAGGTCCGGCCGCTCCGGACGGCGGCGCGGGTCCCAAAAGCCGGGCACGGCCTGGGGGGCGGCCTGGGGCGCGGTTTGCGCCGTGGCCTGGGGCGCGGTGGGCGGCCGCTTGGCTGGTGTCTGGGCATTCGCGCCGGATAGGCCCGCGAGCAGGCACCCGCCGATAGCCAGCCGGCGCAGCAAGCCACGGGCAGATTTCGACGATTTCGCCTGTTGCGATGATGTCATCGGCCGGAAATGAACTGATATCGTTGAGATCGGAGGGCCTTATAGACCATTCGGCCCGGAACGCGAGCGCGGAATGCGGACAAGGTGACGGTGCGCTCCTACCCCCAGTGCGGGGAAGGCGGAGGAGAGAGTGTTTCATCGCAGGCGGGAGGTGAGGTCGCGGTGCGATCGCGCTCTTCTCAGAGATACCGCTTCAGCTCTGCCGCCGCCTCGTCCGGCGTCCGCTTCAAATTGAACGGCGAGACGAAGCGGCCGTCGCGGTCCATCAGATAGATCAGCGCGGTGTGGTCCATGGTGTAGTCGCCGTCCTTGGTCGGGACCTTCTTGGCGTAGACACGGTAGGACGTGATCACCTTGGCGATCTCGGCGGGATCGCCGGAGAGGCCCTCGAGATGCGGATCGAAGCTCGACAGATAGTCCTTCATCGCTTCCGGCGTGTCGCGCTCGGGGTCGACCGAGATGAAGATGGCATTGACCTTGTCGGCATCCTTGCCCATCGCGCGCAGCACTTCCGAGATCTCGAACAGCGAGGTCGGGCAGACGTCGGGGCAATGGGTGTAGCCGAAGAAGATCAGGGTCGGCTTGCCCTTCATGTTCTTGTCGGTGACGGTCTTGCCGTTCTGATCGGTGAGCTGGAACGGGCCGCCGATCGCGGCCGGCTGCGCCACCTTGCTCATCCCGCCCATGGCCCAGAACATGATCAGGAGCCCGACGATGAGGCTTGCGGCGAAGGCAGTTGCGATCACCAGCGGACGGGCGATGGAGCTCATTGGCGGAACACTTCCTGTCGAGATCAGAAGCAGGCGGCGAAACCGGTCCTGATCATTTCGAAGAACACCTGGGTGCCGTAGTGAAACCAGAGCGTGAGGGCGGCGACCACGACGAGCGCGCCGAGACCCGCGCCCACCCACAGCAGCACGGACGGCATCCGGCCGGCATTGGGCGAATTGTCCGATACTGGATGGGCCGGGTGCAGTGGTTGAACCATGGTCATGATCGGGGCGAAGGGTTCCCTGCCTTTCAAATAGGCGCTGACGCGCGACCCGGCAAGCGCAGGGGTGGGGCAGAGATCACGATAAGCGTGTAGCAGCGCGAGCTTGCCGCAGGGTCGCCACTCCCGCAAGCCAAGCGGGAGAGCACCTCAATCGTGGTGCAAGTTTGCCAAAACCGGAGAGGTTGGGCCTACCTTGACGACGGCTTATTGGTCGAGGCCTGCGCGTCCAGGTAGCAGGGCTTGTACATGGCCTGGAGCTGTTTGCCCCTCAGGAAGAGCATGTGCGGGGTGAGGCCGCCGCGCTGGGCGATCCAGCGCTTCACCTGCGAGGGATACATCGCATAGAGCATCTGGGTAGCTTCTGGATTGGTGATGGCGCGGCCGTTCCTGCCGAAATCCCACGCCGCATGGAAGCCGAGCGTTGCGTGCGAGGTCACGCAGATCCGGTCGCGTGGGATGGCGCCGAGCACGATGGTGCAGGCGGACGCGCAGAGGCCGTCGATAATGACGGTTTCGCCTGATTGCCGCAGGCCCTGGTATTTGTCGACGTAGGTTCCGATCCTGCCGCCGCGGTCATCCGCAATTCGAACCACCGCGTGAGAAGCCCCCATGCCGGCGATCAGCAGAATCGCCGCAAGCAACCCCGTCAGAACCTTCATTGTCCCCCGCCCCAGTCGTATTCGAATCTGCGTGTCAGGTGGTGATGCGCGGCTAGCGTCGGTCGAGTCTGCGGTTTTGTCTAGGCACGCCGGCTTGCTCAAAACAAATTCAAATCCAGTGTTGCGTCCGCGCTGCACTCGGCTGGTCTCTATCCCAAAGTGGAACAAGTTAATGATGTCTTACCGGCCACACCCTTGATCTCAGTTGCAACCGCTGGCTTCAATCCGGACAACTACAGGGGGGAACCCGAGGAGGGGGAGACACATGACTGAAGAGACGGACGTCATCGTCGTCGGAGCCGGACTATCCGGACTGGTGGCCGCAACGGAGATTGCGGACGCGGGCAAGCGCGTCATCGTGGTCGACCAGGAGGGCGAGCAGTCGCTCGGCGGCCAGGCGTTCTGGTCGTTCGGCGGGTTGTTCCTGGTCGATTCGCCGGAGCAGCGCCGACTTGGCATCAAGGATTCCTACGAGCTCGCGCTCCAGGACTGGATCGGCGCCGCCGGCTTCGACCGCGACGAGGACTTCTGGCCACGGCAATGGGCCGAGGCTTACGTGGGGTTCGCGGCCGGCGAGAAGCGCGGCTGGCTGCGGGCGATGGGCCATCGCATCTTCCCCGTGGTGGGCTGGGCCGAGCGCGGCGGCTACGATGCAATGGGCCATGGCAATTCGGTGCCGCGCTTCCACGTTACCTGGGGCACCGGCCCCGGCATCGTCGAACCATTCGAGCGCCGCGCGCGCGAAGCCGCCCAAAGCGCCCGGCTGAGCTTCCGATTCCGCCATCGCGTCGATGCGCTCTCCATCACCAACGGCACGGTGGATGGCGTCAGCGGCGCCGTTCTCGCCCCCGATACGATCGAGCGGGGCAAGAGCTCGTCACGCAACGCCGTCGGCGAGTTCTCGCTGAAGGCGCAAGCGGTGATCGTCGCCTCCGGCGGCATCGGCGGCAATCATGAGCTGGTGCGGCAGAACTGGCCGAAGCGGCTCGGCGAGCCGCCGAAATTCATGATCTCGGGCGTGCCCGAGCATGTCGACGGCCGCATGATCGGCATCACGGAGAAGGCTGGCGCGCGGCTGATCAATCGCGACCGCATGTGGCATTACGTCGAGGGCATCCAGAACTGGTCACCCATCTGGCCGCGCCACGGCATCCGCATCCTGCCCGGCCCGTCCTCGATGTGGTTCGACGCCACGGGCACGCGGCTGCCGGCGCCACTATTCCCGGGCTCCGACACGCTCGGCCAGCTCAAATACATCATGTCGACGGGCTACGATTATTCCTGGTTCATCCTGACGCAGAGCATCATCAAGAAGGAATTTGCGCTGTCGGGCTCGGAGCAGAACCCCGACCTCACCGGCAAGAGCTGGCGCATGACCTTGCGCCGCGCCACCAACAAAGGCGCGCCGGGGCCGGTGGAGGCGTTCAAAAGCCACGGTGTCGACTTCATCGTGCGCGACAAGCTCGATGAGCTCGTTGCGGCCATGAACAAGCTTGCCGGCAGCGATCTCGTCAGGCTCGAGCACATCAGGATGCAAATCGAAGCGCGCGACCGAGAGATCGCCAACCCTTACGTCAAGGACGCGCAGGTGATGAACATCCACAATGCGCGCCGCTATATCGGCGACAAGCTGATCCGCACCGCCTCCCCGCACAGAATCCTGGATCCCGCGCATGGACCGCTGATCGCGGTGAAGCTCAACATCCTCACCCGCAAGACGCTGGGCGGCTTCGAGACCGATCTCGAGTCGCGCGTGTTCGGTGAGGACGGCAGCGTCATTCCCGGCCTTTATGCGGTCGGCGAAGCCGCCGGCTTCGGCGGCGGCGGCGTGCACGGCTACCGCTCGCTGGAAGGCACCTTCCTCGGCGGCTGCCTGTTCTCCGGGCGCAATGCCGGCCGCTCCGCGGCGAAGGCGGTGGGCTAGATCATGCGGCGGTGGATGCATATCGGGGCGTTCCTGGTGGCACTCACCGCCGTCACGGCGGCGTCTGCCGATACGGTCGACGTCAACGGCGTGAAGCGCTCCTACACCGCGCTGCTGCCGGCGAAAAAGCCTGCCCCGCTAGTTGTCGTGTTGCATGGCAAGACCCAGCGCGGTGCCGACATGGTCGCGCGGACGGCGTGGCCGCAGCTTGCCAGGCGCGAGGGCCTCGCCGTTGTCTTTCCGGACGGACTCAACCACGCCTGGGCCGATGCGAGGACCAAGGCGGGACCCGCGCTCCGCGGCCCGCCCGAGGGCACCGATGACGTCGCGTTTATCGCAAAGCTCGTCGAGAAGCTGGTGGCCGACGGCACCGCCGATGCAAAGCGTGTCTACGTGACGGGCATCTCCAACGGCGGCGCCATGGCGATGACGCTGGCTTGCGCCCGCGCCGATCTGTTCGCGGCAGCTGCGAGCGTGATCATGAATCTCACCGATGAGGCTGCTATCACGTGCCATCCGTCACGGCCGCTGCCGATCCTGATCATGAACGGCACGGCCGACCCGCTGGTGCCCTATGAAGGTGGACGCGGATCGGGCTATTATGCCGCAGACGGGTTCTGGTCGACCGACGAGACGCTGGCGTTCTGGCGCAAGCTCAATGGCTGCGACGCGGATGAGTTGACCGAAGCCGACCTGCCCGACAGAAGTCCCACCGACCAATCCACCGTGACGCAGATTTCCTCACGTTGTCCGGCCGGACACGACGTCGTGCTCTATCGCGTCAATCGAGGCGGCCATCGCATGCCCGGATTTGCCCCTGACGCGCGTTTCCCGAAAGTCGCGACCGGCCTGCTCGGGCCACAGAACAGTGACATCGACGGCGCCGAGACGATCTGGGCTTTCTTCAGCCAGTTTCGCTGAGCGGCGCATCGCCGCAGGCAACGCATGCGTGCCTGGGCAACGCATGCGGGTCTGGCAACGCATGCGTGCCCGGGCTGGCACAGCGCGAATCGCTGGGCTAGACAGGGCCGCCCTTCCACCAGGAGATCCCAGATGAGCATTCAGCGTTTTGAAACCGGCCCGCGCATGAGCCAGGTTGTCGTGCACGGCAACACCGTCTATCTCGCCGGCGTCGTCGCCAACAAGGCTGCCGGCGAAAGCGTGACGAAGCAGACCCAGGACATCCTGGCGACCATCGACGGCCACCTCGCCAAGGCCGGCACCGACAAATCGAAGCTGCTCTCGGCCACGATCTACATCACCGACATGAAAACGTTCGGCGAGATGAACGCGGTGTGGGACGCCTGGGTCTCGCCTGGCAACACGCCGGCCCGCGCCACCGTCGAAGCCAAGCTGGCGGCGCCGCAATACACCGTAGAGATCATGGTGACCGCGGCGAAGTGACGGCTGCATGAGATTATGCGTGCGCCGATGACCTCCGAGGTAATCGATCGGCGCGCGCATTCCTTCGATAGTTACGGTCAGCCAACACGGCATTGTCGAAGGAGAACATCATGACCGATCCCAACACCATCGCCCGCCGCTACATCGAACTCTGGAACGAACGCGCCGCCGGCCGCCGGCGCGAACTGCTCAGCCAAGACTGGACAGCGGATGCGAGCTATGTCGATCCCCTGATGAAGGGCGACGGCCAGGACGGGATCGACGCGCTGATCGCAGGCGTGCAGCAGCGCTTTCCCGATTTCACCTTCAAGCTGATCGGCGAGCCCAACGGCTACGGCGACCATGTGCGCTTCGCGTGGGGACTTGGTCCTGACGGCGTCGACAGCCCGATCAAGGGAACGGATTTTGCCGTCCTAAAGGACGGCCGGATTAGGAGCGTGACGGGATTTCTGGATCAGGTGCCAGCCGGCGCGTGAAGGGCGGGCACGCTGCCTTCTTCCTTCTCCCCTTGTGGGAGAAGGTGGCGCGAAGCGCCGGATGAGGGGTTCCTTCCGCGATCCTTGCTGCTTGAGGGTCGTGCGCGGAGAGATACCCCTCGCCCGTCTCGCCGCTTCGCGGCGAGCCACCCTCTCCCACAAGGGGGCCCACAAGGGGAGAGGGAAAGAGCGCAACCCTCGACTGAACAGTCAAGCCAACCGATACGCAGCCTTCGCATTCACACCGAGCGCCTTCTCGCGCACGTGTGCGCCCAACCTCATCAGGCACGCCTCCAGCGCACCCTTGATCTCGCCGTAGCTCCCCGCAAGCAGACACACCGGCCAGTCCGAGCCGAAGATCACCCGATCCTCGCCAAAGCATGTCGCGGCATGCTGAACGAACGGAAACAGACGCTCCGCATTCCAATCGCTCCAGACTGCTTCCGTCGCCAAGCCCGAAATCTTGCACCAGACATTGCCGCAAGCGGCCAGCGCCGCGATGCCATCGGCCCATTCGTCGCTTGCGCCATCAGCGATCGGCGGCTTGGCGGCGTGGTCGAGCACGAAGCGTGCTTGTGGGAAGGCCTGCGCAGTCGCGATAGCAGCCGGCAACTCGCGGGTGCGGACGAGGAAGTCGTAGGTGAGATCGCGGGCGAACACCGCGGTAAGGCCGCGCTGGACGTCTTCGCGGAGTAACCAATCCGGATCGGCTTCATCGTGGACCTGGTGACGAATGCCCACCAGCTTGTCGCCACCCGGCGCAGCGCGCAGTCGATCGAGCGTTTCGTCAAGCGCGCCGTCGGTCAGATCAGCCCAGCCAACGACACCGATGACAAAGGGCGTCGCATGCGCGATGCGCAGGAACTCCTCGGTCTCCTCGAGCGCGGAGCGGCACTGCACCAGGATGCTCGCATCGATGCCGTTTGCCTTCAGCAGCGGCGCAAGATCGCCAGGGCCGAAGGCGCGGCGGATCGGTGTGAGCTCGTCCGCGTCCATCCAGGGATAGTCGGCACGCGCCGGATCCCAGAAATGCTGGTGACCGTCGATGATCATGGCTCACGCTCCGCCCGGCAGCGGCGCCCGCGCATCGACGAGGTTTCGCGCGCGCAGCTCCTGCCAGAAGGCCTGCGGCACCGCAGCCTCCGACATCGCGATGTTCTCGGCCGCCTCCGCGGCATTGCGCGCGCCCATCACCGTGACGGTCACGGCCGGGTGGGCCATGCAGAACTGCAGCGCCGCGGCCTTTAGCTCGGTGCCGTGCTTGCGACAGAGCGCGTCGAGCTCCAGCGCACGCGCGACAAGCGCCGCGTCAGCATCCTGATAATTGAACTTCGCGCTCGTGTGCGGATTGGCCAAGATGCCGCTGTTGTAGACGCCGCCGAGCAGGATGCCGATGTTCCTGGCCTGGCAGGCCGGAAACAGCGCATCCAGCGCGCCCTGGTCGAGCAGCGTGTAGCGGCCGGCGAGCAGGAAGCAGTCGACCGGCACGGCGTCGGCGAAGCGGACCAGCATTTCCGACTGGTTCATGCCTGCGCCGATCGCCTTGACCGTGCCGTCCTCGCGCAGACGCTGCAGCGCGCGGAAGGCACCGCTGACGGCATCGTCATAGTGGTCGTCGGGATCATGCACGAGCAGGACGTCGATGCGATCGAGCCAGAGCCTGGCGAGGCTTTCCTCCAGCGAACGCATCACGCCGTCATAGCTGAAATCGAACACCGGCCGCTCACGCGGCGTGCCCTTGTAGTGCTCGTCCTCGGCGGCGGCGCCCTCGGGCGCGCGCAAAAGACGCCCGACCTTGGTCGAGATCGCATAGGACTCACGCGGCTGCTGCCGCAGGAACGCGCCGAGCCGCCGCTCGGCCAGGCCAAAGCCGTAAAGCGGCGCGGTATCGAAGAAGCGGATCCCGAGCGACCAGGCACGCGCGACCGTCGCTTGCGCATCGGCATCGCTGACGGGTGCGAACAATCCGCCGAGCGGGGCGGAGCCGAGGCCGATCGAGGTGACGTCGAGAGAGCCGAGGCGCGACCGTTTCATTCCATTGCCTTCCAAGAGTCGTCTTTCCAGCGGCCCAAATCATCTCCCCCGCTCGCGGAAACCGCAAGCGGGGGAGGCGCGCAGGAGCGCGGGGCTGGCGGCGCGCTCCTACTTCAACATCTGTGCCACGTTGTCCTTGGTCACGAGATCGAGACCGGTGTAGACGATCTCCGGCACCTTCTCGCCCTTCTTGATGGCGAGCAGCGTGTCCATCGCCTTCTCGCCCATCTCGAACGGGCGCTGGCCGACCAGCGCATTGGCATAGCCGTCGCGCAGGAGCTCAAGCTGCATCTTGAGCGTATCGGCGACCACCAGCGTGAACTTGCCGGAGTCGATGTCCTTCTTGTTCCTGGAGGCGAACGCCTTGAAGCCTTCAGGCGCGAACATCGGCCAGCCGCCGATGGGAACGATGGCGGCGAGATCGGGCGTTGCGGTGCGCATGTCCGTCATCTGCTGGACCGCGAGCGCGGGATCGTCGTTGCAGAAGGTCGGCGAGCCCGCAACTTCGGTCCATTTCGAGCCCTTCAGAGCCTCGCGCACGCCGTCGACGCGCTCGGCGAGGTTCTTGGCGCCGGGACCACCCGAAACCATCGCATATTTGCCGCCCTCGGGCCGCATTTTCAGCAACTGCTTGCCGAGCGCGACACCGAACTCCTTGTTGTTGGTGCCGATATAGGCAATGCGCTTGGAGCCCGGTGCATCGGCATCGAAGGTGATGACGGGGATGCCGGCCGCGGTCGCCGCCTCGATCGACTTGGTCATTGCCGCGACGTCGGCGACCGAGATGGCGAGACCGTCGACCTTCTGCGTGATGAAGTCCTGGATGATCTGGGCCTGCGTCGCTGGCTCATGCTCGACCGGACCCTTGTAGATGCACTCGATGTTGCCGAGCTCCTTGGCGCGCTTCAGGCAACCGTCGCGCGCGAAGTCGAAGAACGGATTGTTCATCGCTTTGGGCACGATGACGAAGCGGTAATTCGCAGCGAACGCCGGCGTCGCCATCATGGCAACGGTGATGCCGGCAAGAAGAAGTTTCCTCATTGTCTCCTCCACCCTTCTCTTGCGCCCATCCTTTCGAGATTCGTCCGGGAAGCGGACAGGCGGCATTTTCGTTGCCTCCCCGGAACGACGTCACGTCAGATCATCCGCGAGCGGATGCGATCGACCAGCACGGCCAGGATGATGATCACGCCCACCAGCGTCTGCTGCCAGTAGGAGCTGACTTGCGCCAGCACGAGGCCGTTGCGGATCACCTCCAGCAGCACGCAGCCGACGATGGCCCCCAACGGACCGCCGATGCCGCCGGCGAGATTGGCGCCACCGATCACGGCCGCCGCAATCACGTTGAGCTCGTAGGACGTCGCCATGTTGGCCGGCGCCGATCCAAGCCAGCCGGAGATGATGATGCCCTGGAGCCCCGCGGCGAGCGCGCAGATCACGTAGACCTCGATCTTCACCCGCACCACCGGAATGCCGGTGAGCTCGGCCGCCTTCTCGTTGCCACCGAGCGCGAAGACGTGGCGGCCGAACGAGGTATGGTGCAGCACCACGGCCATCGCCAGCGCGAGGATCACCAGATAGATGAAAGGCACGGGCACGCCAAGCACGTCGCCGGAGGTGAGCGCATAGAAATAATCTGCATCCGGTCCGCCCGGAAAACTGCCACGGCCGTTGGAGACGACGTAGCCGAGCCCGCGTACGATCGAGAGCATGCCGAGCGTGGTCACGAACGGCGACAGGCCGAGCACGGCGATGCAGAAGCCGTTGACGAGCCCGGCGACCAGCGCGACGCCGAGGCCGGCGAGGATCGAGACCAGCAGGATCAGCCCCGGCACGTTGGCGAGCACGGTCTTGCCGTCGGCCGCCATGTGCACGAACAGCGCGCCTGCCGGCGAGCCGGGCGCCGACAATTCGGTCATCACCATCGAGGTGATCATGGCGGAGAAGCACATCATCGAGCCGACCGAGAGGTCGATGCCGCCGGTGATGATCACGAAGGTCACGCCCAGCGTGGCAATGGCGATGAAGGAGAAGTTCTTCGCCACGTTCTGCATGTTGCCTTCGGTGAAGAAGTACGGGCTGGCGAAATGCATGATCACCAGCAACACCGCCAGAGCGAGCAGCACATAGCCGGTCTGTGACGCGAAGATGCCGCGCTGCCACCATCTGATCCGGCCGACATTGGTGAAGCTGATCGGAGATTCCATAGGCATGGCCATCACGCCGCCTCCTTCGCGCCGGTGATCAGGGCGGTGACCTCCTCGGGTGAGGTCTGGTGGATCGGCTTGTCGGCGCGCTTTTCGCCGCGGCGCATGACGACCACGCGGTCGCACACCGCGAACACGTCGGGCATGCGGTGCGAAATCAGCATCACGGCGACACCCTGCTCCTTCAGCCGGTGGATCAGGCCGAGCACCTGCTCGACCTGGCGGACCGAAATCGCGGCCGTCGGCTCATCCATCATCACCAGCCGCGCATTGGAGAGCCGCGTCCGCGCGATCGCGACCGCCTGGCGCTGGCCGCCCGACATCTGCTTGACGAGATCATCGGGGCGGGTCTCCGAACGCAATTCACCGAACAGCTCCAGCGCACGCGCCGCCATCGCCTTGTGGTCGAGCAATGCAATGGGTCCGAATTTGCGCTTCAGCTCGCGGCCGAGGAAGACGTTGGCGGCGGCGGTCAGATTGTCTGATAGCGCGAGGTCCTGGTAGACGACCTCAATGCCGACGGCGCGGGCATCGACCGGCCGGTTGAAATGGACCGCACTGCCGGCAAAGCGGATCTCGCCATGGCTGGGGCGGAAATTGCCGGCGATGATCTTGACCAGCGTCGACTTACCGGCGCCGTTGTCGCCCATCAGGCCGACGACCTCGCCCGGGAACACCTGCATGTCGACGTCATGCAGTGCCCGGATCGCGCCGAACTCCTTGCCGATGCCAGTCAGCTCGAGCACCGGCGTTGCTTCAGCGCTTGTCATCAGCGGCCTTCCTCAGACATGACGGTTGACCAGGGATTCCAGATATTCCTGCCGGCCCGAGCGCGGCTGCGGGTCGAAGCCGGGGCCGAGCGCACGGTCGGCGAGATCGGCGAGTGAACGCTGGCCACCGAGAATGGCCCGGCCCTCGGGCCTGGCCCATCCTTCGTAGCGCTTGGCAAGCGGTGTGGTGAGCACGCCGGCGTCGAGCATGTCGGCGGCGGCAAGGAAGGCGCGCGCGCAGGCATCCATCGAGCCGACATGGGCGTGGATCAGATCGTCGGGATCGATCGACTGACGCCTGATCTTGGCATCGAAATTGAGCCCGCCCGCGGTGAAGCCGCCGTGGTTCAGGATCTCGTGGAACACCAAGGCGAGCTCCGGCACGTTCATCGCGAACTGGTCGGTGTCCCAGCCGAGCAGATCGTCGCCGCGGTTGACGTCGAGCGAGCCGAATACGCCGAGCGCCTCGGCGAGCGCAACCTCGTGATGGAAGGAGTGACCGGCGAGGATGGCGTGGTTCTGCTCGATGTTGAGCTTGACGTCGTTCAGGAGATCGTAGCGCTCGAGGAAGCCGTAACAGGTGGCGACGTCGAAATCGTATTGATGCTTGGTCGGCTCCTTCGGCTTGGGCTCGATCAGGATCGGCCCCTTGAAGCCTATTCTGTGCTTGTGCTCGACCACCAGCGAGACGAAGCGGCCGAGCTGGTCGAGCTCGCGCTTGAGATCGGTGTTGAGCAGCGTCTCGTAGCCCTCGCGCCCGCCCCATAGCACGTAATTCTGGCCGCCGAGCCGGTGCGTCACCTCCAGCGCAGCGCGGACCTGGCCGGCGGCATAGGTGAAGATATCGGGGTCCGGATTGGTCGCGGCGCCCGCCATGTAGCGACGATGCGTGAACAGATTGGCCGTGCCCCAGAGCAGACGGACCTTCGCGGAAGCCATCTTCGCCTCGAACAGATCGGCAATCGCGTTGAGATTGGCGACGGACTCGCTGAGCGAGGCGCCTTCCGGCGCCGCATCGACGTCGTGGAAGGTGAAGAACGGCACGTCCAGCAGGCGGAACAGCTCGAAGGCAACATCGGCCTTCGCCCGCGCCAGCGCCATCGCATCGGTGCCGTGGTGCCAGGGCCGCAGGAAGGTCTCGCCGCCGAAGGGATCCGCGCCCGGCCAGCAGAACGAATGCCAATAGCAGACGGCAAATCGTAAGTGGTCCTCCAGCCGGCGGCCATGCACGAGGCGGTCCTTGTCGTACCAGCGGAAGGCGGGCGTGTTGTCCGCATCTTTGCCGGCAAAGGCGACAGGCCTGCTGGCCTCGAAGAATTTGGCTGACGCGTTCACTCAGGCAGTCTCCTTCAATGCAGGATAAAGCGCCCGCCAGCGCAGATAGGCCTCGTCATAGGCCGCAGTGACGGACGGGCGGGGTGTGAAGCTCGCGAGCCGCCGCGGGGGTTTGCAGACCGCTGCGGGGTCCTCGCCGGTCGCGGCGATACGGCCGAGCCGCGCAGCGCCGAGCGCGGCGCCCACTTCGCCTTCCTCAACGCGATGAACGGGAATGCCGAGCACGTCGGCGCAGATCTGCGCCCACAGCGGCGAGCGCGAGCCACCGCCGACCAGATCGAGCTCAGCAAGCGGCCCACTCGCCGCGCTCAGCGCGGCCAGATTGTCGCGCGCGGCAAAGGCGACGCCTTCGAGCACGGCCTGGACGATCTGCGATCGCCCGGTCGCACCGCGCAAGCCCACAAAGGCGCCGCTGGCGGCGGCATCGTTGTGCGGCGTACGCTCGCCATCGAGATACGGCAGGAAAGAGACGGGGCTGGGCCCGTCGACACGCTCGCCGAGCGGCGCCAAGAGCGCTGCGGCGGGAGTCTCCATCACGCCAGACAGCCAGGCGAGCGAGGCCGCGGCCGACAGCATCACCCCCATCTGATGCCAGAGGCCGGGCAGCGCATGGCAGAAGGCATGCACGGCCGAAGCCGGCGCCGGCGCGAAGCGGTCGGTAACGCGGAAGACCACGCCCGACGTGCCCAGCGACAGGAAGGCATTGCCCGGCGCGATCGCGCCAAGCCCGATCGCGCTCGCCGCATTGTCGCCGGCGCCGCCGGCGACCACGACATCCGCAGTCATGCCCCAGCGCTGCGCGTATTCCGACGCAAGCACCGCGCTCACCTCGCTGCCCTCGACCAGGCGCGGCATGTGATGCAGATCGAGCCCGGTGGCATGCAGCAACAGTGCCGACCAGCGGCGCAGACCAACATCCAGCCACAGCGTGCCGGCGGCGTCCGACATATCCTCGACCATTTCGCCGGTGAGGCGATAGCGGACATAGGCCTTGGGCAGCAGCACCTTTGCGACGCGATCGAAGATCTTTGGCTCATGCCGCGCCACCCAGAGCAGCTTCGGCGCGGTGAAGCCAGGCATGGCGAGATTGCCGGCGATCGCGTGCAACGACGGACAGCGCCGCTCCAGCATGGCGCATTCGGCGTGCGAGCGGCCGTCGTTCCAGAGAATCGCGGAACGCAGCGGCCGCCCATCCTCGCCAAGCAGCGTCGCGCCGTGCATTTGGCCCGACAGCCCGATGCCGGCGACCCGCGCGACCTCGCGCGGATGGCGGGCGGCGAGATCGTCCACCGCGCCGATCGCCGCATCGACCCAGGCGTCCGGATCCTGCTCGGACCACAGCGGCGCCGGGTGCGACAGCGCAAGCTCGCGCGCGGCCGTCGCGACAATCGCGCCGGCTTCGCTCACGAGCACCGCTTTCACACCGGACGTGCCGATGTCTAGTCCGAGATACACGCCATCCTCCCTTTACCTGTCGCGGTGCGCGAGCTTGACGTCGCATTCACCGCTGCCGACCATTTTGAAATCCAGCTGCCACTAGGGCAGATTGTCCCGCATCACGATGTCGATCCTGATCTTCTCCTGTTCGCGCAAGATCGGCTCGCCGCGGGCGAGCGCGAGCAGAACGCGCACGGCAGCACGCGCCTCATGGCCCGGGTTCTGCGAGATCGCCGCATCCATCACGCCCTGCAACAGCAGCCGCCGTGTCAACGCGGTGACGTCATGCCCGACGAACACCACTTGCTTATCGCGGCCGGCATCGGTCAAAGCCTTGGCGACGCCTTGCGTGCCGGCGCCGACGTTATAAAGGCCGACAATGTCAGCATGCCTGCCGAACAGCCGCGCCAATACTTGCTCCGAACGCTCGTCCTCGTCGCGCCCTTCCAGCACCGGCAGCACGCTGAGATCCGGGAATTCCGTCGCCATCACCTGGTTGAAGCCGAAGATGCGCTCGGCGTGGTCGCGCAGGCCCTGCGAGCCCGCGACGATCGCGACCTTGCCGAACCTCTGGCCGACCAGCCGCCCGACCAGCGCGCCGGCGGTGCGACCCGCAGCGATGTTGTCGATGCCGACATAATGATGGCGGCGCGAGGACGGCACGTCCGAGACCAGCGTCACCACCTTGGCGCCGGCATCGACGAGATCGTTGATGGCGGCGCGGACACCCGGATGGTCCAGCGCCACCACGGCGATGCCATCGTAATCGCCCGATAGCGCCTCCAGCGTGCCTGCGAGCGCGGAGGGGTCGAAGACGTCGGTCGCCACCATCTCGACGCTGAGGCGGCGGGCCGACAGCCAGGCCGACATTTCGCCGAGATAGGCTTCGATCTGCTGCATGAACGGGTTCGAGCCGGACGGCATCACGAAAGCGAAGCGCCGGGCGCGGCTGCGGGCGAGCTCGGCGGCGGCAACGTGCGGCTGGAACGAATTGCGCTCGATCGCCGCCTTGACGCGCCGCACCGTGTCCGGGCGCACGCCCGGGCGGTTGTGGAGGACGCGGTCGACCGTGGCGAGGCTGACGCCGGCCTCGCGGGCGATATCCTTCAGCGTCAGCGCAGTCGGGGTGAGCGTCTCGGCCATGGCTGAAGGCTAGCAGAGGTGTTTTGAGGTACGCAACTCATTTTGATGGACGATAATCATTTGGCTCCCTCCTCCCAGGAACAGGACCTTCACTTGGCCGTTGCCGCCGCGTGCGTAACGACATCACCCATGATCCCGGCGAGGGCCTGAGCCCGACGCTCGAGCGCAACATCAAGGCGCTGGTCGCGCGGCGGCGTGGGGAGCAGCGGGCTGCGACGGGCCAGGAAAAACTCGCCGACGCGATCACGGCCTTCACCGGCAGCATGCCGTTTGTTTATCTCCACCTGGCCATATTTGGTTTCTGGATCATCGCCAACCTGAATTGGCTGCCAGGGATCCGGGCCTGGGACGAGAGTTTTGTGGTGCTGGCGATGATCGCCTCGGTGGAAGCGATTTTCCTCTCCACCTTCGTGCTGATCTCGCAGAACCGCATGACCGCCGCCGCGGACAAGCGCGCCGATCTCGACCTCCAGATCAGCCTGCTCGCCGAGCATGAACTGACCAAGGTTGCCCGCCTGCTCACGCAGATCGCCGAGCGGCTCGACGTCAAACCTGACTCGAAGCGCGATCTGGAGGAAGCGGCCCGGGACATCGCCCCCGAACGCGTGCTCGACAAGATCGAGGAGACGCGAAGAAGTTGAGGCTGCATGCACCTTGCGCCAGTCGGCAGGCTCAGCTGGTGGTTAGATCCAGCGTCAGGAACAGGCTGTTGGGATCCTCGACATAGCCTTCGAATGGACCGCAGGCGACGAAGCCGTGGGCCTGGTAGAGGGCGTGCGCGGGTTTGAAATAATCCCAGGAGCCGGTCTCCAGGCTGAGCCGCGTCATGCCGCGCATGCGGGCTTCACTGATGATGTGGCGGAGCATCTGGCCGCCGAAGCCGCGCCGGCGCGTGGTCTGCAGGTGTGCATCGACTTCACCTCGCCGTGGTCGGCCGAAAGCGTCTTCAGCGCGCCGGTGGGACCAGTGTCTCGCCGTCCCAGCCGGTCCAGAATGCGATGTCGGGTCCACGAAGACCGGAGAGATCAAGTGCATGGGCGCTACCGGGCGCGGTCTGCGCCCGCGCCGCCGTGACGTGGTGATCGAGCAGCGCGATGACGCGGGGATCAAAGGTGTCGCCGGGGCGGATGTGCATCGTCAGGGCCTCACTCCAGGGTCTCGCATCGGTGCCCTCACATCTTGCCGTAGGAAGCGCCGCGCCGCGTGATGACAACGTAGCGCGCATCCTGCCGGGTCTCGTTCTCGAAAATCACCGCGCGCATCACGTCGAAATCCAGACAATCGCCCTCGCGCAACCGCACCGCCTTGGCGTCGATATGCACGGCGATGGCGCCCTCCAGCATCAACAGCTGTTGGGTGAACGCGTTGCGGCCCCAGGGACTGTATGGCACCCGCGCGCCGGCCGGCAGGTCGACGACGATGATCTCGATCCCGCTCGCCGCATCGGTCGGCGAGGCGTGGCGCCTTCGATAGCCGCTGTCGGGATCGCGCCAATGCGGCTGATCGGCAAGTCGCACCAAGCGCTCGGGCGGCTTCTCGGCCAGCGCAACGACATCGCTGAGCGACACGTCGAGCGCTGCGCAGAGTTTTCCGAGCAGCGCAGCCGTCGCACTGCTCTGCGCCCGCTCCACCCGCCCGATCATGGCCCGGCTGACGCCGGACCGAGCCGCCAGTTCGTTCAACGTCATGCCGGCCTGGGTCCGCAGCGTCTTCAGGCGGCGGCCGATCGCGCGATCGAGTTTCTGCTGGTCCATTTTTTTCAGCCCCGGCCTTCATCCAAACATTGCCCAGTGCAAGGACCGCATGCCGCCTCGACCAACCTAAGCCGGGCGAGAGGCGAATGCGGGGAGCGCCAGTCCAATATATTAGAATCTTTGCGCAGCCAGGACACCCGATTAGGATGCTTCCCATAATCACGACCGGGAGGCGACGTGGGCGAGCCGACGCAGCGGACGATCAAGGCCAACGGTATCAGCCTCAACGTCGCCGAGCAGGGCGATGGGCCAATGGTGCTGCTCTGCCACGGCTTTCCGGAAGGCTGGTACTCCTGGCGCCACCAGCTCGACGCGCTGGCAGCGGCCGGCTACCGCGCTGTTGCGCCCGACATGCGCGGCTATGGCAAGAGCGACCGGCCCGAAGCGATCGACCAGTATACGATCTTGCACATGGTCGGCGATCTCGTCGGCGTGCTCGACGCGTTCGAGGCGAAGGACGCCGTGATCGTCGGGCATGATTGGGGCGCGACAATCGCCTGGCACACGGCGCGCCTGCGTCCCGATCGCTTCCGTGCCGCTGCCATTCTCAGCGTACCCTATCGCCCGCGCAGTCCCGTGCGGCCGACCAGCGTCATGCCGCGGACAGCGGATGCGCAGTTCTATCAGCTGTACTTTCAGGAGCCCGGTGTCGCCGAAGCGGAGTTCGAACGGGATCCGCGCGCAACGCTCGGCGCCATGCTCTTCGGCGGTTCCGGCGAAGGGGCGGCGGCGATCCGCGCCAATGCCGAGCGTGCCGGCAGGACCGTCGGCGTCGGGATGGTCTCGCGCAAGGATGGCATGTTGCCGAAGGTGCAGGTGCCGCTCCCCTCATGGCTGAGCGTCGCCGACCTCGACCATTACGGCGTCGAATTTGCCCGCAGTGGGTTTCGCGGGCCGCTCAACTATTACCGTAACATCGATCGCAACTGGGAGCTGATGGCGGCCTTCGAGGGGGTGAAGGTGACCGTGCCCTCACTCTTCATCGCCGGCGATCGTGACATGGTCATTGCCTTTCCCGGTGCCGCCGAGCATCTCGCCAACATGAGACAATGGGTGCCGCAGCTGCGCGAGATCAAGATGCTGCCGGGCTGCGGACATTGGACGCAGCAGGAGCGGCCGGCGGAGGTGAACGCGGCGATCGTGGAATTCCTGCGAAGCCTGCCGAACTGAAGCCTGGAGCGGGCGAAGGGAATCGAACCCTCGTATGCAGCTTGGGAAGCTGCCGTTCTACCATTGAACTACGCCCGCGCGCGGGTGCTTCGCGCACCTCCTGATTAGCCGAGACAGCGCCGCGCGCCAAGCGCTTTGGCGCAGGCAACCTGACGCTTCTTAACGGTTTGGCAAGATTCCAGGTGCGCCGGATTGTGGCGGTGTTATGATTTCGTGTCTGGGGAGACGTGCACTGAGTGGGGCGTGTGCATGGTGGGGCGTGGTTACGCGATCTTCGACACGGCCATAGGGCGCTGCGGCATCGTCTGGAGCAGCACCGGCGTGGTCGCCGTGCAATTGCCGGAGGCGCGGGAGATCGACACCCGACGCCGGATTTTTGCGCTCCATCCCGAGGCGCGTGAGCAACGGCCGTCCAAAAACGCCGAGCTTGCAATCGAGGGCATCGTGGGTCTGCTGCAGGGCAGCGACCCCGATTTTTCCAACGTCAGCCTGGACGCCGGCGGGCCGGTTTCAACCGGCGCGTCTACGAATACGCCTGCACCATTCCGCGCGGGGACACGCGCACTTATCACGAGATTGCCAAGGCGCTGGGCGCCTCCGGTGCCGCGCATTCGGTGGCGCAGGCGATCGCGAAAAATCCGTTCATGCTGATCGTCCCCTGCCACCGGGTGCTGGAGGCCAGCAATTACACCGACCGGCGCTCGCCCTACGCCGGCGTGATCTCCAAGCGACGGCTGCTGGCGCTCGAGGGCGCCCATCCCATCGCCAGCAAGACGCTGTTCGAGGTGCTGCTGCCGGTTGCCCCGCCACGCGTTCCCACCTAGATAGGCGGCATGGACGCGACCACGCTGCTGACGACGCCATCGATGACGGTCTCCGAATTTCGCTGCGATGCGGGACCGGAGGACACACCCTTTGCAGAATGCCGCACCGGGCATTCCATCGCCTATGTCCGCTCCGGCAGCTTCGGCTGCCATTGCCGCGCCGGCTTCTTCGAACTGGTGGCGGGATCAATGCTGGTCGGCACGCCCGGCGAGGAATACACCTGCACGCATGAGCACGTGTGCGGCGATATCTGCCTTTCGTTCTTCCTGAGCGAGGACCTGGTCGAGACTCTCGGCGGGCGGCGTGAGGTCTGGCACGTCGGCGCGACGCCGCCGCTGCCCGAGCTGATGGTGCTGGGCGAGCTGGCCCAGACGGCGGCAGATGGCAACAGCGATCTCGGCCTCGACGAAGTCGGCCAAATCCTGGCCGGCCGCTTCATTGAGGTCGTCTCAGGCAAGACGCGCAAGCCGGCGCCGCCCACCGCGCGCGACCGCCGGCGCGCGGTGGAAGCCGCGCTGTGGATCGACGAGAACTCGCAATCCGAGCTCGACCTCGAGCAGGCAGCAAAGCAGACCGGCCTCAGCCCGTTTCATTTTCTCCGGCTGTTCTCGGCGGTGCTCGGCGTCACCCCGCATCAATATCTGGTGCGCTCGCGCTTGCGACATGCCGCGCGGCTGCTCACCGAGGACGATACCGCGGTCACCGACATCGCCTATGACGTCGGCTTTGGCGATCTCTCCAACTTCGTCCGCACCTTCCATCGCGCCGCCGGCGTATCCCCGACCAAGTTCCGGCAGGCCTCGAAGGGGGAGCGCAAGATTCTCCAAGAGCAGCTTGCCCTCAACTGACTAGGTTCGTCTCCGGCGCGCGCCATCAAGCGGCGCGCAGTGCAAATGGAGACGATCATGTACGACCACATCGGATTGCGCGTTGCCGACCTCGATGCCGCCACGCGCTTCTACAGCGCAGTGCTGGCGCCGCTCGGCTATATCCTGTGCTCAAGCGGCGACGGCTATGCCGGCTTCGGGCCGAAGGGCGAGCCGGCGCTGTGGCTGCACCTGAACAAGGGACGCAAGGCCGATGGCGCGCATATCGCCTTCCGCGCCAAGGATCACGACGCGGTCAAGGCGTTCCACAGCGAAGGGCTGAAGAGCGGCGGTCGCGACAATGGCGGCGCCGGCCCACGCAAGGATTACAGCCCGACCTATTATGCGGCGTTTTTGATCGACCCTGATGGCAACAATGTCGAGGCGGTTTGTGCGTGAGCGTGCTCGCGCCTCGCTACAAGCCGTCATGCCCCGGCTTGCCGCCTTCGCTAAAACTTCGGCGGCCGAGCGCCCTTGAGGCCCCGGCGTAGCGTTGGCGGAGCCGGGACCGGGTCATCCAGTACGCCGCGGCTTCGCGATCCTATCACGTCGGTCTCTGGAATACTGGATTGCCCGATCAAGTCGGGCGATGACGGCCCTATCGCCCGCCTCTCCACATTATAGGAAATAGGAATCCCCATGGCCTCCATCCACAATGACATTCCCCTTCCCGCCTCCGCGCGCGACGTCTGGGACGCCGTGCGCGACTTCGGCGCGCTGCATCAGCGGCTGGTGCCGGGCTTCGTCACCGCCTGCAACCTCGACGGCGATGCGCGCATCGTCACCTTTGCCAACGGTTCGGTGGCACGCGAGGTGCTGGTCGATTGCGACGACGCGCGGCGACGGCTGGTCTATGCGATCAACAACGAGCGGCTGAAGCACTACAGCGCCTGCGTGCAGGTGATCGCCGAGGGCGAGACGAGGTGCCGTCTGGTCTGGACCATCGACATGTTGCCGAACGAGCTTGCGTCCTATGTTCAGGGGCAGACCAGCGAAGCCGTGATCGCGTTGCACAAGGCCTTTCCGCCCGCCGCGGCGTGACCTTTCTCACAGCGATCCGCCCTCGCCAGCCGTAACCATGGCGACGTGCGTCCGGTTGGCTCCGCTCTCCCGGCGGAGCCGCGCACGCGAGGAGCATGCCATGAGAGGTGCGGACAAGGTGATCTGCCAGGCGGCCGCCGTGCTGCTGTTGTTTTCCGTCGCGAGCACGCCGGCGAAGGCGCAGCTTGCGGGTTTTGGTGGCGGTGCCGGCGGCGAGGACATGATGACCCAGATGGCGCCAATGCTGGAGATGATGAAGGCGAAGATGGGCAAGCGCCGCTTCGCCATGCTGATGCAGACCATGGGCCCGATGATGAGTCGCATGATGGAGAACGGCGGCGGGCTTGGTGGCATGATGGGTGGCGGAGGCTTCGGTGCGCCGAACTACGGCGGCTACACGCCGATGAGCGGCGGCTATATGCCAGTCGGGATCGGCAGTATGGGCAGCGGCGACATTATGGGCATGCTCGGTGGCGCCGGAGGCGGAGACATGATGGCGATGATCCCGCAATTGATGCGGCTCGCCAATGCCGGCGGCGGCCATCGCCGCCACAGGCATCGCTAGTCGGCAACAGCTGACAGAGCTGGCCTGATCGCAGGTTTCGTCTTGCGCGGTCCCCAGCGGGTCAGCACCACGCTGGAGCACGACAGCAGGCCGAGCACGACCATCGAGCTTGCGGCGAGCCAGAAGAAGCTCTGCGCGCTGGCGTCGTGGGCCGACAGCCACCAGCCACAAGCGGCGATGTAGATCAATCGCGCGGTCTGCGCCAGCACCGGCCCGATCACCTTGGCGGCGCCCTGCGAGGAGAAATACATCGTCGTTGCGAGGCCGAAGAAGGCGTAGAACGGTCCGACCGTCGAGAGATATTGATGGCTCGCCGCACGCACGGCCACGCTGTCGGTGAAGATGTTGACCCAGAGATCGGGGAAGATCGCAACGAGGCATGCCGGCGCGCCGACTGCCACGAAAGCCGCAGCACTGGCGATCCAGGCGATGCGCCGGGCGCGCGCGATGCGGCCCGCGCCGATCGCCATCCCGACCATCGGCACACAGGCGATGCCGAACGAGAATGCGATCGAGGTCAGCAGGAATTCCAGCCGCGCGCCGATACCGTAGCCGGCGAGGATCGCGGTGCCGAACTGCGCCAGCATGTGAGTGAAGATCGAGATCGTCAGCACCGATTGCAACGGCGAGAAGCAGGCGATGGCGCCGACCTTCAGGATGTCGAAAAACATCGCCCATTGGATGCGCAGGCCGCGCAGCTTCAGGACGATTCGGGCGCGGCCGGAGAACAGGTACCAGCCCATCACGCCGATGTTCATGCAATAGGCGATCAGCGCGCCGGCCGCGACGCCGCGCATGCCGAGCTGCGGCACCGGCCCGAGCCCAAGGCCCAGCGTGCCCCCCAGCACGATCTGCCAGACCGCCGAGTTGAGGATCAACAGCGACGGCAGCTTCATGTTGCCGGTGCCGCGCAGGACGCCCGCCAGGGTGTTGAGCAGCCAGGGCAGCACCGCGCCGCCGAAAAACACCTGCGTGTAGGCGATGGCGTGGGTCAGCACATTGCCACGGCCGCCGAGCAATTCCAGCAGGCGCGGCCCGAAGATCAGCATGCCCAGCATGAAGACGAGACCGAAACTGATGCCGATCAGAATCGCGTGCACGGCGAGGTTTCCGGCGCGCTCGCGATCCCCGGCGCCCAGCGCACGCGCGATGGCGGAGGCCACCGCGCCGCCCATGGCGCCGCCCGACATCGTCATGGTCAGGATCACGGTCGGAAACACCAGCGCCATCGCGGCCAGCGCCTCGACGCCGAGCCGGCCGACATAGGAGGTCTCGGCGATCACCACGCACATGCCGGCCGACAACCCGATCACGTTCGGCCAAGCGAGCCCAAGCAGGGTGCGCAGAATCGGACCGTCGGTCAGCGCGCTCCTGACGGGACGCGGAGGCGGCGGCAGCGGGCGCTCCTGTTCATCGACCGGGATTTCGGCGATGTCGGACATGTCTTCTCCCGGACACGAGCGCCATTTGCGGCGCGGCAATAAACAGGTGTGCCAATAAATCTATTCGCGCGCAGGGCGCGGCAGGGCTTGTTAGCATGGCGGGCGCCGATTCCTCCTGCGTCAGGTGCAGGCGTGCCCTGCGGCAGCGGCTTGTCACCCTCGCCTATTCAATCGTCCAGACCAGCGGCGGGCGGCCGCCCTTCGCGGTCCGCATGCGCACGCCTATGTTTCTTCCGCATCCTGCAGCGAGGCCCTCGAACAATCCTTCCAGCACCTTGGCGCAGGTGGGGTGATAGTCGGCGACATCGTCCATCAGCTTCCAGCTCCGCTGATGGATTGCAAAGGCGCCTTCGGATTGCGAGGTCTCGGCGGCATCGTCCTGCGCGGCAAACAGCGCGCTCAGGAACGATGCGAATTCGCCCGCACCACCGCGGCCGCGGCCCATCGCCAGCGCCGCCGCGACCTCGTCGAAATATTGCATGCCGATCAGCTTGCCGGTGAGATGCAGGAGATAGCCGGCGTCCTCGGGGCCGAACAGCTGCACCATCACGGGCGCGGCGGTGCGGACATATTCCATGGCGTAGTTGCGATAGGCTTTCTCGAGCCGCGGTTTCGGCCAGCTCGTCACCGGCAAAGCCGGCGCGGTCTTCGCATCGAACGTAGGGGCCTCCAGATGCCGCGCGAACACCAGGCGCTGGTCGAGATCGAGCGGATGGTCGTATTGATGATAATAGCCTTCGAGCCCATCCTGGCCGTCGACGCTCTGCTTGGTGCAGACGAAGCCGAGGCGGAGATCGCCGAGCGCTACGCCGTTGTTGGCGTGCCAGCCACGCAGCATCGCGCGAGAGACTTCGCCGGGCACGCCGCAGATTGCGGTGCCCCTCCAGATCCAGCGCGGCGGCGGGTAGCGGATCCAGGCCTTGGTGTCGCTCTCATACATGTATTCGACATGCACGCCGCCGATCCAGTTGGAGAGATAGTGATATTGCGCGGCAGCCACCGCCGGCGGCAGATGACGGAGGCCGAGCTTTTGCAAGCCAGGCAGGAAGCGCTCCTGCTGCTGGCGGCGGAACACGCGGAAGACGAATTCAGCGGCATCCGCCGTGCCGCGCCGCGTGACCACGGTGAGGATCAGGCCGGTGAAGTAGGCGTGATAGAGATCGGCGACCGCGCGCCAGCGTTTCCATTGGGCTTCCTGCGCTGTGTCTGATATGGCGGTCATGTTCGCTCCCGATCATTGTTTTGATCGAATGTGTCACTGCACCGGGTGACAGGCAACATGCCACGCATGCAGGCCGCCCTGCACGACGGCCCGTCAATTCCGCATCACGAATTTTGCGCAGCCTTGGCCGCGCGCTCGCGCTCAATGCGCTCCGTCACGTCGCGCGCCATCGCGACCGATCCGAGCACGGCTGCGCCAGCATTCCGTACTAGCGCAAAGGTCATCTCAATGTAGAGCTTGCGCCCGCTCTTGTGCAGCGCGCGGGTCAATGTCGGCTTGCCTGCAAGCTTCATCGTGCCGCTGGCCAGCGCAGCCTCGAAGCCTTTCCAGTGCGCGGCGCGCAGATGCTCGGGAATGATCAGATCGAGGTTCTGGCCGAGCGCCTCCGCGGCGGAGAAACCGAACAAGGCGGCCGATGCCCGATTCCAGCGCGTGATCGTGCCGGAGCGATCCGAATAGATCAGCGCGTCCGCGACGTCGTCGATGATTCTCGCGTCAAGTTGGGATGGATTGCTCATGACACCACCTCGCATGTAGCCCGGATCTCGGCCCGCATCCTGACACATACTCGGTGTCATCGCCCGACTTGATCGGGCGATCCAGTACTCCGCGGCGGACATTTTTGAAACGAACTACCGCCGCAGAGTACTGGATGCCCCCGACAAGCCGGGGCATGACAGCGGAGCGTGGGACTAGCGCTACACCCGGAAATGCTTGCTCAGCTTCAGCCCCTGCGCCTGGTAGTTCGAGCCGATGCGCTGGCCGTACATCGCATCGGGACGCGCCAGCATCTTCTCGTAGACGAGGCGGCCGACGATCTGGCCATGCTCGAGGATGAAGGGCACCTCGCGCGAGCGCACCTCCAGCACGGCGCGCGCGCCTTGCCCGCCGGCACCGGCATAGCCGAAGCCGGGATCGAAGAACCCGGCATAATGCACGCGGAATTCGCCGACCAAGGGATCGAACGGCACCATCTCCGCGGCGTAATCGGGCGGAACCTGCACGGCCTCTTTCGAGGCCAGGATGTAGAACTCGCCGGGATCGAGGATCAGGCTGCCATCGGGACGGGCCGACATCGGCTCCCAAAAATCTTCCACCGCATAGCCGGAGCGACGGTCGACGTCGACGACGCCGGTGTGGCGCTTGGCGCGGTAACCGACGAAGCCGTTGGCCTTCTCGCCGGAGAGGTCGACCGAGACGGCGACGCCGCCGGCCAGGTCGGCATCGTCGATGTCGACGAGGCGCTCGGTCGCATGCAAGCCATCGAGTTCGTCGGCATTGAGGATGGCGTCACCGGTGCGGAAGCGCACCTGCGACAGACGCGAGCCCTCGCGCACCAGCACCGGAAACGTCTTCGGGCTGATCTCGGCATAGAGCGGGCCGTGATAACCGGCGCCGATCATGTCGAAGCGGCGGGTCCCGTCGGCGATCACGCGGGTGAAGACGTCGAGCCGGCCGGTCGAGCTCTTGGGATTCGCGGCCGCGACGATTTCCGGCGGGAGCGCGAGGCTCTCCAGCAGCGGCACGATGTAGACGCAGTTGGTCTCGAGCACCGCGCCGTCGGCAAGACTGAACTCGTGCAGCTTCAATTCGTCAATGCGCTCGGCGACGGTGGCGCCGGGACCGGGCAGGAAGCTGGCGCGGACGCGATAGGCGATGTCGCCGAGGCGCAGATCGAGGCTCGCCGGCTGGATCTGGCTTTCGACGAAGTCGTAGGCGGGCAGGATCAGCCCCGCCTCTGCCATCGCCGCAATCATGCGGTCAGGCAGGATACCATTGGCATCGGCAGCGACCGTGAACGTCAACCGGGGGTCCTCATCAAGGGGCAAACGCATCCCGAGATACGGGAAATACTAGCCTTTTACGGCTATCCGATGGACGCCTTGACGGAAAGGGCATTGCGGAATATGAGCATCACTTATCCCGTGGTGATTTGAGCCGGCCGGCTTGCAGCCACGTTAAATAAGTCGCTAAACAGGCCGGGGACCTCTGTGATCCCGGCCCGTGGAGATATCCAGGCCGGTTTTTTTGTGACCATTTTTGCTCGAATGGTCATGTCGGAGGTCCTATGTCGAAGTCGCCTGCCACTTACCGTCCCGAAACCCGCCTGGTCCATTCCGGCACCCTGCGCTCGCAATATGGCGAGACGTCGGAGGCGCTGTTCCTGACGCAAGGGTACGTCTACAACAGCGCCGAGGAGTGCGAGGCGCGGTTCAAGGGCGAGGACCCCGGCTTCATCTATTCGCGCTATTCCAATCCGACCGTCGCGATGTTCGAGCGCCGCATGATCGAACTCGAAGGCGCCGAAGCCGCTCGCTCGGCGGCAACCGGCATGGCCGCGGTGACGACGGCGATCCTGGCGCCCCTGAAGGCGGGCGATCATGTGGTGGCGTCGCGCGCGCTGTTCGGCTCGTGCCTCTATGTGGTGCAGGATCTGCTGCCGCGCTACGGCATCGAGACCACGCTGGTCGACGGCCTCGACCTCGACCAATGGCAGCGCGCCCTCAAGCCGAACACCAAGACGTTCTTCCTGGAGAGCCCGACCAATCCGACGTTAGATGTGCTGGACATTCCCTCGATCGCCGAGATCGCGCACAAGGGCGGTGCGCGACTCGTCGTCGACAACGTATTCGCAACCCCGATCTGGCAGAGCCCGCTCGCGCTCGGGGCCGACGTCGTGGTCTATTCCGCGACCAAGCACATCGACGGCCAGGGCCGCTGTCTTGGCGGCATCATCCTGTCCTCGGAAGCCTTCATCGCGGAGCACATCCACAATTTCATGCGCCAGACCGGCCCGTCGATCTCGCCGTTCAACGCCTGGGTCCTGCTCAAGGGCCTGGAAACGCTGGGCGTGCGCGTGCGCGCGCAGACCGACACCGCAGCGCGCATTGCCGAGGTGCTGGCGAGCCATCCCAAGATCTCGCGGCTGGTCTATCCCGGCCGCGCCGATCATCCGCAGGCCGCGCTGGTGAAGAAGCAGATGCGTGGCGGCTCGACGCTGGTCGGTTTCGAGGTGAAGGGCGGCAAGCAGGCGGCGTTTCGCGTGCTCAATGAGTTGAAGCTGGCGAAGATCTCGAACAATCTCGGCGACGCCAAGAGCCTCGTCACGCATCCGGCCACTACGACGCATCAGCGTCTGAAGCCGGACGACCGCGCCGCGCTCGGCATCAACGAGGGCTTCATCCGCTTCTCCGCGGGCCTCGAGCATGCGGAAGATCTGATCGAGGATCTGACCGCGGCGCTGGAGAAGGCGTGACGGGCGAATGGCGAATAGTGAGTGGCGAATAGACCCCATTCGCTATTCGCCATTCCCTATTCGCCCCTACATCGGCCGATACGTGCGCACATCAGCGGGCACGTTCACACCGAGCTTGATCTGGCCGACGGAGCGGATGATGTCGTCGGCGAGGAGCTGGGCGAAGCAGGCGTAGCCCCAATCGTTCATGTGCAGGCCGTCGGCGATGACGAAGCTCTCGACCGGGATTGCCTGTTTCTCGTGCCAGTCGCGCATCACCTCGAAGCGCGGGAAGATGCCAACGTGACGGAGCTCGGCGACCTTGCCGAGCAGCTTCACCATCTTGCCGGCGCTCTCGGCGCGCTGGTTGACCGCCGGCGAATATTGCGGATCGACCAGCACGATGTCGGCGCCGCCGGCGGCCTGGATGCGGCTGATGCCGTCCTCGACCAGCTTTGCGGTATCGGCGGGATCGAGGTTGCGCAGCACGGCGTTGGTGCCGACCTGCCAGATCACGAGATCCGGATGCACGTCGATCACCTGCGTCTGGAGGCGCTTCATCATCTCGGGCGCATCCTCGCCACCGACGCCGGCATTGATGACGGTGATGTCGGCGGTCGGATAGTGCCGGCGCAGCTGTGCGGCGAGACGGTTCGGATAATTGAACTCCGGCGAGCTCGCACCGAATCCTGCGGTGGACGACGAGCCGAACGCGACGATGACGACGGGCTGGCCGGCGACGAGCTTGCTTGCGACACGCGGCAGCGAGCCCATCGCCTTCGGGCCGCCCTTCGGCGGCAGGCAGGGCACGCGGCTGAAGATGTCGCCGGCCGACTTTGCGACTTCCTTCACCTTGTCGAGGGCGCGCGCCGTGACGCCGCGCTGCTCGGGGGACGTCGCGGCGACGGTGGTCTGGGAGGGCGGTGCGGCAGCGGGATCAGCCGGCTGCGCGGCCGTCGCCTGAGCGGCTTGCGTCTGCGCGCGCGGCTGCGAAGCGGGCATCAGCAGCAGCAGCGCCGCCGCCGCGGGCACCGCCAGCCATGACGTCAGGCAAAAAGGGCGGGGAGAACTCATTAACGCTAGACCTCAATTTTGCTGCTGGGCCGGCTCCAGATGGGCAGCATCAATCACGAACTGTGCCAACGCCCGGCCAAGGCAATCATGGACCTGTTTCGCCAGTTCAGGCCCGCGGGACGGGTTGAACAAGTCGAACTGGCCCTGATCATTCCACTGTCGCATGATCGCGAAACGGTCGAACAGCGGGACGTCGTGCTCCTGCGCCACCACACGCATATTATCGAGAAAAGGCTGCGCCGCGATCATGGTTTCAGTGCGCGGACTGTACTGCAAATTCATCAAGACGACGTCAGCCCCTGCCTTTTGCAATGCAGTAACCCCTTCTGTTACCGCGCCGCGAAAATCGTCGGGATCGATGGATCGGATAGCATCCACGGTCCCGGTCTGCCAGATGACCAAAGTAGGCGTTTTTGCTTCCATCAGCTTAACGAAAGTGGACGCGGTCTCCCCTGCCGTTTTCTTGCTCTGTATTTCTACGGAGACGTGCACCACTTCGGACGCGGGCAGCTTCTCCTTGAGGATCGTCTCCATGCGTGCCGGATATGAGCTGCTCTCCGAGGATGGAATCGTGGTTGAGCGGCTTCCGATGACCAGAATCTCGAGCGGCTTGCCGGCCTTGATGGCATCGGCGACCTTGGGCAGCTGGCTTTCGCTGGTAAGCAGATAGGACGGCAATTCGCAGGCCGCGGGCGCGGCCGAGGCAGCAGGCGCAGCATCGCCCGCGCGCGCCGTGGCCGCGGCGAGGCCACCGCATAGCAGGATCAGGCTCAGGAGAACCTTCGCCTTCATCAGCCCCCTCCCGCCAGATCGGCGTTGCCGACGGCGTTTTTGGTTTTCGCACCGCTCTTGTCAGCCACGCGCTTGTACCACGAAATCACCCACGCCACCCCCCACATGATCAGGATTCCGGAGAGACTAATCAACGCATGCATGGCTGCCCCGCCGGAAACTTCGGCCAGGATGAAATGGCCGGCGAAAGCCAGGAAGACGCCGAGACAGAAGATCTCGAGCGAATGCTGCCCGCACAGGATCAGCGGCCGCAGCCAGGGCGATTTCAGGCCCGGCCAGGTCCGCGGCAGGAAGCGCACGGTGAGCGCGGCCAGCGCCAGGAAATGGGTGAAGCGCAGCACGTCGAGATCGGTCTTGTCGATCGGATACATCCACTGCTCGAGCCGCTTCGGCATGAGGTGGCCGAGCTGCGGCACGTACCAGGTCAGCGTCACGTAGAACGCCGCGGCGAGATAGGCGATCGAGATCCACATCGTCACGGGTGATGCCAGAATGCGCGACATGCGCCGCGCGCCTCCGAGCGCACACCATGCACCGAAGACGAAAAGCAATTGCCAGGCCAGCGGATTGAACGCCCAGAAGCCGTTCGGATAGGCCGAGAAGTAGAGGTCGTATTCCCAGGTCACGGCGTAGAGCACGACCGAGAGGCCGAGCGTGACGTCGGGCTTCCACTTCATCGACCACAGGATCAACGGCAGCGCCAGCATCAGCACGATGTAGAGCGGCAGCACGTCCATGTTGACGGGCCGGAAGCGTAGCAGCAGCGCCTGGACGATGGTGACGTCGGGCTGCTTGAGGAAATCCATGATGCCCATCTCTTCGGTGTAGAGCGGGTTCTCGAAGCTGGTCGCCACATAGGAGATTTCGGCGAGGAAGATCGTGAACAGGAAGACGTGGGCGACGTAGATCTGCCAGACGCGGCGCAGGATGCGCGCCGTGGCGATGACGGCGCCGCTCTCCAGCATTGCCCGGCCGTAGACGAAGGCGGCGGTATAGCCGGAGATGAAGATGAAGATCTCGGTGGCGTCGCTGAAGCCGTAATTGCGAATGGTGAACCACGTCAGCAGGCTGGTTGGCAGATGGTCGATGAAGATCAGCCACAGCGCCAGCCCGCGGAACAGATCGAGCCGGAGCTCGCGCTCGCCGATCGCCGGCAGCGTAATGGCTGGCGCGGCGGCGCGCGGCTTGGTTCCTGCGGGTTTGGCACCGGCGGTTCCCGCGATCGTCGATCCCGTCACTTGGTCGGCAATGGTCATCGGGGCCAAAAACCCTTCCGCAAATCGCGACGTTCAATGGAGTTTACCGGTCCGGCCGTCGTCTCGCAAAGCGGCCGGATCACATAAGGTTGTCTCCCCTTGGGAGTCCCTTCCCCGCGAATTCTGGCGGGACGATGTCGCCAAAGCCGTCTCCGGCGTTTGGTTCCCCAGGAGGATTTCGCTATGATGGGCCATCATGTACCGCGCCGTGACCCGCCAGATCGAAGTGACCGTCGAGCCGAGCTTTGTTCCGGAGCAGTCGTCGGCCGACCGCTCCCGCTATTTCTGGTCCTACACCATCGTCATCACCAATTCCGGCGACGAGACCGTGCAGCTGAAGACGCGGCACTGGATCATCACCGACGCCTCCGGCCGCCAGCAGGAGGTGAAGGGCGAGGGCGTCGTGGGTGAGCAGCCGATCCTGGCCCCCGGCGAGCGCTTCGAATACACCTCCGGCGTGCCGCTCACGACCGCCTCCGGCTTCATGACCGGCCGCTACCAGATGGTCAGCGAAAGCGGCGAGCGCTTCGAGATCGACGTGCCGACGTTCTCGCTGGACAGTCCGGACAACAAGCGGGTGTTGAACTAGCCTCCGATGTCATTGCTCGCGAAGGCGGAGAATCCAGCAAGCCGCGGCCTATCGGTTCAATCACTGTTCGGCTCAATCACTGTCGTCTCGGACTAATGGATCGCCCGATCACGGCCGGGCGATGACAGCGAGTACGTGCGAGCAGCCTCCCCAGCCTCGTCATTCCTAGCCTAGCTATGCGCGATGCCTAGGCGTCCTCCACGCCCGCCTCGTGCGGCGTGAACTGGTAGACCGACGAGCAGAACTCGCAGGTGACGACGACCTTGTCGTCCTTGACCATCGCGGCGCGATCGTCGGGCGAGAAGCTCTTGAGCATGGAGGCAACCGCATCGCGCGAGCAGGAGCACCGCGCTTCGAGAACCTGCGAATTGAATACGCGCACACCGCGCTCGTGGAAGAGGCGGAATAGCAGCCGCTCGCCGGAGAGCTCGGGATCGATCAGCTCGACGTCCTCGACGGTCTCGATCAGCGAGCGCGCCTCGACCCAGGCGTCGTCTTCGGCGACGCTGTGCACCTCGCTGCCCTCGGGCGCATCCCCGGGATGCAGGTCCGCCTGCCGCGCGCGCTCCGGCGCCTTGGGCAGAAACTGCATCAACATGCCACCGGCGCGCCAGCGATGCTTGCCGCCGTCGCTACTGCGCCATTCCTCGCCGACCGCAAGACGCACGCGCGTCGGGATCTGCTCGGAGCGGAGGAAATATTCGTGAGCGGCCTCTTCCAGGCTGCCCCCGTCGAGCGCGACCAGACCCTGGTAGCGGCTCATGTCGGGGCCCTGGTCGATGGTCATGGCGAGATGACCGCGGCCGAGCAGCGTGCCGGAATCTTTGGCGTCACCCAGACGCGCGGCATCGAAGCGCGCATAGGCGCGCAGGCGATCCGGCGCCATGTAGTCGACGACCAGGAACGACACCGGACCGTCGGTCTGGGCCTGAAGGATGAAGCGGCCCTCGAATTTCAGCGCCGAGCCGAGCAACGTCGTCAGCACGATGGCCTCGCCGAGCAGCTTGCCGACGGGAGCGGGATAATCGTGCTTGGTGAGAATGTCGTCGAGCGCCGGACCGAGCCGCACCAGGCGGCCGCGCACGTCGAGTGCGTCGACCTCGTAGGGCAGCACGGCGTCATCGATCGGAACCGGTGATGGCGCGCGAACCGGGCCTTCTGGCCCGGTTTTCATGTCAGGGGATTGGGAAACCATGGCCGTGTATCTGGGGTCGGAGGTGGGAAATGGAAGGGGGCGCGAGGGAGTGTTCCCGAGGCAGTTATGATCACACACGATACTGCTAATTCGGGGTCGTCCCGGCTTTCGCCAGGACGACGAACCAAACCCACTTCGCCTTCACCAGGCTGCGCTACTTCACCGCGTCAAAGCACCAGGCCAATATGCCCTTCTGCGCATGCAGGCGGTTTTCGGCCTCGTCGAACACGACCGATTGCGGGCCGTCGATCACTTCATCCGTGACCTCCTCGCCGCGATGGGCAGGCAGGCAGTGCATGAACAGCGCGTCGGGCTTGGCCAGCGACATCAGCTTGGCATTGACTTGGTAGGGCTTGAGCACGTTGTGGCGGTGCTCGCCTTCCTTGTCGCCCATCGACACCCAGGTGTCGGTGACGATGCAGTCGGCGCCCTTTACGGCGGCTTCCGGATCGGTGCCGAGCACGATCGGCGCATTGGTCATCTTGATCCAGTCGCGCATCGCCTTTTTCGGCGCGAGCTCCGGCGGCGTTGCGACGTTGAGCTGGAACTTGAAGCGCTCGGCGGCGTGGGCCCAGGACGCCAGCACGTTGTTGTCGTCGCCTGTCCAGGCCACCGTCTTGCCCTCGATCGGGCCGCGATGCTCCTCATAGGTCATGAGGTCGGCCATCACCTGGCAAGGGTGCGAACGGCGCGTCAGGCCGTTGATGACGGGCACGGTCGCATAGGCCGCAAGCTCCAGCAGCGCCTCGTGATTGAGGATGCGGATCATGATGGCGTCGACATAGCGCGACAGCACGCGCGCGGTGTCGGCGATGGTCTCGCCCCGGCCGAGCTGCATTTCGGCGCCGGTGAGCATGATGGGCTCGCCGCCGAGCTGGCGCATGGCGACGTCGAACGACACCCGCGTCCGCGTCGAGGGGCGCTCGAAGATCATCGCCAGCGTCTTGCCTTCGAGCGGCCTGACCGGCTGATGCGCCTTCTGCTTCGCCTTCATGGCGGAGGATGCGGCGAGCATGCGCTTGAGCTCCGACAGCGGGAGCTCGTTGATGTCGAGGAAGTGCTTTGGCGACTTGCTCATCAGCTTGCCGCCCGCTTGGTCTGACTGCACGAGATCGCCGCGCAGGCGCGCTCGAGCCGCCCGACGCTGTCCTCGATCTCGGCTTCGGTGACGATCAGCGGCGGCAGGAAGCGCACGACATTGTCGCCGGCGCCGACGGTGAGCAGCTTTTCGTTGCGCAGGGCGGCAACGAGATCACCCGAAGGCACGACCGCCTTGATGCCGATCAGGAGCCCCTCACCGCGGACTTCGCTGACGATATCAGGATAGCGATCGATCACCGAGGCGAGCTTCTGCTTGAGCAGCAGCGACATCCTCTGCACGTGATCGAAAAAGCCGGGCTCGAGCATGACGTCGAGCACGGCGTTCGCAGCGGAGATCGCGAGCGGATTGCCGCCGAAGGTCGAGCCGTGCGAGCCGGGCGTCATGCCGGAAGCCGCTTCCGCGGTGGCAAGACAAGCGCCGATCGGGAAGCCGCCACCGAGCGCTTTCGCCAGCGACATCACGTCGGGGGTAACGCCGAGACGGCGATGCGCGAACAGATCGCCGGTGCGGCCCATGCCGGTCTGCACCTCGTCGAACGCGAGCAACAGCCCCTTCTCGTCGCAGAGCTGACGCAGCGCCTTGAGGAAGGCGGGTGTTGACGAACGCACGCCGCCCTCGCCCTGGATCGGCTCGATCAGGATGCCGGCGGTCTGCGGACCGATCGCCTTCTTCACGGCCTCGATGTCGCCATGCGGGACTTGGTCGAAGCCATCCATGGGCGGGCCGAAACCTTCAAGATATTTTGCCGAGCCCGTCGCCGCCAGCGTCGCCAGCGTGCGGCCGTGGAAGGCGCCTTCGAAGGTGATCATGCGATAGCGATCGGGATGGCCCTTGGCGGCGTGATAGCGCCGCACGACCTTGATCACGCATTCCAACGCTTCGGCGCCGGAATTGCAGAAGAACACGAAGTCCGCGAAACTTTCGTTGCACAGACGCGTTGCAAGCCGTTCGCCATCGGGACTCTGGAACAGGTTCGACATGTGCCAGAGCCTGGTCGCCTGCTCCTGCAACGCCTTGACCAATGCGGGATGGGCGTGGCCGAGCGCGTTCACCGCGACGCCCGAGGTGAAATCGAGATAGCGATCGCCATTGGTCGCGATCAGCCAGCAGCCTTCGCCGCGCTCGAAGCCAAGGTCCGCCCTGGCGAAAACGGGAAGCAGATGCGGCGCGGCGCTGTTGGTCATGACCATCACTTGGATGTTGCATTTGGACGTTGAGACCTGCCTGGCATGCCTTGCGCAGCGCACCATTGACCGGTCCGGAAAACGAAACGTGCCGCCTTTTAAGGGCGGCACGCGTCACCATCTTATGCCTGGCAAGACGGGTGTCAATGCCGCCCGGAAAGCCTCGCGAAACGCCGAATCCGTAGTCTTGCGGTGCCGATCTTGCAGGGTTTTCACCACGGAACATGTGGAAGCGAGTCGGCGGACTCTTGCGCGGGAGTCACGCCATATTGTAGCGTTTGGACTGTCAGATACGACATCTCGTGCAGCGGTTCTGATCCCAAGAGTCCTCATGTACCGGCGTAAACGTTCGGGCGTCAGTCACGCGCCCGGCGAGCCTTAAGGGATTCTGACGGCACGGGTTTTTCAAGGCTTAAGCATTCGCTGTGAGGCCCCAGGATGGCGGCGCGCAACGAGGGAAAGGGTGCAATGACGGTTTTGACCTGGTCCGATGATCGCGTCGAGCAGCTGAAGAAGCTCTGGGAGGCCGGACTTTCGGCCAGCCAGATCGCGGCCGAGCTCGGCAATGTGACCCGCAATGCCGTGATCGGCAAAGTGCACAGGCTTGGCCTGTCGGGCCGCGCCAAGAGCCCTTCATCGGCAGCGCCGCGGCCGCGCAAGGCGCGGCCCGCGCAGCATATGATGCGGGTGACCCGGCCGATCTCGCGCGGCAACACCGCGCTGGCGCAGGCCTTCGAGGTCGAGGTGGAGGCCGAACCGGTCACCTACGACAACGTGGTGCCGATGAGCCAGCGGCTGTCGCTGCTGGAATTGAACGAGGCGACGTGCCACTGGCCGGTCGGCGATCCCTCCAGCCCGGACTTCTTCTTCTGTGGCGGCAAGGCGCTGTCAGGCCTGCCCTACTGCGCCCAGCACTCGCGCGTCGCCTATCAGCCGGCAGCGGATCGCCGGCGGGCGGCACCGAAGCCGAGCACGCGGTGATTATTTCCTGAGATCGAGCCGGCAGCCGTCACGCGGTGACGGCGCAACAAACCCGATGTCGTCCCGGACAAGCGTAGCGCCGATCCGGGACCGATAGCCACCGCAAGCCGTGGTTACGGGGCCTCGGAGTTACCTTTTTCGCGCAACAATGGGCCCGGGTCCCGGATCGGCGCTTCGCTCCGGACAACGCTGCGCGTTGCCGGAGCTACGCTTGTCCGGGACGACGGCCGAGATTGTTGACGCAGCTGGGCCTACGTCTGCTCCGCCTTTGCAAACCGATCATCCAGCGCATAACCCGCGCCGCGGACGGTACGGATCGGGTCCTGCTCGCGGCCGAGATTGAGCAGCTTGCGCAGGCGGCCGATATGGACGTCGACGGTGCGCTCGTCGATGTAGATGTCGCGGCCCCAGACGCTGTCGAGCAGCTGCTCGCGCGAGAACACGCGACCGGGATGCTCCAGGAAAAACTCCAGCAGGCGATATTCGGTCGGGCCGAGATCGATCGGCCGGCCCGAACGCGCGACGCGGCGCTTGTCGCGATCGAGCTCGATGTCGCCATAGGCGAGCACGGTGGCGAGCCGCTCGGGGCTTGCGCGCCGCAGAAGGCCCTTCACGCGCGCGAGCAGCTCCGGCACCGAGAACGGCTTGACGATGTAGTCGTCGGCGCCGGTCGCAAGACCCCGCACCCGCTCGCTCTCCTCGCCGCGCGCGGTCAGCATGATGATCGGGAGCTGCTTGGTCTCGGGACGGGTGCGCAGCCGCCGGCACAGCTCGATGCCGGACAGTCCCGGCAGCATCCAGTCGAGCACGATCAGATCGGGGATGTGTTCCTTAAGGCGGGTGTCGGCGTCGTCGCCGCGCATCACCGTCTCCACGTCATAGCCGTCGCCTTCGAGGTTGTAACGCAGAAGCTCGGTGAGAGCTTCCTCGTCCTCAACCACCATAATGCGTGCGCCCATGTTGTCGTCGCTCCCTAGGTATTCGGTACCGTCGTGGCGAAGGTCGTCATGTCGCCCTTCGGCCGCTTGTCGGTGATCGCCTGCCCCTCGATCATGTAGAACACGGTCTCGGCGATGTTGGTGGCGTGATCACCGATCCGCTCGATGTTCTTGGCGCAGAACATCAGATGGATGCAGAACGAGATGTTGCGCGGATCCTCCATCATATAAGTGAGGAGCTCGCGAAACAGAGAGGTGCAGATGGCGTCCACTTCCTCGTCGCCCTTCCACACTGCCATCGCCGCCGGCAAATCGTGCGCGGCATAGGCATCAAGCACCGACTTGACCTGCTGCTGCACGAGGTCGGTCATGTGCTCCAGGCCGCGGAACAGTTTCAGCGGATGGAAGTCTGTCTCCAGCGCCGCAACGCGCTTGCCCATGTTCTTGGCGAGGTCGCCGATGCGCTCAAGATCGGTGGCAACGCGCATGGCGCCGACGATCTCGCGCAAATCCACCGCCATCGGCTGGCGGCGGGCGATGGTGAGCACGGCGCGCTCCTCGATGCGCTTCTGAAGCGCGTCGAGCTCGGCATCGGTGGTGACGACGCGCTGGCCGAGCGCGACGTCGCGGCGGATCAGCGCGTCGACGGAATCGACGATCATGCGCTCGGCGATGCCGCCCATCTCGGCGACGAGGCGAGTGAGCTCCTGGAGGTCGGTATCGAAGGCCTTTGCGGTATGTTCAGTACCCATGTCCCGTCTCCTCAGCCGAACCGGCCGGTGATGTAATCCTGCGTACGCCGATCGCTCGGCGACGTGAAGATCTTGCTGGTGTCATCGAACTCGATCAGCTCGCCGAGATACATGAAGGCGGTTTTATCAGAGACGCGCGCCGCCTGCTGCATATTGTGGGTGACGATCGCGATCGTGTAGTTCTCGGACAATTCCTGGATCAGCTCCTCGACCTTGGCGGTCGAGATCGGGTCGAGCGCCGAGCAGGGCTCATCGAACAAGATCACTTCGGGCCGTACCGCGACCGTGCGGGCAATGCAGAGGCGCTGCTGCTGGCCGCCGGAGAGCGACAGGCCGGACGCGTTGAGCTTGTCCTTGACCTCGTTCCACAGCGCGCCGCCGCGCAGCGCCTTCTCGACGCGGTCGTCCATCTCGGACTTCGAGATCTTCTCATAGAGGCGGATGCCGAAGGCGATGTTCTCGTAGATCGTCATCGGGAACGGCGTCGGTTTCTGGAACACCATGCCGACCCGGGCGCGCAGCAGGTTGAGGTCCAGCTTGGGATCAAGGATGTTGGTCTGGTCGAGCAACAGCTGGCCGGTGGCGCGCTGGCCTGGATAGAGATCGTACATCCGGTTGAAGATGCGCAGCAGGGTCGACTTGCCGCAGCCCGACGGGCCGATGAAGGCCGTGACGCGGTTGGTGCCGAGGGCCAGATTGATGTTCTTCAGCGCGTGGTGCTCACCGTAGTAGAAATTGAGGTTGCGCGCGGTCACCTTGGCAGGCGCCTCGGGTAGCGGCTGTGAGCCGGGATGAACGGTCGGCGCACTTACGGAAACAGACATTTCACTCATTTTGCAGTCCTCTCGGCGCCAAGGATGCGCGCGCCAATGTTCAGGGCAAGCACGGTCAGGGTAATGAGCAGCGCCCCACTCCAGGCGAGCTGCTTCCAATAGGCGTAGGGGCTCTGCACGAAGTTGTTGATGGTGACAGGCAGGTTGGCCATCGTCTTGTCGAGACCGAGGCTGAAGAACTGGTTCGATAGCGCCGTGAACAGCAGCGGCGCGGTCTCGCCGGCGACGCGCGCAGTCGCCAGCAGCACGCCGGTGATCAGGCCGGAGCGCGCGGCACGATAGGCGATCCGTTTGATCACCAGCGAACGCGGCAGGCCGAGCGCGCTGGCGGCTTCACGCAGCGGGTTCGGCACCAGCAGCAACATGTCTTCGGTCGTGCGCACCACGACCGGGATCACGATCACGGCGAGCGCCAGCGCGCCGGCGATCGCCGAGAAGCCGCGCATCGGCACCACCACCGCGCCGTAGATGAACAGGCCGATGATGATCGAAGGCGCCGAGAGCAGGATGTCGTTGATGAAGCGGATCACCGAGGTCAGCTTGTCGTTGCGGCCGTACTCGGCGAGATAGGTGCCGGCGAACAGGCCGAGCGGCGCGCCGATGCCGACGCCGATCACGGTCATGATCAGCGAGCCGACGATGGCGTTGAGCAGACCGCCCTCGTTCGATCCGGGCGGGGGCGTGTTCTCGGTGAAGACCTGGTAGTTGAGCCCGGCCAGGCCATTGTAAAGCAGCGTGATCAAAATCAACGCGAGCCAAGTGACGCCGAAGGCGGCGGCTGCGATGCAGAGACCGCGGATGACGATGTCCCAGCGGCGACGGCGCGAATAGATCGGGTTCATGGCGTCACTTTCCGGCCTTGGTTTCCAGCCGCATCAGCATCAGCCGCGCGGCGGCGAGCACGAAGAACGTCAGTACGAACAGGAGCAGGCCGAGCAGGATCAGGCCGGACTGGTGCAGGCCGTCACTCTCGGCGAATTCGGAGGCGATCGCCGCCGAGATCGTGGTGCCCGGAGCGAAGATCGACGAGGAGATGCGGAACGAGTTGCCGATGATGAAGGTCACCGCCATCGTCTCGCCGAGCGCGCGACCTAGCGCCAGCATGACGCCGCCGATGATGCCGATGCGGGTGTAGGGGATCACCACGCTGCGGACGACTTCCCAGGTGGTGCAGCCGACGCCGTAGGCGGCTTCCTTCAGCACCGGCGGCACCGTCTTGAACACGTCGACCGAGATCGAGGTGATGAAGGGCAGCACCATGATGGCGAGGATCAGCGCGGCATTGAACAGGCTGAGATAGGACGGCGGACCTGCGAAGATCGCCCCCAGCACGGGGACGCCGTCGAAGACCCGTATCATGAAGGGCTGGAAGGTGTTGGCCAGGAACGGGCCCAGCACGAAGAAGCCCCACATGCCGTAGATGATCGAGGGAATGCCGGCGAGCAGCTCGATCGCCATGCCGATCGGGCGGCGCAGCCATTGCGGGCAAAGCTCGGTGAGGAAGATCGCAATACCGAGACCGACCGGAATGGCGATCAGCATCGCGATGAAGGAGGTGACGAGCGTGCCATACATCGGCCCGAGCGCGCCGAGCACGGGCGGATCGGCCGACGGCGCCCAGCGCTGCGTCCACAGGAACGAGAGGCCGTATTCCTTCATCGCGGGGAAGGCGCCGACGATCAGCGAAATGATGATGCCGCCGAGGATCAGCAGCACCGAGATCGCGGAAAGTCGCGTGATCCAGTAGAAGGTGACGTCGCCGAGCTTGAACGCGCTCAAGGCCTTGGCGCGGTCATATGGTCCGGCGTCGTCGATTACATCGCTCTGAACGGCCATCTCTGCCACGCCGATCCCCTGTACCCAGATTTATAGACGCTTGTTGCCGGTCCCGCGCCCCCGACACAGCACGACGCTGATCGGGGCCCGGTTGTTGTCCCGGCGCTGCGCAGCAGCGTTTCACGCTGCTGCGCGTCCGGGACATGAGAGCCGTTCGCCTCAGCTCTTGATCTCGGCGGCCCAGGTCTTCTCGATCAGCTGGACGACGCTGTCCGGCATCGGGATGTAGTCGAGTTCTTCAGCCGCCTTGCCACCGTTCTTGAACGCCCAGCGGAAGAACTTGATGGCTTCCTGGGAGGCGGCCTTGTCGGTCGCAGACTTGTGCATCAGGATGAACGTCGCCGCAGTGATCGGCCAGGACTTCTCGCCCGGCTGGTCGGTCAGGATGACGTAATAGCCAGGAGCCTTGGCCCAGTCGGCGTTGGAGGCGGCGGCCTGGAAGGCCTCGACGGTCGGCTGCACCGGCTTGCCGGCCTTGTTGACGAGACCGGTGTAGGTCAGCTTGTTCTGCTTGGCATAGGCGTACTCGACATAGCCGATCGAGTTCTTGGTCTGGCTGATGTTGCCCGACACGCCTTCGTTGCCCTTGGCGCCGACGCCGACCGGCCACTCCACTGCGGTGCCTTCGCCGACCTTGCTCTTCCAGTCCGCGCTGGCCTTGGAGAGATAGTTGGTGAAGTTGAAGGTGGTGCCCGAACCGTCGGAACGGCGGACCACGGTGATCGCCTCCGCGGGCAGCTTCACGTTCGGGTTGAGCTTTTTGATCGCGGCGTCGTCCCATTTGGTGATCTTGCCGAGATAGATGTTGGCCAGCGTCTCGCCGTCGAACACCAGCTCGCCGGGCTTCACGCCCTCGAGGTTGACGACGGGGACGATGGCGCCCATCACCATCGGCCACTGCACGAGGCCGTCCTTCTCGAGCTGCTCGGCCTTGAGCGGCGCGTCGCTGGCGCCGAAGGTCACGGTCTTCGCCAGGATCTGCTTGATACCGCCGCCGGAGCCGATCGACTGGTAATTCAGACCGTTGCCGGTCTCCTTCTTGTAGGCATCAGCCCACTTCGAATAGATCGGGAACGGGAACGTCGCACCGGCACCCGTGATATCGGCAGCAAAGGCCGCCGTCGCCGAGGCGGCGACCAAGCCGGCCGCGACGATCGTTTTGAGGAAATTCATGCTGGTCTCCATACAGGGGAGCGAAGCGCCATCCGCGCCCGATCGCGCTCCCCGCGCCGCCCCTTTAGGAGCGGTCGGCTGTGCTTTTACGAAGGTTTCGTGACAGCTGGATGACACCCTCAAGCGATTGGAATCGCTTGATTTTTACGTCGCAACCGAAGTCCTAGTCTGGGGAAAACAGGCTGTAAAAGTGGCGCCCTGCCGGGGGACGCTTTCGATCAGAAGCCGGCCGCGATGACGGTTAAGAATATGTTTCACCAGCGATAATCCGAGCCCGGTTCCGCCCTGCGCGCGGCTGTCGCCGACGTCGACCCGATAGAAGCGCTCGGTCAGCCGGGGCAGGTGCTCCGGTGCGATGCCGGGGCCGAAATCCCGGACCATGACGCGGATTTCCTGAGCCCCATCAGTGACCGCGCTTGAGGTCAGCGACACAATGACGCGTCCGCCCGATGCGCCGTATTTGAGCGCGTTCTCGATCAGGTTCTCGAACAGGCGGAGCAGCTCCTCGCGGTCGCCCGCGATCATCACGGCGGCTTCCGGCAGATGGGTCTCGACATCGACCTGACGCTCCCGCGCCAGCGGTTCGAGCCCGTCCGCGACTTGGCGGATGATCGGCAAGAGGTCGACCAGGGTGTCGGGGCGGACATGGGCCGACAGCTCGACCCGCGACAGCGACAGCAAATCGTCAATCAGGCGCGCCATGCGGGTGGCCTGGTTGTGCATGATGCCGAGGAAGCGCTCGCGCGCCTTTGGATCGTCCTTGGCCTGGCCCTGGAGTGTGTCGATGAAGCCCGACAGTGCGGCGAGCGGGGTGCGCAGCTCGTGGCTGGCATTGGCGACGAAATCGGCCCGCATCTCCTCGACGCGCCGCAGCGGCGTCTGGTCGTGGAAGGTCATCAGCATGCACTTGTCGGCGCCGCCGAAGGTGGTCGGCACCGGCACCGGCGTGATCATGAGCTCCATCCAGCGATCGACCGGAACATGATCGAGATAGGTCGCGCGCCGCGGCTCGGTGGTCGCGATCGCCTCGCGCAAGGCCGTGATAATCTCCGGCGAGCGCAGCGCGAATTGGGCAAGCTCGTTCCTGCGCAGCGCCGGCGCGAGCTGGGCGGCGGCGGCATTGAGGTGGATGACGCGGCCGGCGCGGTCGAGCAGCACCGCAGGATCCGGCATGCCGGCGACGACTGCGGCCACCGCCGCGCTCTCGACCGGATTGATGCGCCTGACGTCGTCGCGCGAGGCGGCGGGATCGTGCAGGCGCCAGGGAATCAGCGCCGCGGCTGCAATGCAGAGGAATACGATGGCAGCGTGCAGCACCGACAATTCGCCGAGCGAAACCACGACGGACAGCGCCAGCGCCGCGGCGATCAGGACGATGGTCGAGTGTCGCAGCCGGTCGGACCAGGGCTGGCTGGAGGGAGAAGATGGGGCGTCGATCGCCATCGGGGAGGGCTTCTCCTAAAAGGCCTGCGCCGGTCAGGCGCCGCTGTCGCTGCGCTCTCTCACATAGGCGGCCTCACGCGCCGGTCCGGGGTCGAGCTTGAGCGCCGCCTGCTGCAAGCGCTTCGAACGTGCGCCGATTATAACTTCGCGAAACGTCAGCAAGATTACAGATATGACGAAGGGGGACAGATAATAGAGGACGCGGAACAGGAGCATCCCACCCAGAAGCTCCTCCCGGTCCATCTGCCAGAGGCCGACCAGCATGGCGGCGTCGAACACGCCAAGACCTCCGGGTGAATGGCTGGCAAAGCCGAGCAGTGTCGCCGAGACGAAGATCACTGCGACCACGACGAAGCCGAGATTGGGCTCGTCCGGGACCAGCACGTACATCGCGAGCGCGCAGAAACCGAGATCGACAATGCCGATCGCGATCTGGAGCAGCGTCAGCGGGCCGCCCGGCAGCACCACGGTCCAAGGCCCGCGGCCGACCACCCGCGGCTGGGTCCAGACCCAGACCACATAGGCGACCAGCCCCACGATGATCATCAGCGCCAGCGTCCGGTTCAGCCAGGCCGGCAGCTGGTCGATCGCGGCGGCGGCCTCCGGATGGTAGGAGATGCCGAGGCCGAGCACGGCGGCATTGCCGAGCCAGAAGGTCAGGCCGGCGAGGAAGCAGATCTTGGCGACGTCGATCGCGTTCAGCCCATAGGCCGAATAGATGCGGTAGCGCACCGCACCGCCAGTGAAGACGCTGGCGCCGACATTGTGGCCGATCGAATAGCTGGTGAAGGCGGCAAGCGCGTTAATCCGGTAGGGCACGTGGGCGTGCCCGATCGCCCGCGTGGCGAACATGTCGTAGAAGGTCAGGGTGAAATAGCCCGCGGCCACGAACAGCGCCGCCATCGCAATCTGGCTCGGCTCGGTGCTTTTGATCGCCTCGATGACCTCGTTGCGATCGATGCCTCGCAGCATGTGGTAGAGCACATAGCAAGCGATGCCGATGACCGCGACGCTGATCGCAACTCCAAGCTTATGCAGGACTTGCTTCTGGCGCAGAAACGTCATCGCCCTGCGGATGGCTTCCAGCATCTAGACCTCGAACAACGCTTCAGCGGCCAGGGTGGCCGGCGGACAGGCGGACGACGCACGGGCACTCGACGAAGCCTCGCCGCCGGCTCCGGCATCGCGCATGCCCCCTGCCCCTCCACTAGCGCGTTTTCGGACGAAGTGGAATTCGCCAATTCGAACAAAAACACGTGCCTTCAATGTTTTAGGCAGGTTGGGGGCTCCTGATGCAAGGTTTGGCGCTTTCGGCGGCAAGGCTTAATGCGAATCTCCTTGGCAATCCTGCGCAGACGCCATGAAGTTTTGATGATTTCAACCGCACAATGTTCCGTCACGGCTTAAGCCGACGTCAATCTATTGGGCACGCCGGCCTGTTGAAAGAGGGGCCGACCCGGATATTGTTCACGGATTCGAATGCGCCGGAGGGTGCTGGGCGCAGAATGGACTCAAGGCGCGGTTACATAGCCGCGGCGATGAGCGCCGGCCTGATCCTCGAAAATCGCCATGGCCGTGGTCATCCGCCGGAAGCCCAGACGTTCGTAAAAACCCTCTTTGCCGGGGACCGCGTAGAGGATGATTTTGCGATGGGTCCGGCATCGCACAAGCAAGCGCTCGATGATCTCGCGGCCGAGGCCCTGTCCCTGACGATCAGGGTGCACGGCAACATCGCAGAGATAGGCGCAGTCGCGACCGTCGGCCAGCACGCGCCCGGCACCGATCAGCCGCCCCTCGTCGCAGGCAAAGGTGCGAAACATGCTGTTGCCGAACACGAGCGCAAGATCGGCCGGCGTCTTGTGGCCGAGCGGCGCGATGCGATAGAGCTCGGAAAGCTCATGCCAATCCACGGCGGCGAGATCGTCGGTCCAGGCAATCGACATTTGCAAAGCCCTCCCCGCGTCAGTGCCGCGCGGCCGCGACCGCCGCGACGATATCATCGTCGTCGGGAAAGTGCCCCTTGCTGCGGCTGGCGACGATCCGGTCGCCGAGCCTGATCTGGAAGATCCCGCTCTTGCCGGGGACGAGGTCCGACTCCAGCGCCAGTTGCCGGCGGAGCGCCGCAGCCACGTCTCTGGCGCGCTTCTCGTATCCGCACGGGCGGCAACAAATGATGGTCACGTCAGACATCTCGTCCTCCTTCAAGCCGCGAGTTGCGGACGCACCGCTTCGATGCCGGCGATCCAGCCGGCGACCGAGCGGCCAATCGCTTCAGCGTGATCCTCCTGAAGATAGTGATGACAGAGGCAAGCTCCGCCAATCGGTCAGGGGCTTCAGGCCGCTGGCGGCGTGCTTCGCGAGACCACCCTGTCGCGCAGCCAGGCACCGATGGTGCAACCCACGAGATAACACGCGAACATGATCAGGCCGAGGTCGAGCCAATAGCCGAAGCGGCCGGGGACCACGTGCGCAAACGAAGCCGCGACCATGGCGGCGGCAAGCGCGGCGAGCCACCGCGCGGTCACCTTCGAGGTGCCGTTGCCGCGCTGGACCACGGAGATCCAGCCCATGCAGAAGCCCAGCAGCAGCGAGCCGACCAGCCAACCCATATGGAACGAAGCCAGGTAGGGCATCATCACCTCACCAGAAATTCGATGCGGCGGTTCTGCGCCTTGCCCTCGTCGGTGTCGTTGCCGGCGAGGGGCTGCGTGCTGCCGTGGCCGACCGCAGTGAAGCGGCTGGCGGGCAGGCCTGCCTTGACCAGATAATCGATCACCGCCTGCGCGCGCTTCTCCGAGAGAGCCAGGTTGAAGGAATCCTCGCCGTCGCCGTCGGTATGCCCGACGACCTCGATATTGGCGGTGGGGCAGCGCAACGCCGTCTCGATCAGATGGTCGAGAATGCCGGCGGAATCCGGATCGATATCGGCGCGCTTCGCCGTGAAGCGGATCTTGCCCTTGGCCAGGAGATCCGAGAACAATTGCTGGCACACGGTGCCGTCGACGGGGCCTGCCGCAGGCTTCACCGTGATCTCCGGCTTGTATTGCCAGTTCTTCGGGAAGTCCTTGCCTGGCCCTGCGCGGATGTCGTTGGCGGCACCTTCATAGAGTGCATCGCCCGACAGCTTCACCTCGCGATCCGTGACCACGAGCGTGCCGGTGGACAGCCGCGACAGCGCGCCGAGCGCTGCGACAACGGCGGTGTTGAACGAGCCGGGCGCGCCGATGCTGGCCTTGAGATTGTCCACGACCTTCTCGTTGAAGAACTTTCGCGAGGCGCTGGTTGCGATTGCCGCGTGCACATTGCTGTCCGGGACATAGCCTGTCAGCGTCACCGTCGCGGCCACCGGATCCTTGTAGGCCTGGAAGATGTAGGGCGGCGCCTTGACGTCGTTGGCGGCGATCGAAAAACCCTCTGGCAGGTTTTTCAGTGCGGCCGCAATCGCCTCGCGACCACCGAGTTCGCGCGCCATGCCCGACAGGTTGACCTTGGTGTCCGTTATCGTGATCTTGCCGTCCTTGAGCTTGCCGATCTGATCGAGCAGCAAGGTCGCGGCGGCCTCGAACCGTGGCGGCGCACCGCGCGCCAGGCCCATCCGATCGGTCACCTCGACGCCGGCGACTTCCTTGCGCGCTGCCTCGGTCAGACGCGCCCGCATCGAGGGCAGCGGCGCGGAGCCCGACAGGGTCACCCGCACCACGTCACGTTCGGCATTCCAGACGAAGGGTTTGGCCTCGGGAACAAGACGGGTCCGGTCGTCGACCAGCCGCACACCGGGGACGGCTTCGACCGCCATCACGGCGTCGCGGCGTCCCTCCTCGGAGAACGCATCCGCCGCCAGGCTGACGTCGCGGCCGTCGACCGCGATCCAGGTCTTGTCCAAAACGGTATCCTTGAGCGCCGCCGCGCTGCGGGCCGACAGGTCCGCCTCGACCGGCAACGTGTTGTTCCAGGCCGCAAATCCCCACATGACGACAAGGGGGATCAGCCCCGGCCACCATTTGCTGGCCCACCTGAAAAGCTTCTGCATTCGACGACCCGAACTCTGGAACCGGAGACAAAACAAACCCTTGGCAGGCTGTCAAACCGGAAATGGTGCCCTTCTGGCGGCCCGGCGTCGACAATTGGAATAACTTTTTGTTCAAGGGTTCTCCCGTAAGTTGAAGGCGGAATGCCAGAGTCCGCCAGCCGGCCATGAAGCAACTGCGTAACAACGTCATCCGCGCCGGGCTGGAAGCACTCTATTTCAGCGGGGCGCACCATCTGTTGCGCCCGCTTTTGTCGGGCGTCGGTGCCATTTTCATGCTGCACCATGTGCGGCCGGCCCGCGAGGCCGCATTCCAGCCGAACCGTCATCTCGAGGTCACGCCCGAATTCCTGCGCGCCACGCTGTGCCATCTGCGCGCGCGCGACATCGACATCATCGACATGGACGAGCTGCATGAGCGGCTGGTGCAGGGCCGGTTCGATCGCCGCTTCGCCGCCTTCACTCTCGACGACGGCTATCGCGACAATCTCGATCATGCGCTGCCGGTGCTGCGCGAATTTGACGCGCCTCTCGCGGTCTATGTCGCGAGCGATTTCGCCGAGGGCACCGGACGTCTGTGGTGGACGGCGCTGGAAGCGGTGATCGCCAAGGCCGAGCAGATCGACGTGAAAATAGGCCATTCCACGCTGCGGCTGGATGCGACGACGCCCGCCGCCAAGCAGGCGGCATTCAACCGCTTGCACGACTGGCTGCGCGCGCTGCCGGGCGAACACGATCTCAAGCGCGAGATCGAAGGCCTCTGCACGAATTACGGCGTCGACATGGAAGCTCTATGCCGCAGCCTCTGCCTGTCGTGGGACGAGGTGAAGACATTGGCCGCCGATCCCCTGGTCACGATCGGCGCACACAGCATCACCCATTGCAATCTCGCCAAACAGGCAGAGGGGATCGCCGCGCACGAGATGGCGGTGAGCCGCGCACGGATCGAGCAAACCCTCGGCCGTCCCGTGCAGCACTTCGCCTATCCCTATGGCGACCGTGAAGCGGCGGGCGCGCGTGAATTCGCGCTCGCTGCGGCAGCCGGGTTCAAGACGGCAGTGACCACGCGGCCCGGCATGCTGTTCGCCGAAAACGCCGGCCAAATGACCGCGCTGCCGCGCGTCTCGCTCAACGGCAACTACCAGGACACACGAATTCTGCCGGTGCTGACCTCGGGCGCCGCGACCGCGATGTGGAACGGCTTTCGCAGGATTGCGGCGGCCTAGCATCAACCGCATCCGTCCGGGCGGCGGCCGGGACGACACCGAGCGGATCAATGCGCCCAAGCGCTCCGAGACGACAAGATTGACTCCCCTCCCGGCCGCGCCCACAACGCGTGACAACCGAAGGGAGGCACCATGTTCAACGATCTGTTTTCGCTCAATAGCCGCGTTGCGCTCGTGACCGGTGGCTCGCGCGGCATCGGCAAGATGATCGCGGCGGGCTTTCTCAGTGCAGGTGCTGCGAAGGTCTACATCACCGCGCGCAAGGCAGGACCATGCGAGCAGACCGCCAAGGAGCTCACCGCGCGATATGAGGGCGAATGCATCGCGCTGCCGATCGATATCTCGACGGTTGCCGGCGCCGAACTGCTGGCGACCGAGTTCAGCAAGCGTGAGTCGAAGCTCGACATCCTCGTCAACAATGCGGGCGCGGCCTGGGGTGCGGATTTCGACGAGTTTCCGGAGAGCGGCTGGGACAAAGTGATGAACCTCAACGTCAAGGCGCCGTTCTTCCTGACCAAGGCGCTGGCCAGCCCCTTGCGCGCGGCAGCCTCCGCCGAACGGCCGGCGAAGGTGATCAACATCGCCTCGATCGACGGCATCTTCGTCAATCCGATGGAGACCTATTCCTATGCCGCGAGCAAGGCCGGACTGATCCATCTGACCCGGCGCATGGCGGTCAAGCTGATCTCCGACCACGTCGTGGTCACGGCGATCGCGCCGGGGCCGTTCCAGTCCGACATGAACCGCGCCGCGCGCGACCATGGCGACGAGGTCGCAACGCGGGTGCCCGCCGGGCGCATCGGCACCGACGAGGACATGGCGGGCGCCGCGATCTATCTCGCCTCGCGCGCGGGGGATTACGTCGTAGGCACCACCATCGCGGTCGACGGCGGCATCGTCTATGCGAATCCGGGGATCAAGGGGAGCGGATGGGATAGCTGAGGGGCTGCGGGGGCTCGATGTTTTCGCGCCGTCATGCCCCGGCTTGACCAGGGCATTCAGTACGCCGCGGCTTCTCGGTTCAACACCGACGCCTCTGGAATACTGCATCACCCGCTTTCGCGGGTGATGACACCGTTTGTGTTGCGCGAGCCTCAGGCCCTGGCGGTTACGACTCGATCTTCACATACTCGAAATCGCCGGGCTTGTTGTCGATGCCGACCTTTGGCGGCGCAATCCAGGAGGCGAACTTGCCGGTTTCGGTGACGGGCTGCATCAAGGAGGTGATGAAGTCGCCGTCGCTTGCCGACGGCAGCCATTCGTCCTTGCGCTTGGCCCAGGTCGTATCGTCGATCAGGATGCCGTCGGGCGTGGCATGGATATCCTTGAACTCGCCGATGTGGCGGTGGAAGGCGACATTGGGCAGGGTCAGCTTGTAGTCGTAGCCCGCGGTCGAGATCACCTTGTTCCAGCGCAGCATGCCCTTGACGCAGTCCTGGCTGTAATCGTCGCGCAGGCGCATGTTGAGCGCGGTCAGTGCCGGCTCGTCGACCAGCTTGATCTCGCCGTTGATGAACTTGAGCACCGGATAGGTGGCGTTCTTGAGCTGGTGATCGTCCTCGATCTGGGTCTCGTGATAGCGGCCCTTGATGCCGGCGTTGAAGGCATTGGCCGCATTGGTCGACACTTCCGAGCCGAACAGGTCGAGCGATAGGGTATAGTGCAAATTCAGCTTCTTCTGGATGGTCGGCAGGTCGATCACCCCTAACGCGCGGACTCTTGCGATGTCGGTGGGGTCGGAGATGCCGGCTTCGCGCATGGCATCGCAGGTGCGCTGCACGACGCGGGTGATGCCGGTCTCGCCGACGAACATGTGGTGCGCCTCTTCCGTGAGCATGAAGCGGCAAGTGCGCGACAACGGATCGAAGCCCGACTGCGCCAGCGAATGCAGCTGCATCTTGCCGTCACGATCGGTGAAATAGGTGAACATGAAGAAGGACAGCCAGTCCGGCGTCGCCTCGTTGAAGGCGCCCAGCATGCGCGGCGCATCGGCATCGCCGGAGCGCCGGCGCAGCAAATCGTCCGCTTCTTCGCGGCCGTCGCGGCCAAAATATTTCTGGAGCAGATAGACCATCGCCCAGAGGTGGCGGCCTTCCTCGACATTGACCTGGAACAGATTGCGCATGTCATAGAGCGACGGCGCGGTCTTGCCGAGATGGCGCTGCTGCTCGACCGAGGCGGGCTCGGTGTCGCCCTGGATCACGATCAGGCGGCGCAGCATGGCGCGATGCTCGCCCGGGACTTCCTGCCAGGCCGGCTCGCCGTAATGCTCGCCGAACGGCACGACGCGGTTCTCTTCCTGCGGCGCCAGCAAAATGCCCCAGCGATATTCGGGCATGCGGACATAGTCGAACTTGGCCCAGCCGCGCGGATCGACCGAATAAGCGGTGCGCAAGTACACCAGCGATTCCTGGAAGCCCTCCGGGCCCATATCGCTCCACCAATCCATGTAACCGGGATGCCAGCCTTCCAGCGCTTTGAGGACCTGGCGGTCTTCGGCGAGATTGACGTTGTTCGGGATCTTGGTCGAGTAGTCGACGTTCATGATGTTCATGGTGGACCTCCCGTGGGGGACTGATTACTTGACAACTGTCATCATCTTGCGGGCTCGCGAGTAGCGAATGGTGAGCAGCGAATGGACTCTTCTAGTCGCCATTCGCCACTCCTATTCGCTAGACTCGCGTCATATCGAATTTCGGCTTCTGACCGCTGCCGTAACGGCGCAGCGCGCCTTCTTCGCCGACAGCGTTGGGGCGCTGGAAGATCCAGTTCTGCCACGCGGTGAGGCGCGCGAAAATTTTTGATTCCATCGTCTCAGGACCGACGAAACGCAGGCTCGCTTCCATGCCGGTGAGGCTGTCGGGCGAGAAACTGGCGCGCTCCTCGAGGAACACGCGGACCTCGTCGTCCCAATCGATGTCGTCGAGCGCGAAGGTGACGAGGCCGAGTTCTTCCGCCTGCTCGGCGTCGAGCGCGGTGCCGAGTGTCGCCTCCGCGCGCGCGACATCGGACGGATCGGCCTGGAAGCGCGATTGAAGCCGCGTCAGCCCGTGGCTCATCGGATAGGGACCGAAATTCATCGCGGACAGTTCGATCGACGGCGGCGGACGGTTGTCGCCCTGACGCGTGCCGATCAGCATGTAGGAGCGGTCGGCGGCGAACACGAGTTCCGCGAGCGTGCCGGCGAAGCAGGAGCCGGGCTCGACCAGCGCGACCAGCGTGCGCGAGGTGACGTCGATGCGCTTGAGGACTCGCTTCCAGTAGTGCCTGATTTCGTTGACCAGCCAGTGCGCCTTGTTGGCTTCGAGGAAGACGTCGCTGGCGAGCACATGGGCGCGGTCACCATGGCTCTTGAACACCAGCATGGCGATCTCGAGCTCGTTGATGCGCAGATGCAGGATGGCGTCGTCGAGCTCGCGCGCGACCTGGAGCGGCCAGAACGAAGCCCCTTGTGCCATCATGCCGTCAATGTCGGCCGGCGGCGCCGCTTCCGGCGCCTTGATGGAGATCGTAGCGATGCGCGCGGTGCGATCGATGTCGATCGTGACGAAGCCGTAGCGGATGCTGGTCTCGTCGATCAGGCGCTTGAGCGGCGTCAGCGCGACGCCCTTGCCGCTTCCCTTGCGCTTCGAGGCGGCCGCGAATTCCTTGGCCCGCTCGGCGATCCTCGCCTCCAGCTTTGAGTTCGGCGCGATCTCATCGACGAGGCGCCATCGCACGGCGCGCTTGCCCTTCACGCCCTCCTCGATGGTGCAGAAGAAATCGGCGTGGTCGCGGCGCACTTTTCGCTTGTCGACGACGCGGGTCAGTCCGCCGGTGCCGGGCAGCACGGCGAGCAAAGGCACCTCGGGTAGGGCAACGGCAGACGAACCGTCATCGGCGAGGATGATGTAGTCGGTCGCAAGCGCGAGCTCATAGCCGCCGCCGGCCGCTGAGCCGTTCACCACGGTGATGAAGCGCTGGCCGGAATTCTCCGAGGAATCCTCCATGCCATTGCGGGTCTCGTTGGTGAACTTGCAGAAATTGACCTTGTGAGCGTGGGTGGAGCCGGCGAGCATGCGGATGTTCGCGCCGGCGCAGAACACGCGGTTTTTGGCCGAGCGCATCACGACGACCTTCACCTCGGGATGCTCGAAGCGCAGCCGCTGGATCGCATCCGCGAGCTCGATGTCGACACCGAGATCGTAGGAGTTGAGCTTGAGAAGATAGCCTTCGAACAGACCGCCATTCTCGTCGACATCCATCGTCAGCGTCGCGACCTCGCCGTCGAATGCGAGCTTCCAATGCCGGTAGCGGGACGGGTCTGTCTGGAAATCGATGAACGTCGCGCCGCCTGCGAGGCGCCGATCTTCCCCGGCCATGGGTCACACCCTAAGCTTGATTATGCATTTTCGCGTAGCGTTAGATGCACAATAATGCATCTTTTTGGATGCGTCTAGCCCTTGGCCGCCACGTCATGCACTTTGTTTCATGTCAATGCCGGCCATGGCCGCGTTGATATTACGAGCCCGTTCCGGTCCTACGGGCCTCGGACCTGTCACGCCGCCGCCATCATGCGGCGCGTCCTTGCAGGCCCTGATCGTCGCGCAGGGCCGCTTTCGCGAATTGCGCGATCGCCTCGAGCGTCGCCGCCGGCGCCTCTCGATGCGGGGAATGCCCCGCACTTGAAATGATTTTCACATCGACCGGGCAGTAGCACTCCTCCTGCGCGATCTCGACCTGACGCAGGGTGCCGTATTGGTCCTCCACGCCCTGCAGGACCATGACGGGAACGCGGATGTAGGCGAGGTATTCCGAGATGTCCCAGTCGCGGAATTTTGGATCGAGCCAGGCGCCGTTCCACCCATAGAAGGCGTTGTCGACGTCCTGATGCCAGCGCGCGAGCTTGGCCCTAAGGTCCGTGGTCTCGAAGGCCGTCTTGATCGCGGCGATGGATTTCACCGAGACGTCCTCGACGATGAAATGCGGCGCGATCAGCACGAGGCCGCTGAGGCGATGATCCTGATGCGCACCGGCATAGATCGTCGCGATCGAGGCGCCGTCGGAATGGCCGAGCAGGAGGCCGCGCTTGAAGCCGATCATGTCGAGCAGCCTCGGCAGCACGTCGAGCGCCTCGCGCTGCATGTAATCGAGCGGCCGCGGCAGCGTGACCTTGCTCGACTGGCCATAGCCTGCGCGCGAATAGACGAAGATGCCGGCGCCTGTGGCTTGCTGAAGCTTGTCCGGGAAGTCGCCCCAGAGGCCGACCGAGCCGAGGCCTTCGTGCAGCATGACGATGGTGGGAGCCTCGGTGGACGATGGCGCGAGCCATTTGTATTCGAGGCTGGCGGTGCCGATGTCGAGGAAGCCGGTGAGGGCGAGGTTGGTCATGCTGTCGTTCCCGTTCTTTGCGTCATTCCGGACAGCTCGCAGCGCGAGCTGATCCGGAATCTCGAGATTGTCTTGGAGGCTCGAGATTCCGGGTTCGACGCTTCGCATCGCCCCGGAATGACGAGCGACTAATGCGCGCCCTCCCGCAGCTTGAACCGCTGAATCTTCCCGGTCGCCGTCTTCGGCAGCGAATCCACCACGTCGATCCAGCGCGGATATTTCCACGGGCCGATCTTCTGCTTGACGTGCTCCTTCAGCATCTCCTGCAAGTCCGTCGTCTTCGCACCCGGACGCAGCACGACGAAGGCTTTTGGCTTCAATAGCCCTTCCGGATCGGCCTCAGGCACGACAGCGGCTTCCAGCACGGCGGGGTGTGTGATCAGTGCGCTCTCGACCTCGAAGGGCGAGACCCAGATGCCGGAGACCTTGAACATGTCGTCGGCACGGCCGCAGAAGGTATAGCGGCCCTCGGCATCCCTGACATATTTGTCGCCGGTTCGGGTCCACGGGCCTTCAAAAGTACGGCGGCTCTTGTGGCGTTGATTCCAGTAACCCTCGCCAGCGGAGGGCGCATCGACCAGGAGCTCGCCGATCTCGCCATCGGCGACGTCCTCGCCGGCCTCGTTGACGAGCCGCACTGCATAGCCCGGCACCGGCTTGCCGGAGGAGCCGTACTTGATGTCGCCGGGCGCGTTCGACAGGAAGATGTGGAGCAGCTCGGTCGAGCCGACACCGTCAAGAATGTCGACGCCGAAGCGCGCCTTCCAGCTAAGACAAACGGATTCCGGCAGCGCCTCGCCGGCCGAGGTGCAGATGCGCAACGCCTTGCCGCAGCGCTCGGCCTTCATCGTCTCGTCGTTGAGCATGGCCGCGAACAGCGTCGGCACGCCGTAGAAGATCGAGGGATTGTAGCGGTTCATCAGATCGAACATGCGTGCCGGCGTCGGCCGCTCGCTGTTCAGGATCACGCTGGCGCCGACCGACATCGGGAAGGTCAGCGCATTGCCGAGGCCATAGGCGAAGAACAGTTTTGCGGCGGACAGGCAGACGTCGCTCTCGCGGATGCCGAGCACCTGCTTCGCGTAGGTATCCGCGGTCGCCTGCAAGTTCGAATGCAGATGGCGCACGCCCTTGGGCATGCCGGTGGAGCCCGACGAATAGAGCCAGAACGCCGGCTCGTCCGGATGTGTCGCGGCGGTGGTGAACTGGTCGCTCTCGCCCGCGAGCTCCTCGGCGAGCTGCCTGTGGCCGTTCTGCTTGGCGCCGGAGACCACAACGTGCTCGAGATTGGGCATGCGGCCGACGACGTCCTTGATGACGGGATAGAGCGCCTCGGACACGAACAGCACACGGGCGCGGCAATCGGCGAGAATGTAGGCGTACTGATCGGAGGTCAGCAGCGTGTTGAGCGGCACCGGCACGATGCCGGCGCGGATCGCGCCGAGGAACACGATCGGGAAGTCGACCGTATCCAACATGATCATCGCCACGCGCTCCTCGCGACGGATGCCGAGCCGGCGCAGCATGTTCGCGGCGCGGCGCGTCTGGTGCTGCAGTTCGCCATAGGTGAGCCGCGAGACGGTGTCGTCGAAGACGGGCTTGCCTCCCCTGCCCTCTTCGACGTTACGGTCGAGCAGCCAGGTCACCGCGTTGTAGGATCCCTCGCTCACGGACGTCTCCCCAATTTAGAATTATAATTCATAGAAAGACACCGTGGCGGCTTGCTGTCAATGCCAGCAGGCATTATGTTTCATTAAAACGCGCCGCAGGACATCCGCTAAAGAAGACTCATGATCGAAAGTCCCGACGCCGAATCCCGATTTCTCGAACAGCTCGGCCAGCGCGTGCGCACCATGCGCGCGCTGCGCGGCATGTCGCGCAAAGTGCTCGCCAAAGTATCAGGGATTTCGGAGCGCTACATCGCGCAACTCGAGAGCGGCAAGGGCAATGTCTCGATCGTGCTGCTCCGCCGCGTCTCCGACGCGATGGGCGCACATCTCGAAGACCTGCTTCCTAGCGCCGATCCGACGCCAGACTGGCAGATTTTCCGCGATCTCCTGCGCAAGGCGACACCGGCGCAGATTGCGCAGGCCAAGGATCTGCTCGCCGGCGGCAGCGCGTCTGCACCGCGGCGCGCGCCGTTCTGCGGCATTGCGCTGATCGGCCTACGCGGCGCCGGCAAATCCACTCTCGGCCGGATGCTGGCGAAGAAGATCGGCTGGACTTTCGTCGAGCTCAACAAGGAGGTCGAGCAGCAGAACGGGCTCTCGGTCGCCGAGATCATTGCGCTGTACGGCCAAGAAGGCTTTCGCCGCATGGAGCAGGCGGCGCTGCAGCAGCTGCTTGCGCGCAACGAGCTGATGGTGCTGGCGACCGGCGGCGGCATCGTCTCCGAGCCTCTGACCTTCGACCAGATCCTGTCGTCGTTCTACACGATCTGGCTGAAGGCCGAGCCGGAGGAGCACATGGCCCGCGTCCGCCGCCAGGGCGATCTGCGCCCGATGGCCGATGATCGCTCGGCGATGGCCGAGCTGCGCAACATCCTGCTCAGCCGCGAACCGCTGTATTCGCGCGCCACCGCGGTGGTGGATACCGCGGGCCTGTCCGTCGATGCCGCGGCCGCACGGCTGATCGACGCGGTCCGCCCGGTGCTGCAGAACGAAGCGCGCAGCTTCGGCCTCCGCAGCCTCGCGCTGTAGGATCCCTTTCTCGCTGCATCTACACCCTCCAATTTCGCTATATCCCAGCCCAACAGCAAGCTTTGGGAAGACCGATGAGCGATAGCGACGTCGCAATCTCCATGTTCGAGCGGATCGGCGGCAGTGCCACGATCGAGCGCCTTGTCGATGGCTTCTACGAGCGCATGGACATCCTGCCGGAAGCGAAAGTCATCCGCGCGATGCATGCGGCCGACCTCGGTCTGATCAGGGACGTGCTGAAGCGCTATTTGACCGAATGGACCGGCGGCCCGCGGCTCTACTCCGTCGAGAAAGGCCATCCGCGGCTGCGCCAGCGCCACATCGGCTTTGCGATCGGTGATGCCGAGCGCGACGCATGGATGGCCTGCATGCGCAGCGCGCTGGAGGAGACGGTCACTGACACGAACGCGCGGCAGGACCTCGCCAAGGCGCTGTCCGGTCTCGCCGACTGGATGCGCAACCCGAACTGATCGAGCGTGGTGCTGCCGACCTTTAGCCCGCCCACACGAGCTGCGACGCGGCTAGACCGACCAGTAATGCGGATGCGGGTAGGACCGCGAGCGGTCGCCCCAGTCGAAAGCATCGCCGTCGAACTCGCATGGGCCGCTGCTGAGCTCGTCCAGCGTCAACTCGGTCTGGAACGCCTGCCGGCTTGGATCGTATTTCAGCGCGCTCCACTGGAGAGGATAATGGTGACGGGTGCCGAGCAGCCCGCCCGTCTTGATCACGGCATAGGCGACCATTCCGCTCATCTTGTCCAGCATCAGTCGCTCGATCGTGCCGAGCTTCGTCCCGTCGCGTCCGTACACGGCGACGTGCTCCACGCGATCGCTGGGAACCATGGTATGGTGCATGGCGTCCTCCCTGTTCTCTTGTGCTTGCTCATTATAGCACCGCTTTCGAGACGACGGGAATGCAGCTACAGAAGCTGCGAGCGCACCAATTCCGCGCCCTCGCGCAACAGCGGCAGGAAACGGTCGAGCAGCTCCTGTGCCGGCACCCGGTCGACGTGAGCCCCCATGTTGATGGCGGCGACGATCACGCCGTCATAGCGGCGGACGGGAACCGAGATCGAGCGGAAATGCGGCTCCGCCTCGCGGTCGACCAGCGAATAGCCCTGCGCGCGGTCGGCAGTGATGCGCGCGAGTAGCGCTTTTGGATCAACCTCGGTCTGCGGCGTCAGCGCCTCGCGCTTCATGGTCTTCAGTCGCGCTGCAAGATCGGCGTCATCGAACTGGCCGAGCATTGCGCGACCGACAGAGGTGCAGAAGGCCGGAAGCCGGTAGCCGATCTCGAGGCCGCCGGAGAAAACGCGCGCAGGGCTTCCGCGCGCGATGAATACGACGTCATCGCCATCGAGCACCGCGAGCGACGCGATCTCCTGCGCGCCGGTTGCGATGCGATCAAGGACCGGCTGAAGGACCACGACGAGCTGGTTCGAGCGCAGGTAGGACGCTGCCAGCGTCAGCACATGGGGCGTCAGCGAGAACAGCTTTCCGTCACCGGAAGCGAAGCCGCCGCGCTGAAGCGTGAACAGCATGCGCCGCGCGGTGGCGCGGGGCAGATCGGCGGCGCGGGCAAGATCGCTCAGCGTCATCGGGCCGGCGGTGGTGCCGAAGCACTGCAGCAGCCGCAAACCGCGATCGAGGCTCTCGACGAAATCCGTCGCGCGCTCCTCGCTCTCGCTCCGCTTCAGCTTGGGCATGGCTTCGGATGATCCTGCAAAATAGTGCTTGCTGCCGCGCCCAGGCATGTCATAATTCGCCCACTAGTTCAATAGGCGAACAAACTCCCTGCACAAGGACGTACGCGCCATGATGAGCCAGGAGCAGAACGACCTGATCACCCGCACCGGGGCCAAGGACCCCTGCGGCAGACTGATGCGGAGTTACTGGCAGCCGGCGGCGCTGGTGGACGAGCTAGAGGGTGCGCGGCCGATCCGTCCCGTAAAACTGCTCGGCGAGAGCCTGGTGCTGTTCCGCGACGAGACCGGACGGTACGGCCTGATCGACCGCCATTGCGCGCATCGCGGCGCCGACCTCGCCTTCGGTCGGCTCGAACATGGCGGCCTGCGCTGCGCCTTCCATGGCTGGCTGTTCGACGCCACCGGCCAGTGCATCGAGACGCCGGCCGAGCCGAAGGATTCCAAGCTCTGTCAGAACATTCGCCAGCGCTCTTATCCCGTGGTCGAGAAGAGCGGCATCCTCTGGGCTTATCTCGGCGAAGGTGCGCCGCCGGCATTCCCGGAGCTCGACTGCTTTGTTGCGCCCGGCACGCACACGTTCGCCTTCAAGGGCCACATGGCCTGCAACTGGCTCCAGGCGCTGGAGGTCGGCATCGACCCCGCGCACGCCTCCTATCTGCACCGCTTCTTCGAGGACGAGGACACGTCCACCGCCTACGGCAAGCAATTCCGCGGTGCCTCCGCCGGCTCTGACTTGCCGATGACGAAGATCCTGCGCGAATACGACCGTCCAATTATCAATGTCGAGCACACCGAATACGGTCTGAGGCTGATCGCGCTGCGCGAGATCGACGAGGAGCGCACCCATGTGCGCGTCACTAATCAGCTCTTCCCGCACGGCTTCGTCATCCCCATGAGCACGGAGATGACGATCACGCAGTGGCACGTGCCGATCGATGACGAGAACTGCTATTGGTACGCGATCTTCACCAGCTACACGAACCCGGTGGACAAGACGAAGATGCGCGAGCAGCGGCTCGAGCTCTATGAGCTGCCCGACTACAAATCGCGCAAGAACCGCAGCAACGATTACGGCTTCGATCCGCACGAACAGCAGACCGCGACCTACACCGGCATGGGCACCGACATCAACGTCCACGACCAGTGGGCGGTGGAATCGATGGGCGCGATCCAGGACCGCACCAAGGAGCATCTCGGTCAGAGCGACAAGGCGATCGTGCAATATCGCCGCCTGCTGCGGCAGGAGATCGAGAAGGTGTCGGGCGGCGAGAAGCCGATGCTGTTCCTGGACGAGGCCAACGCGCGCAGCATCCAGGGACCGGCGACCATGGACGGCATTGGCCCGACGCGGGGCTGGGAGACCTACTGGATGGAGGTCGACGTCAAGCGCCGCCGCGGCGCGCCATGGACCGCGCCGGTGCCGAAGGACATCGCCGACAACGTGCACCGGCTGACGGCGGCGGAGTGACGATGCCTTTCGCCGCCGGCGGGTCGCGACCGCGCCTCCACATTCTCCACTGTCATGCTCCGCGAAAGCGGAGCATCCAGTACGCCGCGGCCTCTCGTGGACACACGACCGTCTCTGGAATACTGGATCGTCCGCCTTCGCGGACGATGACAGCGTGGGCTATCCTCTCACCGGGCGAGAAGGAACGATCAAAGTGACTTTCGTCGCGCGCCATGCGCTGTGGTCGGATGAGCAGAGGGACGCGGCGGCGGGCATGCGCCGCGTCGTCGAGGAAAAGAGCCTCGAGGTCATCCGCCTCGCCTTCCCCGACCAGCACGGCATCTTGCGCGGCAAGACCATCATCGCCGCTGAAGCTCTCGCGTCGCTGGAGAGCGGCTGCTCCATCACCACGACGATGCTTGCCAAGGACAGCTCGCATCGCACGGTGTTTCCGGTGTTCACCTCCGGCGGCGGCTTCGGCATGAAGGAGATGGAGGGCGCAGCCGACGTGCTGATGGTCGCCGATCCCAGCACTTTTCGCGTGCTGCCATGGGCGCCCGCCACAGGCTGGGTGCTGTGCGACCTTTATTTCAACGATGGCCGCGCCGTGCCGTTCGCAACGCGGGCGCTGTATCGCAAGGTTCTCGATGACCTCGCAAGCCGCGGCCATGATTTCGTCGCTGGGCTCGAGGTCGAATTCCACATCTTCAAGCTCGACGACGCGCATATGCGGCCCGAGGACGCCGGCCAGCCCGGCACGCCGCCCTCGGTCGGCCTGCTCAGCCACGGCTATCAATATCTCACCGAGCAGCGCTTCGATCAGATGGAGCCGGTGCTGGAGATTTTGCGGCGTGACATCGTCGCGCTCGGCTTGCCCTTGCGCTCGGTCGAGGTCGAGTTCGGCCCCAGCCAGTGTGAGTTCACCTTCGCGCCGAAGAAGGGGCTGGAGCCCGCCGACAACATGGTGCTGTTCCGCTCCGCCATAAAGCAGATCGCGCGCCGGCATGGCTATCACGCCACCTTCATGTGCCGGCCGAAACTGCCGAACGTTTTCGCGAGCGGCTGGCACTTGCACCAATCGATCGTCTCGCGCGGAAATAGCGAGAACCTGTTCATGGCCAAGGAAGCGGCGAAGGACGGCGGCGAGCCGCTCAGCGCGTTCGGCCAGGCGTACCTCGCCGGCCTGCTCGACCACGCCCGCGCCTCCACATTGTTCACCACGCCGACCATCAACGGTTACAAGCGCTACCGCTCCTATTCGCTGGCGCCGGACCGCGCGATCTGGGGCCGCGACAATCGCGGCGTGATGATCCGCGTGCTCGGCGCGCCCGGCGATGCTGCGACGCGCCTGGAGAACCGCATCGGCGAGCCCGCCGCCAATCCCTATCTCTACATGGCCTCACAGATTCTCTCCGGCCTCGACGGTGTCGACCGCAAGCTCGATCCCGGCCCATCGGCGGACACCCCCTACGAGACCAAGGCGCCGCTCTTGCCGAAGTCGCTGCGCGACGCGGTCACTGCGCTGAAGGACGATCCGTTCTTCCGCGAAAAGCTCGGGCCTGAGTTCGTCGACTATTACACCCACATCAAGAACGCCGAGATCGATCGCTTCCTGTCTGAGGTAACCGACTGGGAGCACCGCGAATATTTCGAGATGTTTTAATCGAGGCTCTCACGCCTCCGTGAGGCGACTTCGTCCTACCTGTTCCGACGACATCTGACTGCCGTCCGACGAAGTCATTTTCCCCATCCCTCGAAAACCGGCGGAAAGACGCCGGGTCTAGATTAGCCCGTGATGAACAACGGAGTTCGATCGTGTGGGACCAATTATTCAGCCTGATCTATCACCTCTCCTGCCGGACCACCCTGATTGAGATCGGGACGCATCGGCTAGCGCGTTAGCTTCCCTGCCGGACCGAATAGGTAATACGCATTGGCCAAAATGGGCACTTCCATGCGCAAGCTGATTCTGATCGCGGTCCTGTCGCTGGTTGCAACAGAAGCCTTTGCTGCTGGCCCGCGAAGCCTGAGCCTCGCCGCAACCGATGCGAGCCAACAGGCGGCTGAGCAGCCCGCCGCGACGGTCGCGCCGCAGTCGACCCAGGCTCCAGAAGGGCGGGCTGCCGTTCAGACCACAACGACGACGCCCACGCCGCCACCAGCCGCACCTGCTGCAACCGCCGCAACGGCCGCGCAGTCGACTGCAACGCCCGCGAGCGGCACGACCGGCAGCAGCAAGGCGAAGCGACGCCAGCCCTCCTTCGAAGCGCGCGTGATCCGCGAACTGCATCGCCACGGGATTTATTGGTGAGGGCGCAGCTCTCACGACCGCCATTGCCAGCGAAGCGAAGCAAATCCAGACTGCCGCCGAGGATCCTGCTCGCAACGGCGAAGCTGGGGGCGGACGTCGCGCTCCTCAGGGGCCTCAGATTCCCAAATATTTATGCTGAAGATCCGGCGCGGCCATCAGCTCGTCGGAGGTGCCGCTCCAGACCGTCTTGCCGCGCTCGATGATGTAGTGGCGGTCGCAGATGCGGGCGAGGTGATCGACATTCTTGTCGACCACCAGGATCGACTGTCCGCGGCTCTTGAGCAGCGACAGGCAGTTCCAGATCTCTTCGCGGATCAGCGGCGCGAGGCCTTCGGTCGCTTCATCCAGAATCAGAAGCTTCGGGTTGGTCATCAGCGCACGCCCGATGGCGAGCATCTGCTGCTCGCCGCCGGAGAGCTGGTTGCCCATGTTGGAGGCGCGCTCGGCGAGGCGCGGAAACAGCACGTAGATCGCGGCCAGCGTCCAGGGATTGGGACTAGCGAAACGATCGGCGGCGGCGGCCACGAGATTTTCGCGCACGGTGAGGTTCGGGAAGATCTGGCGTCCCTCCGGCACGATGCCGACGCCGAGCTGGGCGATCCGGTATGACGGAAGCTGCCGCACCTCGGCGCCCGCGAAACGGATGCTGCCTGCGCGCGCCGGCGTCAGGCCCATGATGGAGCGGATGGTGGTGGTCTTGCCCATGCCGTTGCGGCCCATCAGCGAGACCATCTCGCCCGGTTTGATCGACAGCGACAAGCCGAACAGCACCTGGGACAGGCCGTAGCAGGTCTCGATGCCCTCGACGCCCAGCAGCGTGTCAGCCATGATGCGTCACCACATGCTGATCGCCGAGATAGGCCCGCTTGACATCCTCGTTCTGGCGGATCGCGGCGGGATTCCCGGAGGCGATGACGCGGCCATAAACCAGCACCGAGATCCGGTCGGCGAGCGCGAACACCGCCGGCATGTCGTGCTCGACGAGCACGATCGAGACCTCTTTGCGCAGCTCCTGCAGCAACTTCACCATGCGCTGCGATTCGGTGACGCCGAGGCCTGCCATCGGCTCGTCGAGCAGCAGGAGCTTCGGCTTGCTCGCGAGCGCAACCGCGAGCTCGAGCTCGCGCCGCTCGCCATGGCTGAGCCTGGACACCACGACATCGGCGCGGTGCAACAGGCCGACGCGATCGAGCGCGGCATGGGCGGCATCGCGCAGGCTCTTCTCCTTGCGCGCATTGGCGAAGAAGCGGAACGACGTACCGGCATGCGCTTGGGCTGCCAGGGCGACATTGTCGGCGGCGGTGAAGTCGAGCAGCAGCGAGGTGATCTGGAACGAACGGGCGAGGCCCAGCGCGCAGCGGCGATAGGCCGGCAGATAGGTGATGTCCCGCCCCGCCAGCGAGACGCTGCCGGAATGCGGCTCGAGGTGCCCCGTGAGCTGGCTGATCAGGGTGGTCTTGCCGGCACCGTTCGGGCCGATAATGGCGTGCAACTCGCCGCTAGCGACCTCGAGCGAGACGTTGTCGGTCGCGACGATGCCGCCGAAGCGGCGCACCAGCTTTTCGACACGGAGTAGGGGTTCAGCCACGGCCAGCCCTCCCGAGCGCGCCCATGATGCCGCCGCGGCCGAACAGGACAATGAGCAGCAAGAGCGGGCCCATGATCAGCGCCCAATATTCGGTGATCTGCGACAAGAACTCTTCCAGCAGCAGGAACACCACCGCGCCCATGACCGGACCGAACAGCGTGCCCATGCCCCCCAGGATCACCATCACCATGAGATCGCCGGAGCGGGTCCAGTACATCACGGCGGGACTGACGAAATCGGTGTTATTGGCAAGCAGCGCGCCGGCAAGGCCGCACATGGTGCCTGATATGACGAAGCAGACGAGTTGGTAGCGTTTGGCGGGGAAGCCGATCGCCTGCATGCGCTGCTCGTTGGAGCGCAGGCCCTGCACGACGAGGCCGAAGCGCGAGTTGACGATGCGCCAGATCAGGAAAATGACACCGAGCAGGCAGGCGAGGCAGAGATAATAGAACTGCGTGCGGTCGCCGAGATTGATCAGTCCGGAGAAGTCGCTGCGCTTGTAAACGGTGAGACCGTCGTCGCCGCCGTAGCGCGCCAGGCCAGAGGCGACGTAATAGGCCATCTGCGCGAAGGCGAGCGTGATCATGATGAAATAGACGCCGCGCGTGCGCAAAGACAGCGCGCCGATCACCAGCGCGTAAGTCGCGGAGGCCGCAAGCGCGACGGGAAACTGGATGAAGCCGCTTCCGACGCCCTCCTGCGCGAGCATCCCGACTGCGTAGCCGCCGATGCCGAGATAGGCAGCGTGACCAAAACTCATCATGCCGCCGAAACCCATGATGAGGTTGAGGCTCGCCGCCGCCAGCGCCAGGATGATGATGCGGGTGAACAGCGTCAGGATGAAGATGTTGCCGGTCAGGTGCGAATAGAGCGGCAGCAGCACGAGGCCCGCCAGCATCAGGGCCGTGACGGCCTTGCTCACAGTGAAAGCCTTCATCGACGATTGGCCGGAAACAGCCCCTCCGGCCGCACCACCAGCACGATCGCCATGAGGAGATAGATCAGCATGGATGACAGCGCGGGCGCGGCGGTGGAGGCCGCGGCGCCGCTCAGCACCTGCCGGAGCAGGTTCGGCAGGAAGGCGCGGCCAAGCGTGTCGATCATGCCGACGAAGATTGCGGCCAGGAACGCGCCGCGGATCGAGCCGATGCCGCCGATCACGATGATGACGAAGGCGAGGATCAGGATGTTCTCGCCCATGCCGATCTGCACGGTGAGGATCGGCGCCTGCATCAGACCGGCAAGGCCTGCGAGCGCGGCACCTAAGCCAAAAACCAGCGTGTAGAGCAGCTTGATGTTGATGCCGAGCGCGCCGATCATCTCGCGGTTGGAGGCCCCGGCCCGGATCAGCATGCCGATGCGGGTGCGCATCACGCCGAGATAGAGCAACAGCGCGACCAGCAGCGCGACCGCGATGATGGCGAGGCGATAGGCGGGATAATGAATGCCGGGCAGGATCGGGACCGGCACGGTGAGCCAGGCCGGCAGCGGCAACGCAAGGCCGGCCGGGCCCCAGATCAGCCGCACGGCTTCGTTGAAGAACAGAATCAGGCCGAAGGTCGCGAGCACGTGGTCGAGATGGTCTCGCCCGTAGAGATGCCGCAGCGCAGTCATCTCGAGCACGATGCCGAGCATGAGCGTTGCGCCAAGCGCCATCAGCGCACCGAGCAGGAAGCTGCCGGTCCACGCCGCGAAGGTCGCGGCGAAATAGGCGCCCATCATGTAGAGCGAGCCGTGCGCGAGGTTGACGAGATCCATGATCCCGAACACCAGCGTCAGGCCGGCGGCGAGCAGGAACAGCAGCAGGCCGAACTGCAATCCGTTCAAGAACTGTTCGACGACGAGCAGCATCAAGACTCTTTCAGGCGCACGCAGTGTCGCGCCGATGTTCGAACACGGTCGCCATCAGTGAAAGAGCTCTCCCTGCCTGTTCAAGGCCGAAAAATGGGTAATGGCAGTATCGTTCCGAGGCAAGTGCGATTTGACAGCAAACATGCACTTTGTTGCATCCCGGCGCACGTGGCCGACACCTGCTTTGCAATGCAAGAAGGTTGCCGTGCGGTATGGGGCAACCTGCCGCACCCAAACGATCATCTCCCCCGGGCAAGCCGAAGGAGGGTGGGAATGTCGTTGAAGCTTTAGCGAGAGATGCGTCTAGTGCGACGTCATCTGGTGGTGAAGGTCGTCCGGTTCAGCGAGCACGCCGTTGACCGTCGAGGCCTCCAGCGCTGCCCATGATTCTGTGGCGGATCGCGATCGCGACCGCATGCGTCCGAGCGACGCGCTTCCATTTGAGCGTGCCGATTTTCGTCGAAAACAATTTGGCCGTTGCCTTCTCCCGGCTCCCGAGCGGGAAGCTTGAGGATCCCAGCCGCACTCTCGTGCCCCGGACGCGGCTCAACGTCTCTTCGAGCAACTTGCCTCCTCCGTCCATGTTGACAGACACTTGCCGCTCGATGACATCTCGGCTCTCGTGAGATGATCGAGATCACGATCATCCTTCGGACGCCCGGACATGATGACGCTGCGCCAGGTTGAAGTGATACGTGCCGTGATGGTGACGGGCACCATCGGCGGCGCGGCGAAGCTGCTCAACGTCTCGGCGCCGGGGATCAGCCGCCTCGTCAAATACACCGAGCGCTCGCTCGGCATCCGCTTCTTCCAGCGCCAGAACGGGCGCTATTTCCCAACGCCGGAAGCCGAGAACATCTTCGAGCAGATCAACGGCGTCTACAAGAAGGTCGACGACCTCTCCGAGATCATCTCGAAGATCGGCCGCGGCGGATTGTCGGAGCTGCGCATCGGCTCGGTGCCGAGCATCTCGCAGGTGATGGTGCCGCGCGCGATCGAGCGCGTCCGCCGCCGCTACCCGGACCTCGGCATCGACATCAACATCCTCAAACTCGAGGAAGCCATCGACTATCTGATGCTCGGCCGCGGCGAGTGCGTGGCGATGAGCTACCGGCTGGAACATTCCGGGCTCGACTTCATGCCGCTCGCCTCGGGCGAGCTCTATTGCATCGTGCCGCCGGGACATGAGCTCGCCGGCCGCAAGCAGGTCTCCGCCGCCGAGATCACCCGCTATCCGCTGATCGGGATCGACCCGAACGACCCTTACGGACGGATCATGGCCGAGATCTTTGCGCGCAACCGCCTCGACTACAACATTACCATCCGCGCGCGCTTTGGCACCACCGTCTGCGCCCTGGTGAAGGCGGGGCTCGGCATCGCCATCATCGACCAGTTCACGGTGGCCCATGGCGGCTATCCCGGAATCGAGCTCTTGAAGATCACCGAGCCGACGCGGTTCGACACCTATATCGCGGTGAAGCGTGGCGCGCCGCTGTCGCTCCATGCCGAGTATTTCATTGATGCCCTGCGCGCCGAGATGCGCGCGGTCGAGCCGTCCCGCGGCAACGGCAAGGCCGTTTCGGCACGCGGGCGGAAGAAATAACACTATGTTAGGTTTGCCGGATAAAAGGGTAATTGTGTTAGGCAGGGGAAAGGCTATCGTCGCGGCTGGAATTGCGCGGATTTCCCCGCTAATGGCCGGGACCGGACGCTCCCAACGAAACGATAGCGAACCATGTCGAAGCGCGAATACGCCGCCAGCAGGAAGCTTCTCACCGGCCTGATCGGCGCGCCGATCGCGCATTCCGCGTCCCCCGCCATGCATGAGCGCGCCGCCGAGGCGCTCGGCCTGCGCGGCCACTACCAGCTCATCGAAGTGGCCGGTGCCGATGCGGCCGGGCTCCGCATGATGCTCGAAGGCGTGCGCCGGCTCGGCTTTGCCGGCGTCAATGTCACCTACCCTTACAAAGAAGCGGTGGTCCCACTGCTCGATGCGCTGGCGCCGGACGCTGCCGCCATGGGCGCGGTCAACACCGTCGTCGTCAGGGACCGCCAGCTGACCGGCCACAACACCGACACCACAGGCTTTGCGCGCGCGGTGGCCCCGCTGCTGGCACCATCAGCCAACTCCGTCGCCGTGATCGGCGCAGGCGGCGTCGGCAAGGCGATCGCGTTTGCGCTGGCGAGCCTGGAGGTGACCGATATCCGCATCTTCGACAGCGAGCCGGCGCGCGCCGAGAAACTCGCCTCGCTGCTTGCCAGGCGGGGCTGCGCGAGGGTGGCCGGAAACGTCGAGGACGCGCTCGATGGTGCAACCGGTCTCGTCAATGGTACGCCGGTCGGCATGCTGCCGAACCGAGACACCCCGGTGCCGGCGGCGCTGCTCAGGGCAGACCTGTGGGTCGCCGATGCCGTCTATTCGCCGCTGATCACGCCGCTGCTTGCCGCAGCGCGACAGAAAGGCGCTCGGATCATGACCGGGCGGCAGCTTGCGATCTATCAGGCCGCCGACGCCTTTGAACTGTTCACCGGCCTTGCTCCATCGACCGAGATCATGGGAGAGGCTTTTGATGCCGTGATGGTTGCGCGCACCGCCGCCTATCAGGCAGCTTGAGACGAAGCGGCCGGAAACAAGGCCGCTTGCAAGATTTGAAACGGGAGGAGAGGACGATGAAATCAACGCTACTGGTGGGCGCGCTGCTCACCGCCATGTCGGCAACGAGCGCCCTTGCCCAGGCGATCAAGCTCGCCGACGTCGCCGAGCTCTCCGGCGGCGGCGCCACCGTCGGCACCAACTGGAAGAACGGCATCGACCTCGCGATCGAGGAGATCAACGCCAAGGGCGGCGTGCTCGGCCGCAAGCTGGAGGTCACCCACGCCGACTCGCAGTCGAACCCCGGCGTCGCCCGCGCCCAGGTGCAGAAGGCGCTCGACGCCGAGCCCTATGTGCTGCTCGGTCCCGGCTATTCCGGCTCGGTGAAGGTCACCGCGCCGCTCGCGGCCGAAGCCGGTATCGCGCAGATCATGGGCGGCGAAGCCGCCGAGCTGACGCAGGCGGGCAACAAGTTCCTGTTCCGCACCTCGTTCGGCCAGCAATCCTCGATGCCGAAGGTCGCCAAATACATTCACGACGAGATAAAGGCGAAGACGGTTGCGGTGGTCTGGGTTAACAACGACTTCGGCCGCGGCGGCCGCGACGTCGTCGTCAAGGAGCTCGACCGGCTCGGCTCCAAGGTGGTTGCCGATCTCTCCACCGAAGCGGGCCAGGCCGATTTCGCCGCCGACGTCGGCAAGATCAAGGCTGCCAATCCCGATGCCGTGTTCGTCTATCTCAATGAGGAAGAGAGCGCGCGCATCCTGAAAGAACTGAAGCGGCAGGGCGTCACCGCACCGCTGATGGGCGAGACCACGCTGATCGGCCAGAAGGTGATCGAGCTCGCTGGCGATGCCGCCAACGGCGCGCGCGGCCATGTCGGCCTCACCACCGATGCCCCGGTCGATCTGATCAAGGCGTTCCGCGAGAAATTTTCCAAGAAGTACAATTACGTGCCTGATCATAACGGCCTGAAGGGCTATCTCGCCGTCTACATGGTCAAAGCCACCACCGAGAAGATGGGCAAGGTCGACCCGAAGAAGTTTGCCGACACGCTGCATGGCCTGACCATCAAGGCCGCCGACGAGCCGGGTATTTTGATGGACGTCACCTTCAGCGACACCGGAGACATCGACCGTCAGAGCTTCCTGGTCGAGGTGGTCGAAGGCAAGCAGGTCGTGAAGCAGGTGCTGCCGAAAGTGAAGTGAGGTTCTTTCGTCTCTCTCCGCTTGCGGGGAGAGACCGGAATTTGCGCAGCAAATTCCGGGTGAGGGGGAGCTTCCGCGAGTCCAACTATTACCGTGCTCGCGAAGGCTCGCCCTCACCGTAGCCGATGCTTCGCATCGGCATTCTTAAGAACGGCGGCGATAGGCCGCCTACGCCTCTCCCCGCAAGCATGACGAACGGGAAGGCAGAACGGCGAGAGGGGAAAATGTCCAGTCTGTTCGATCTTCTGGTCGCGGGACTTGCCACCGGCGCGATCTATGCGCTGGTCGCGGTCGGCTTCACTCTGCTGTGGCAGACTTCGCAGACCATCAATTTCGCCCAAGGCGAGTTCGTGATGCTGCCGGCTTTCCTGATGCTGGCGGCGATGCATGCCGGCGCCCCGTTCTGGCTCGCGATCATCCTCGGCATCCTGCTCTCGATGATTTTGCTCGGTCTCGCCTTCAAGCTGCTGCTGGTTGATCCGATGATGCGCCACGGCGTGCTGCCGCTGGCGATCGCGACCATGGCGCTGGCCATCGGCATCAAGGAATCCGTCAAGCAGTTCTTCAGCGCCGAGGCCTCGCCCTTCCCGTCGATCGTGCCGACAGGCGACATCTCCATCCTCGGCCATGCGGTGTCGCTGCAAAGTATCGGCGTCCTCGTCCTCGCCATCCTCGCCGTCTTCGGCTTGACCGCACTGCTCAACCGCACCTCGCTCGGCCACCAGATGCAGGCGGCGGCGCAGAACCCGACGGTGGCGCGGATCATCGGCGTGCCGGTCGAGCGCATGATCCTGCTGACCTTCCTGATCAACGCCTTCCTGGTCGCGCTGGCCTCACTGCTGATCACGCCGATCTATCTCGCCAAGTTCTCCTCCGGCGAGGTGCTGGGCCAGGCGGCATTCATCGCCGCGATCGTCGGCGGCTTCAACCAGGTGCGCGGCGCAATCGCCGGCGGTCTCTTGATCGGCGTGCTCGACAATCTCGCGGCCGCCTATGTCTCGACGCAATATCGCGCCGCCGTTCCGATGATCTTCCTGATCGCCGTCATCCTGTTTCGGCCGCAGGGCTTGCTCGGCCGCGCCGAGGAGCGCACGGTATGATCAGCTTTGGCAAACCCCTGCAGATTGCGCTCGGCCTCATCGCCATCGCCGCGCTGATCATCGTCCCCATGAACTTCAATCGTTACGGTCTGTTCATCCTGAGCCAATGGGCGGTGATGAGCATCGCCGCGATGGGGCTCAACCTTACGCTCGGCTATGCCGGCCAGGTCTCGCTGGCGCAGGGCGCCTTCGTCGGCATCGGCGCTTATGCGGCGGCGATCATGACCACCCATGGCTGGCCGCTGCCGGCCGCGATTCTGGTCGCGATCGCCTTGAGCTTTGCGGTCGGCTGGGTGCTGGGTTATCCCGCGCTGCGCGTGCAGCACCACTACCTCGCGTTCGTCACCCTCGCCTTCTCCACTCTCGCCTTCCTGGTGTTCCGCAACGAGAGCTGGCTCACCGGCGGCATCTACGGCATCTCCAACATCCCGCGCCCGCACGTCTTCGGGCTAGCGACCAACAAGCCGCTGCCCTTCTATTATCTCTGCCTCGGCTCGCTCGCGATCGTGTCGCTTGCGGTGTGGTGGCTGATCCGCTCGCCTTGGGGCCGCGCCTTCATGGCGCTGCGCGAGAATCCGCTGCGCGCGCAATCGCTCGGCGTCGACACCCGGCGCTACACGCTGATGGCCTTTGCGATCGGCTCGGCGCTCGGCGGCGTCGCCGGCGCGCTCTATGCGCCGCTGACGCAATATATCGATCCCGTGCCGTTCAACCTGTCGCTCTCGCTCGACCTGCTGATGATGGTGATCGTCGGCGGGGCCGGCTTCTATTTCGGTCCGTTCCTGGGCGCGATGATTGCCGTGCTGCTGCCGGAATGGCTGCGCTTCACCGAAGGCTATTATCTCATGCTCTATGCGGTTGCGGTGATGCTGCTCTTGATCTGGTCGCCGACGGGCATTCTGGGAATCCTCGATCGCGCGATGGCAGCGCGACGGACCAAGGCGGCGTCCGCGCTGCGCGCCGTCGCAAAGTCACGCCTGGAGACGGTGCAATGAGCGCAGTCCTCGAGGTCACCAATATCAAGAAGAACTTTGGCGGCATCAGCGCCGTCGATGGCGTCAGCTTCGACGTGCGCGAGGGCGAGATCCTCGGCCTGATCGGACCGAATGGCTGCGGCAAGTCGACGCTGTTCAACTGCATCCTCGGCCAGCTCACGCCGTCAGGCGGCGAGGTCAGGCTGGACGGCAAGGTGGTGACGGGCCTGCGGCCCTCCGAACTCAACAAGCTGGGGGTCAGCCGCACCTTCCAGCTCCTGCAGGTTTTTCCAAAGCTCTCGGTGCGGGAGAACCTGATTCTGGCCGGACAGGAGCACCAGGGCAACATGGCCTCGCGCCTCGTCGGCCGCTCCGATGCCGGGCTGACCGACGCCGCCAACCAGATGATCGGCTTCTTCAAGCTCGACCATCTCGCGGACGAGCCGGCCGGCGGCCTCTCCTATGGCCAGCAAAAACTGCTCGATGCCGCCATGGCCTTCATGGGCGGACCGCGCCTGGTGCTGCTCGACGAGCCCGCCGGCGGCGTCAACCCGTCGATGCTGGCGGACCTCAAGGACCGCCTGGTTGCGATCAACCGCGAGAAGAACGCCACCTTCGTCGTGATCGAGCACAACATGGAATTCGTGATGTCGCTGTGCTCGCGGGTGATGGTGATGGCGGAAGGCAAGGTGCTGGCGATGGGACGGCCGGATGAGGTGCGGAAAAACCTCGCCGTGATCGAAGCCTATCTCGGACATTAGGGAGCGCGAGCCATGAGCGACCCGATCCTCTCTGTTCACAATCTCGTCGGCGGCTACGGCAAGATGACGATTTTGAACGGCACGACCTTCGCCGTGCCTCAAGCCACGATCACGACGATCATCGGCCCGAACGGCGCCGGCAAGTCCACCGTCTTCAAGGCAATCTTCGGCCTGCTCAAGCTGCGCGAGGGCAAGATCAGCTTTGCCGGCCGCGACGTCACGAACCTGAGCCAGCGCGCGCTGCTCAATGCCGGCATCTGCTACGTGCCGCAGGGCCGCAACATCTTTCCCGAGCTGTCCGTGCGCCACAACATCGAACTCGGCGGCGTCGCTGCGGACAAGGGCCTCGATCTTCCCAAGCGGATCGAGGCGGCACTCGACCTGTTTCCGGCGCTGCGGCAAAAAACGATTCAGCAGGCTTCCACGCTGTCCGGTGGCGAGCAGAAGCAGCTCGAGATCGCCCGCTCGCTGCTGCTCGAACCCAAGCTGGTGCTGATCGACGAGCCCTCGATCGGCCTGTCGCCGTTGATGGTGCAGCAGACCTTCGATATCCTCAAAAGCTTGCGCGAACGCGGCGTCACGATCCTGATGATCGAGCAAAACGCTCGTTCGGCGCTGGAGATCTCGGACATCGGCATCGTGCTCGAGCTCGGCCAGACCCGGATGATCGACGACGCCAAGCGCATTCTGAACGATCCCCGCATCGGGCAATTGTTCCTGGGCGGCGCCATGGAGGAGAGCGCCGCATGAACAAGCGTTCGATCGCAACCGTGTCTCTCTCCGGCGCCCTCGACGAAAAGCTGCGCGCCATCGCCTCAGCCGGCTTCGACGCAGTCGAGATCTTCGAGAACGATCTGTTGTCGTTCGGCGCGGGCCCGCGCGACGTGGCACAGCTCTGCAAGGACCTCAATCTCGAGATCTGCGCGTTCCAGCCGTTCCGCGATTTCGAAGGCATGCCGGAGCCGCAGCGTTCGCGCAACTTTGCCCGCGCGATGCGCAAGTTCGACTTGATGCAAGAGCTCGGCACCGATCTCTTGCTGATCTGCTCCAACGTTTCGCCCGTCTCGCTTGGCGGCATCGACCGTGCCGCGGACGATTTTCGCGAGCTCGGCGAACGTGCGGTGAAACGTGGTTTGCGCGTCGGCTACGAGGCGCTGGCCTGGGGACGGCACGTCAACGACTACCGCGACGCCTGGGAGATCGTGCGCCGCGCCGATCATCCGGCAATCGGCATCATCCTCGACAGCTTTCATGCGCTGGCGCCCGGCTTTCCGACCCGCGCGATGGCTTCGATCCCCGGCGACAAGATCTTTCTGGTGCAGCTTGCGGACGCGCCGAAGCTCGAGCTCGACATCCTCTCCTGGAGCCGGCACTTCCGCTCTTTCCCGGGCCAGGGTGACCTCCCGGTCCGCGAGTTCATGGCGGCGGTGGCGGCGACCGGCTATGCCGGGCCGCTGTCGCTGGAGATCTTCAACGACCAGTTCCGCGCCGGCTCGGCGGCCCAGACGGCGGTCGACGGCCTGCGCTCGCTGATCCTGCTGGAGGACCAGCTCGCACCGGACTGGCCAAAGCTTGTCCGCGAGCCGCTGGCGCCGAAATCCAGAACCCACGGTACCGGCTTCGTCGAGTTCGCCGTCAACGAGACCAAGGCCGGCGAGCTTGCTCGCCTGTTCGCGCAGCTCGGTTTTCGCAAGACCGGCAAGCACCGCAGCAAGGCGGTGGAGCGTTGGTCGCAAGGCAAGATCGAACTCGTCATCAATTGCGAGACCGACGGCTTTGCGCATTCGCATTACGTCACCCACGGCCCCGGCGTCTGTGCGATCGCACTCGACGTCGACAATGCGGGCCTTTCCATGCAGCGCGCCGAAGCGCTGAAGGCGCGCACCTTCTACCAGCCGGTCGGGCCGGGCGAACTCGAGATCCCAGCGATCCACGGCGTCGGCGGCAGCCTGCTCTATTTTCTGGATCAGGCCGGCAAGAACTGGGACACCGATTTCGAGCCGGTACCGAGCGAGGCGAGCCCGGACGCGCTGCTGGCGGTCGATCACATCGCGCAGTCGATGCCCTATGACGAGATGCTGTCCTGGCTATTGTTTTACACCGGCATTCTCGACCTGACGCGGCTGCCGCAGATGGAGATCGTCGACCCCAGAGGCCTGGTGCAGAGCCAAGCCATCATCAACGCAGACCAGAGCCTGTGCTTCGTGCTCAACGGCTCCTCCGCCAACCGCACGCTGCCGTCGCGCTTCATCTCCGAGTTCTTCGGCTCGGGCGTGCAGCACGTCGCATTCTCGTGCCGCAACATCTTTGCGACGGTCGCGGAGATGCGCAAGCGCGGCGCGGATTTCCTCGACATCCCTGATAATTACTACGACGACATCGAAGCCAAATACGATCTTTCGCCCGAGCTTATGGCGCAACTGCGCGCCAACCACATCCTCTACGACCGCGAGGGTGACGGCGAATTCTTCCAGGTCTACACCCACATCTTCGACGAGCGCTTCTTCTTCGAGATCGTCGAACGGCGGCGCTATCAGGGCTTTGGCGCGGCCAATGCCGGCATCAGGCTCGCAGCGCAGGCCCGCGAGGTACGGCCTGCGAGCATGCCGAGACTGTAAAACTCTCTCCACGTCATTGCGAGGAGCCCTTGCGACGAAGCAATCCAGAATCTGTCCGCGGAGGGATTCTGGATTTGCTTCGCTGCGCTCGCAATGACGTGTTGAGAGAGCGCTTCTCCCAATTTTCATGCAACTCGCGGAGACTCCCCCTCACCCCAACCTTCTCCCCGCAGGCGGGGAGAAGGAGAGTAGAGGCTTCACTTCATCTTGCACTTGTCGTGGAAACGATCCTGGTCGTTCTCGACGATGGTGGCGACGGTCTTCAGCGCGAGCTGGCCTTCGGCGTCCTTGACCACGTCCTGGAGATAGAAGCTCTGGATCGGGATGTGATTGTTGCCGTACTTGAAGGAGCCGCGCAGCGACTTGAAGTTGGCCTTTTCCATCTCGGCCTTCATCGCATCCTTCTTGCTGGTGTCGCCCTTCACCGCGACCACGGCGCTGTTGATGAGCTGGGCGGCATCATACGATTGTGCGCCGTAGTAGGTCGGCCGCAGGCCGGGATATTTCTTGCGATAATCGGCGACGAAGCGCTTGTTCTGCTCGTTGGGGAGATCATTGACCCATTCCTGCGCGCCGGGCACTCCGAGCGCATTCTCCTTCTGGAGCGGCAGCGACAGCTCGTCGATGGTGAAGACGGTGTAGAGCGGCATGGTGCTCTTGAGGCCGGCCTGGGCATATTGATTGAGGAACTGCACGCCGGCGGCACCGGGGTAGAACACGAAGATCGACTCGGCGCCGGAGGCGCGCGCCTTGGAGAGCTCGGCGGAGAAGTCGAGCTGGCTCGGCCAGACCGTGTACTCCTCGCCCTTGATCTCGCCCTTGAACGTGCTCTTCAAACCGGCGAGCATGTCCTTGCCGGCAGCGTAGTTCGGCCCGATCAGGAACACGCTCTTGACGCCCTTCTGGTTCATGTAGAGGCCCATCGCCTGCGGCGTCTGGTCGTTCTGCCAGGAGGTCGAGAACACGTAAGGCGAGCACAGCTCGCCCGCGAGCTGCGAGGGACCGGCATTGGCCGAGATCAGGAAGGTCTGCGAGTCCACCGCGGTCTTGAGCGAGGCCAGGAGCACGTTCGACCAGATGTAGCCGACGATGAAATCGACCTTGTCGGACTGCACCAGCTTCTCGGTCTTCTGCTTGCCGACATCCGGCTTCTGCCCGTCGTCCTCGTAGATCACCTCGACCGGCTTGCCGTCCATCTTGCGGCCGAGATGATCGAGCGCGAGCTCGAAAGAATTGCGCATGTCATTGCCGATCACGGCGGTCGGGCCGCTGAAGGTCGAGACGAAGCCGATCTTGATGGTGTCGCCGGCGCACGCCGGATTTGCCAGCACCAGCGCCGCTGCGCCCGCCAGCCAGAATGCCGTCCTCATAGCCACTCCCCTCCTTGATTATCGGTCCCGGAGGCGGGGTGATCGCCGCCCCTCGGGCCAGTCTCTATTGACGCAAAATCTGTCGAGCCGCCAATGGCTCAGGGCCCGCCCCTGCACCATATTTCGCCCCAATTGGAGATGGCAAGAAATATAGTTCTACTCACTTCGGCCAAGTCATGGTCAAGGCTGCGGCGCTTTTTCGCGCCACATCGATACACTTGGCCTATTCGACGATTGATGACGCCTATTGGACCGCGGCCCCAGAACCGCACTTAAATGAACAAATAGAGCAGCGCGATTCGAGGGACGCATCATGACCACGACACCGCACCGCGTCGTCATCGTCGGAGCCGGCTTTGGCGGGCTGGAGACGACCTATCGGCTCGCGGGCGCGCCGGTCGAGATCACGCTGATCGACCGCCGCAACCATCATCTGTTCCAGCCGCTGCTCTATCAGGTCGCGACCGCCTCGCTGGCGACCAGCGAGATCGCCTGGCCAATTCGCCATCTCATGCGCGATCGCCGTGAGGTGACAACGCTGTTTGCCACAGTGAGCGGCGTCGACACGGCACGTCGCTGCGTTCTGATCGACGACGGCAGCGAGGTGCCCTACGACACACTGGTGCTCGCCACCGGTGCGCGGCACGCCTATTTCGGCCACGACGAATGGGAGCAATTCGCGCCCGGCCTGAAGACGCTGGAGGACGCGACAACGCTGCGCCGGCACATCCTGGTGGCATTCGAGCGCGCCGAGCGCGAAACGGATCCGGAGAGGCGCGCGGCGCGGCTGACCTTCGTCATCGTCGGCGCCGGCCCGACCGGCGTCGAGCTTGCCGGCACCATCGCCGAGATGGCGCACCACACTCTGCCCGGCGATTTCCGCAACATCGACACGACCAAGGCGCGTGTCGTGCTGATCGAGGCCGGCCCGCGCGTGCTCGCGGGCTTTGCCGACGACCTCTCGGCTTACGCGCAGGCGTCGCTGGAAAAGATCGGGGTCGAGGTCGTGCTGGGGCAACCCGTGACCGAGATCGACCGCGATGGCGTGGTGTTCGGCGGCACGCGGCTCAACGCCAAGACCAGGATCTGGGCCGCCGGCGTGCGCGCTTCGCCCGCTGCCGAATGGCTGGGCGCACCAAGCGATCGCGCCGGGCGCGTGCAGGTCGAGGCGGACCTGACCATTCCGGGGCATCCCGAGATCTTCGCGATCGGCGATACCGTCAGCATCGATGCCTGGGAGGGCAAGCCGGTGCCCGGCATCGCGCCGGCGGCGAAGCAGCAGGGCCGCCATGTCGCCGAGACCATCAAGGCTCGGCTGCGTGGGCAGACGAAGGGTGCGTTCCGCTACAAGCACGCCGGCAGCCTCGCGCAGATCGGCAAGCGGCTCGCGGTGATCGATTTCGGCCGCATCAAGCTGCGCGGCACCATCGCGTGGTGGATCTGGGGCATCGCCCACATCTACTTTCTGATCGGCCTCCGCCACCGCCTCAGCGTCGCGCTGAGCTGGCTCTGGATCTACGCCCGCGACCAGCGGGCGGCGCGACTGATCACGCAGGGCAGTAGCAAGGTGGTGTAGTTCTCCTTCTCCCCTTGTGGGAGAAGGTGGCGCGAAGCGCCGGATGAGGGGTTCTCTCAACTCGAAAGGGAGTTCGTGAGGAGACAACCCCTCACCCGGCTCCGCTTTGCGAAGCCACCCTCTCCCACAAGGGGGCCCGCAAGGGGAGAGGGTGCAGCAGCGCGCGCAGCTCGCGCTACTTCACCAACTCACACCCGCCCTCCGCCAGCGGGCGGAACGCCTGGTCCGCCGGAATCGTCGAGACCAACTTGTAATAATCGTACGGGTATTTCGACTCCTCGGGCTTCTTCACCTCGAACAGGTACATTGGGTGCACGACCCGGCCATCCTGACGAATCGTGGTGTCGCCGAACAGCTTGTCCTTGCCCCTGAACTTCTTCATCTCGGGCACGACGCTCTTGGCATTATCGCTGCCCGTGGCGGCGACGGCGTTGAGATAGGCGAGCGTGGAGGCATAGACGCCGGCCTGATTGCCGCTCGGCATTTTTCCGTTCATGCCGGGCCGCGCGGCGAAGCGCTTGGCGAAAGCGCGGGTGTCGTCGTTCATGTCCCAGTAGAAGGCTTCCATCAGCTGGAGTCCCTGCGCGACCTTGATGCCCATGCCGTGGACGTCGTTGATGAAGAGCAGGAAGGCAACCAGCTTCTGGCCGCTCTGCTGGATGCCGAATTCGGCGGCCTGTTTCACTGCGTTGATGGTATCGCCGCCGGCATTGGCAAGGCCGATAACCTGCGCTTTCGAGCTTTGCGCCTGCAACAGGAAGGACGCGAAATCGGAGGTCCCGAGCGGATGCTTGGACGAACCCAACACCTTGCCGCCATGCGCCTCGATGTATTTCTGTGCCTCGGCCTCGATTCCCTTGCCGAGCGCGTAGTCGACCGTGAGGAAATACCACTCCTTGCCGCCACGTGACATCATCGCGGCCGCCGTGGTGTTTCCGGTCGCCCAGGTGTCGTTGACCCATTGAATGGTGTTGGGCGAGCAGGCCTTGCCGGTGAGATCGGAGCTTGCCGTCGAGGACGCCAGGAACGTCATGCGGCTATCGCGCAAGAGCGAGTTGATGGAGAGGCCGACCGCCGAGTTCGGCACGTCAACGATGGCATCAACGCCTTCGACGTCGAGCCATTTGCGCGCGATGGCGCTGCCGACATCGGCCTTGTTCTGATGGTCGGCATAGACGATCTCGACCTTGATGCCTTTGCCGCCACCGTTGAAATCCTCGGCCGCCATGCGTGCCGCCTCGACTGAGCCCATGCCGTTGGTGTCCTGGAAGATGCCGGAGATGTCGTTGAGCACGCCGACGCGCACGACATTGTCGGATATCTCGGCGCTTGCCGCACCGACCATCAGGCTCGCAGCCAGTGCGAGCGTCCACTTCAGATGCTTCATCGTTCCCTCCCCTGTTGAATGTGTTGCCACGCCGATTGTTGCCGTCGCGGTTCAGATTTTAGACCTGCCGCGCCGGCAGCCTCACGACGAGCCCGTCGAGCGCGGGCGTGAGGTGGATCTGGCAGGACAGCCGGCTGTTCGGAAGCCGCTCGCTTGCGGTGCCCTCGAGCAGCGCATCCTCCTCGTCGGCCATTGCTGGCAGGCGCGCGAGCCAGCTCTCGTCGACATAGACGTGACAGGTCGCACACATGGCATTGCCGCCGCATTCGGCCAGAATGCCGTCGACGCCGTGGCGGGTCGCGGCCTGCATGGCGCTTTCGCCATCACTGGTCTCGACACGATCAGACCTGCCGTTGAAATGGATGAAGGTGATGGCGGGCATGAAGCTCCTCGTCAGGCCGGGATAATGGTGACAGGCAGGCTGTCGAGCCCGCGCAGCGTGTTGTTGAAGCGGCGCTTCGGCTCACCCGCGATCTCGATTTTCGCGATACGGCGCGCCAGAGCCGCCAGCATCACCTCGCCTTCGAGGCGGGCGACGAGTTGACCGACGCACATATGGATGCCGGAGCCGAACCCGACATGGCCCGAGGTGCGGCGGGTGATGTCGTAGCTGTCGGGCTTGTCCCAGCGCCGCGGATCGCGGTTGGCGGCGGCGAGGAACATCAGCACCTTCTCGCCTTCGCCGATCTTCGCGCCGGACAGCTCGACCTCCCGCGTGGTGGTGCGGAAGAAGGTCTGCACCGGGCTTTCGAAGCGCACGGCCTCCTCGAAAGCGCCACGCGCGAGCGAGATATCCTCGCGCAGGCGCTGCCATTGATCCGGGAAGCGCGCGAGGCAATAGACCGCGGCGCCGATGCCGTTGACGGTGGTGTCGAGCCCGGCCGACAGCAGCGAGCGCACCAGCAGTGGCGCTTCGGTCGCGGTGATCTCGCCATCATCGACGCGGTCATGAATACAGGCGCCGAATCCGCCGGGTGCCAGATTCTCGCGCTGGCACTGCTCGGCGACATAAGCCTGGTGCGGCGCCGAACGTTCGATCGCCTCCTGGCGCAACTGGTTCGGCGGTCCGAAGGCGTTGAACACGACGCTCGCATAGGGAATCAGATGCTCGCGACCTTCCGGCTTCAACCCGAGCGCATCCGGAAAGATCGAGAGCGGATAGGCCTCGGCAAGATCCGCGATTGCATCGAAGCTGCGCTTCTCCAGCAGCGCATCGACCCGCGCCTCGGCCGCTGCGGCAAAGCGGTCGCGCACCTGCTTCATCACGGTGGGGGAAAGCACCTTTGACAGCACGGCGCGGGTGCGGGTGTGCGCGGGTGGATCGGCCTCCAGGATCAGGCTGGGCGGCCGCCACGGCGTCTCCTTCTTGAAATCACTGAGGCCGACACCGCGGCTGGAGCAGAAGGTCGCGGGATCGTTCAGCACGGCGTGGACCTCGGCATAACGCGCCACGCCGTACACGCTCCATTTGTCGAGATAGACGACCGGGCCTGCCTCCCGCAGCAGCTCATGTGTAGGATAGGGATCGGCAAAAAAACTCATCGCGAAGGGATCGACGTCGAGATGCGGCACGGCCGCGACGTCAGCTGCTACAGGGGAGCCGGATGCAGTCATGGAAGACCTCCCTCATTTTGAACTTGTGAAACGGCCGCGCTTACCCTTAGGTCATGGGACAAGCCGCGACTCAGAACCCCGATATGCCGCCGTCCTTGAATAGAGCCCGCCAAAAGCCTGCGCCCGCCGAATTCGGGCCGACGCTCGATCTCGATCGTTACGTCCCGGCCTTCATCACCTTCATCGCCAACAAGCTCTCGAACAGCGCGACCGCGTTCTATCAGCGGCAGTTCGGCGTCAACGTCACGGAATGGCGGATCATGTCGCTGCTGGCGATCGAGCCCGGAATTCCGGCCTCGCGCATCTGCCACGTCATCGGCTTCGACAAGGGCCCGGTGAGCCGGACGCTCGCGGGGCTCGAAAAGCGTGGGCTGGTGTCGATCCGCACCGACCCGAACGATGGCCGCACCCATTCGATCTCGCTCACGGCGAAGGGCCGCGCCACCCACGACAAGGTGATCATCGCGGCGCTCGAACGCGAGCGGCGCCTCCTGTCCTGCCTCAGCAAGGACGAGCGCGAGGTGCTGATCGACCTGCTCCGTCGGCTGCACGAAAATCTCGGCGCGGTCACCGGCAGCACTGAGGCCTGACAGATCGCGCGCCGGCCGTCTGCTCCTTTCGTGTCCAGGCTTGCGCCGGCACTTGCCGACGGCACCATTCTGGCCGCGCATTGTTTCCTCCAGGATCAGACGCAGCGGTTCGTCCGCCGTCATCCTTCTCTGGAACGGTTCGCACAAATTAGTTGCTTGGGCAACAAAATAATCGACAAGATAATGCGGCAGGGTGACTGGCGTATTGGGCGAGCTCTTTCACTTCCTGCCCCACTCTCCGCCATTTGCGAGCGCAGCGAAGCAAATCCAGAATCCTTCCGCGGCAACAGTCTGGATTTGCTTCGTCGCAAGGGCTCCTCGCAATGACGACGTGGAAAGCGAGTGCCTGTTCGTCTCGCTAGCTAATAGCTATAAGCCAACCCACTCGCGCGACGCATCATCGTTCAGCCGTGCCACCGCATCGGCACGACGCGTCAGCACGGCGCGCTGGTTGATGTAGCCTTTGTCGGTGATCTCGCCGCCGTCGACCAATGGCGGCTCGGCGAGCAGCAACGCGCGCGTGGCATGGCCGGAGGAGTTGCTGCTCTGCTGTTTCAGCCGCGTCAGACCCTGCGCGATCGCGGTCCTGACCTTGTCATGCGCCAGCACGTCGTTCACAGCCGCCGCGTCGCCCAGCCCGGCATGAGCGCGGCAGGCTGCGATATTCGGAAACACCAGGAACCGCACCTCGTCGCCGCCATGGCCGGTGACGACGATATCCTGCGCGAGCGGCGCCAATGCGGCAATGCCGGCGACACGCAAGGTGCCGACGCTGACCCAAGTTCCGGAATTTAGCTTGAAATCTTCCGCGACGCGCCCATCGAAGAACAGGCCGCGCTCAGGCCGCTTGGCATCGGCAAACCTTACGGCGTCGCCGATGAGATAGAATCCTTCGTCGTCGAACGCCTGCTTCGTCAGCTCCGGCGCCTTCCAATAGCCCGGCGTGACGTTGGGACCGCGCACGCGAACTTCCAGCTTGTCGCCGGCGGCGACGAGCTTGAGCTCGGTGCCGGGAATCGGCACGCCGATATTGCCCGAGCGTTCTGCGAGGAAATGGCAATCGGTCGCGAGCGGGGACGTCTCGGTTGAGCCCCAGGCCGAGACCATCGGCAACGCACGGCCGACGGTCTTGATCGAGAGATCTTCGAGCGCATCCCACAGATTCTGCGGCAGCGCCGCGCCGGCATAGAAAGCGAATTTCACCTCGCCGAAGAAGCGGCGGCGCAGCTCCTCGTCGCCGCGCAGTGCCGCGATCAGCATGTCGAAGCCGCGCGGCACGTTGAAATAGACCGTCGGCATCACGCTTCTTAGATTGGCGAGCGACATCGCAAACAGACCCGGCGCTGGCTTGCCGCCGTCGATATAGAGCGAGCCGCCATTGCGCAGCACGAGGTTGAAATTGTGGTTGGCGCCGAAGGTGTGGCTCCAGGGCAGCCAATCGAGGATCACGAGATCGCCGCGGCTCGGTTCGAGAAACGTCCAGGCCTGCGCCTTGGCCTGTTGGCTCGAGGTCAGCATGCGCTGGGTGTTGATGACCGCCTTGGGCGTACCGGTCGAGCCCGAGGTGAACAGGAATTTCGCGATGGTATCCGGCGTCACCGCGGCGAAGGCTTTGGCGACGTCGGGCGTCTCTGGCGTCTCCGCAATGGTGCGGAACGACAGCGCATCGGCGTCGTCGGCATGACCGCTGATGATCTGCGCCGTGTGCAACGGCCTGATCGCGGCCAGGGCCGCCGCAAATGGCTTGGTTGCGGAGACATAGATCGCACCCGGCGCGAGCAGCGCGATCATGCTCCTGAGCTTGTCGAAATCTTTCGACATCAGCGAATAGGCGGGTGAAACCGCCGCTGAGGGCACGCCGACATGCTGCGCCGCGAGCGCGAGCAGCGCGTGATCGATGCTGTTGTCGGAGAGGATAGCGAGCGGTCGCTCGGCGCTGAGGCCCTGCGCCAGGATCCAGGACGCGGCCGCCCGCACCTGCCGCAGCGCCTGCGCATAGGTGACGGTAGTCCAGGGCGCATCGGCACTGCCGTGCTCGGCGAGGAAGATCGTATCGGGTGTTTGCCGCGCCCATTGCTCCAGCCAGTCGCCGGTGCAGCGCGCGCTCGCGCCAAGTGGCTCGGGCGAGCGCAGCACGATGCTGCCGTCGGCGCGATGCTCTGCGACCGTCCTTGGCGTTGCGAACAGGCTTGCAGCGTCACCGCGTGGGGCGGTCATCATGGGGTTTCCTCCTCCGCCCCGATTCGGGATCGGCGGCCGCCTCGTTCCGGGCTGCTTGGCCGCAATGTTGGGCGGGACAATTGTTGTCGTCAACAACAATCTTTCGCACCGCCCGTCGAGGCGCTAAGGTCGCGCCGAGGGAGACACGATGTGACAAGCAGCGCAGCCCAGACGTCCCCACGCAAACGCGCCGGCAACGGCGCAGTGCAGCGGAGTGACTCCGACGAGGTCGGCCTCGATGCGCTGGTCGGGCACGCCGGCTACGCGGTGCGGCGCTTCCAAATATGGATCTTTCAGGACTTCATCAGGACGCTCGGTGAGGTCGACATCAGGCCGACGCAATATTCGGTGCTGACGGTGATCGGTGCCAATCCCGGCCTGTCGCAGATGGCCGTAGCCAAGCGCCTCGGCATCGAGCGCGCGCGGCTGGTGCATCTGCTCGACAGCCTCGAAAGGCGCAGATATGTGAAGCGGGTCAAGTCGAAGACGGACCGGCGCTCGCACGCGTTGCACCTCACCGCACAGGGCGCGACGGAACTGGCCAAGTTCAAACGACTTGCCGCGGAGCACGAGCGGCATGTCGAGGCGAAGATCGGCAGGGAGAACCGGCAGCACCTGCTTCGGATTCTCGCCGACTTCACCTGACCCCCGCTGCTCATAATTTAAGCAGATGCCCCTAACCGAGCGCGTGCGCTCGACGCCCAGCTCGCGGCAAGGCCCTGATCTCACGATATTATCCGGGTACTTGCCCAACCTCTATACTGTACACAATGGCACATCGCTTGCTTCGAGCCGGGGTGAACCAGTTGCCGGAGTTTTGTCGTCATGGGGGCTGAGCAGCCTGAAACGATCGCCGCGATTGTGGCCGCGCATCGCGCGGGCACGCTGACGCCGGCGCAGACGGTCGCACGGACCTACCAGCGCATTCGCAACCACAACGATCCCGCGGTCTTCATCAGCCTGCGCGACGAGGAGGACGCGATCGCGGAGGCCGAGAGACTTGCCACGAAGGATGCCGCGAGCCTGCCGCTCTACGGCGTGCCGGTTGCGGTGAAGGACAATATCGACGCGCTGGGATTTCCGACCACCGCGGCCTGTCCCGCCTTCGCCTATACGCCAACGCGCGACTCCACCGCCGTGGAGCGCCTGCGCGCTGCGGGCGCCATTATCATCGGCAAGACCAATCTCGATCAGTTCGCGACCGGCCTCGTCGGCGTGCGCTCGCCCTACGGCATTCCCAAAAATTCGATCCATGAGGATCTCGTTCCCGGCGGCTCGAGCTCGGGCTCGGCAGTGGCCGTCGGCGCCGGGCTCGTGCCGCTCTCCCTCGGCACCGACACCGCCGGCAGCGGCCGCGTGCCGGCGATGCTCAACAACATCGTCGGGCTGAAGCCGAGCCTCGGCATGATCTCGACCGCGGGCCTCGTGCCCGCCTGCCGCACGTTGGACTGCATCTCGGTGTTCGCACTGACAGTCGACGACGCTGCGCTGGCGCTCTCCGTGATGGCCGGCCCGGATCAGGCCGACCCGTTCTCGCGCGACCGGCCGCTTCAGCAGCTCACGTCGTTCCCGGCGAATTTGCGCCTCGGCGTGCCACGCAACGGGCAGCTGATCTTCTTCGGCGACAAGGCGGCGGAAGCCGCTTACGGCGATGTGCTGAAGCGCTGGACCGCGCTTGGCGCGGATCTCGTCGAGTTCGACCTTGAGCCATTCTATGAGACGGCGCGGCTGCTCTACCAGGGGCCGTGGGTCGCCGAGCGCTACCTCGTGATCAAGGATCTGCTCGCGTCCGCACCCGATGCGATCCACCCCGTGACGCGCGAGATCACGGCGGCCGGCGCGCGGTTGACGGCGGAGGAGACCTTCTCCGCGCTCTACCGCCTGCAGAGCTTGCGCAAGATCGCCGAGCGCACATTTGCGAACATCGACGCGCTGGTGCTGCCGACCGCGCCGACCGCCTATACGAGCGCGGAGGTGCTGGCCAATCCGGTCGAGCTCAACAGCCGGCTCGGTACTTACACCAACTTTGTCAATCTGCTCGACCTCTGCGGCCTTGCCGTGCCGGCGTCGATGCGCGCCGACGGCATTCCGTTCGGCATTACGCTGCTCGCCCCCGCAGGATGCGACGCGTTGCTCGCCAGCATCGGCCGTGTGTTCCATGCGGATACGAAGCTCCGTCTCGGCGCAAAGAGCGTGGCGCAAGCACCGCTCGCGCCGCTGCCCGCAAGCAGCGGTGAGGAGATTCCGATCGCAGTCGTCGGCGCCCATCTCTCCGGCATGGCGCTGAATGGCGAGCTCAAGGCGCTGAACGGACGCCTGATCGAAGCGACCAAGACCGCGCCGGACTACCAGCTCTATGCACTCAAGACCACGCCGCCCAAGCCGGGCATGCTGCGCGTCGAAGCCGGCAAGGGCGCCGCAATCGAGCTGGAGATCTGGTCCCTGTCGTCCTCTGCCTTCGGCAAGTTCGTCAATGCGATTCCTTCGCCGATGGCGATCGGCACGATCAGGCTTACCGACGGCCGCAGCGTGAAAGGGTTTCTCGTCGAGCCGGAGGCGTTGCCAGACGCACGCGACATCACGGCGTATGGCGGCTGGCGGAAGTATATGGCGGAAGCCGCGACGACATAGGTGCGGTAGGGTGGGCAAAGGTGCGAAGCACCGTGCCCACCATCCATCCGCAAGGATGTTAGGATGGTGGGCACGCTTCGCTTTGCCCACCCTACCGCACCGAGCGAGTCGCCCTACACCGACACCGAATAGATCTCATACTCCCCGCGCACCAATTCGATATGCGCGCGCATGGCTGCCGCGGCCCCCTGCTTGTCGCCGCGCATGATGGCGACGACGACGCGGTCGTGCTCAGCTTGCGACTTGGCGAGCCGTCCGAGATTGCGGAACTGGGCGCGGCGGAACGGCTGAACGCGCACGCGGGTGGCGAGCGTGATCTCGGCGATGTAGCCGTTCTGCGATCCCGCATAGATCGCGTTGTGAAAGCGCTCGTTGACATCGTGGAAACGCTCGGGATTGCCGGCATAGCTCAGCACCCGTAGCTCCTCGTGGATGGCCTCCAGACCATGCCGCTCGGCGGCCGACATGCGCTCTGCGGCAAGGCCGGCGCACAATGCCTCGAGCTCCGCCATTGCCTCGAACATGCTCTTCAGCCGCTCGATCGAGGGCTGCGCCACCACTGCCCCACGATGGGCGCGCGCCTCGACAAGACCGCTCGCCACCAGCTGGCGCAACGCCTCGCGCACCGGCGTGCGCGAGACGCTGAAGCGGCGCGCGATGTCGGTCTCGTCGAGCGGCGCCCCGGGAGCCAAAGTTCCACGCACGATCTCGTCGGCGAGCTGAAGACGTAGCTCCTCGGCGCGCGTGACCTTGTGCAGCGATTGTGAGGGACGGTCGACGCGCGGCACCACCGGCTCGACCGGCAGCGCTCCGTGCGGAAAGTCGTCAAGCGTCATACGGTCTCTTTCGGCTCGTCGATGATGCTGACATGGGCGGCGACGACGCGCCAGCCCTCCGGAAAGCGAATCCAGGTCTGCATCTGCCGGCCGACCTTGCCGGGCACGGTGTCGCGATAGAACAAGGTGGAGGCCACGGCCGTGTCGCGGCCATAGCTCGTAATCACGGTCTTCGCGGTGCGCCGGTTCAGGCCGACCGGCGAGCGGCCGGCCCGGAAGCCGGAGATCGCCTCATAGCCGTAGAGGTTCTCGCCGATGCCGTAGCGCAGCGTGCGGGGGTCGTTGCGGAAAAGCTCACCGAGCACGGCGACGTCGTTGCTGACCAGGGCCTGCTCATAGCGCTCGAACGCGGCTCTGACTTCGGCGATCACGTCGGGAAGATCGATCTCCATCTCAAAATCCTCAAAGTCCCCTTGGCGACGGCGCCGATGCCACGCCCATCTTCTCCAGTGCGTACGCGACGCGCAACGCGACGTCCTCGCGCCACGGCGCGGCGATGATCTGCACGCCGATCGGCAGCGGCTCGAGCGGCACCGGCACGGCGACGACCGGAAGGCCGATAAAGGAGATCGGCTGGGTGTGGATGCCGATATTGGCGCGCACCGGCAGCTCGACGCCGTCGAGCGTAAAATTCACCTGGCCAAGCTTCGGCGCAGTGCACGGCGTTGCCGGCGCAAGCAACACGTCGACCGACTTGAAGATTTCGGCGAGCTGGCCGCGATACCAGCGTCGGAATTTTTGTGCGCGGTCGACCAGCGGCGCCGGCACCATGGCGCCCGCAATCAGCCGGTCGCGCACGGCAGGATCAAAATCGTTCGGGCGCTTGCGCAGGCGATCGAGATGCAGCGAGGCGCCTTCGGTGGTGGTAATGACATAAGCCGCCGCGCGGGCGCGCGAGGCTTCGGGAATGTCGACGATCTCAGTCGCGCCAAGCGCCTTGGCAATGCGGCTGACGGCTTCGACCGCTTCCGGAAACACGTTCTTCTGAAAGTGACCGCCGGCGATCGCGATGCGCAAGCCCGAGATGGACTGGCCGAGCAGCGGCGCCACCTGTTCGACCTCACGCGTGCTGCATGCGGCATCGTCGGCATCCGGTCCCTGCATCGCGTCATAGGCGAGCGCGAGGTCGGCGACGGAGCGCGCCAGCGGGCCGAGATGATCGAGGCTCGCAACGAACGGGAACGAGCGCGCCCGCGACAGCCGACCGTACGTCGGCTTCAAACCAAAGATGCCGCAGAACGAGGACGGCACCCGGATCGACCCATTGGTGTCCGAGCCGAGCGCGATCGGCACCAGCGCGCCGCCAACGGCGCTGCCCGATCCACCCGAGGAGCCTCCGGTCATCCGCGTGGTGTCGTGTGGATTGCGCGAGGGACCGTCGTGGATGTTCTCGCCGGTGAAGTCGTAGGCGTATTCGCCCATATTGAGCGCGCCGACCAGCACGGCGCCGGCTGCTTCCATCCGTTCGATCAACGTGGCGTCGCGCCTGGCTGGCGCGAGGTCGCGGTTGATCTTCGAGCCCGCGCGCGTCACGAGGTTAGCTACGTCGAACAGGTTCTTCACTGCAAAGGGCACGCCGGCGAGCGGACCGACTTTCTTTCCCGCCGCGATGTCGGCATCGATCGCGCGCGCCTTGGCGCGGGCACGGTCGGCGGTGACGTCGGTGAACGAATTGAGGATCGTATCGTGCTGCTTGATACGCGCGAGAGCTGCTTCCGTGGCAGCGAGCGCCGACATCCTGCCGCCCGCAACCGCGCTCGCGATCTCAGCAGCGGTCATCTCTGGCTTGATGGTCATGGCGACATCAGGCCGTGAAAATCGGCGCCGGCTCCGTCTCGTCCGGCAGCGCGAATTCGTCGACGAGGCGGCCAAGCCGCAGCGAGACTTCGAGATTGGCGCGAACGGCGGGTCTCAAGGCCTCCTCGACCGGTAGCGCAAGCGCCTTCGATACGGCTTCGATATAGTCGTCGATATGATTGTCTTGCGGCTCGGCCATCACGCTCCCACACTATCTCAGTGAACCTGCATCGGCGGATGCGGGATCGCCGTCAGCAGTTCCTTGGTGTAGTCGTCCTGCGGATCGCTCAAGACCTTCTCGGAAGAGCCTTCTTCGACGATCCGTCCCGTCCGCATCACAATGACACGATCGCACAACAAGCGCACCACATTCAAATCATGCGAGACGAACAGATAACTCATACCTAGGCGCTGCTTCAGGTCCTGAAGCAGATTGAGGACAACGGCCTGCACCGACACGTCAAGCGCCGCCGTCGGCTCGTCCAGGATCACGAGTTTTGGATGCAGGGCGATGGCGCGGGCGATGCCGACGCGGGCCTTCTGGCCGCCGGACAATTGATGCGGGAAGCGATCGAGCAAGTTGTGCGGCAGGCCGACCATCGTGGCCAGCTCCTCGCAACGGGCGCGCAGCGCGTCGCGCCCGCTGATGTCGCCGAGCTGCATGATCGGGTCCGCAATGGCGCGCGCGGCGGTGAAGCGCGGGTTGAGGCTGTCGGTCGGGTCCTGGAACACCATCTGGATGCGGCTGCGCTGCGGCAGCCGGGCGAATGCGGCAGGCGCGATGCTGCCGATGTCATCGCCGCCGAACTGGATCAGGCCCGAGGTCTGGTCGAGCAGGCGCATCACCATCATCGACGTCGTCGATTTGCCGCAGCCGGACTCGCCGACCAGGCCGACGCTCTCGCCGACGCGAATCGAGAAGCTGATGCCGTCGACGGCGCGGAACACCTCCGGCTCGACGGGCGGCTTGCGGCCGAACAATTTGCCGAGCACGGCGGTCGCGCCCTGGCGGGAATATTCCTTGACGAGCTTTTCGACGAGGAGGAGGGGCTTTGTACTCTCGTCACCCCCGGGCTTGACCCGGGGGTCCATCGACTGAGAGAGGTCTTTCGAAGTGTGATGGATGGCCGGGTCAAGCCCGGCCATGACGAATGGGGATTGCGCCGCTCCAGCCCCCTCCTCCGGCAGCAAGTCTCGCAACGATGCACCCAGCCGCGGCGTCGCGCGCATCAGCTTCTTGGTGTAGGGGTGCTGCGGGCTGGCGAAGATGTCGGCAGCCTTCGCGGTCTCGACCACTCTTCCCTTCTCCATCACCACCACACGATCGCAATAGGCGGCGGCGAGGCCGAGGTCGTGCGTGATCAGGATGGTCGACATCGCACGTCGTTTGGTCAGCTCGACGATCAGGTCCATCACCGCCTTCTGTGTGGTGACGTCGAGGCCGGTGGTCGGCTCGTCCGCGATCAGGAGCTGCGGATTGCAGGCCAGCGCGAGCGCGATGACGACGCGCTGGCACATGCCGCCTGACAGCTCGAACGGATAGGCGTGGTAGCGCTCGCGCGGCCGGGCGATCTTGACCTGCTCCAGCGCCTCGATCGCCTTCTCGCCGTGATCGGCGACCTGGGCCTGCTGCACATGGGTGCGCAAGACGTCCTCGATCTGATCGCCCACCTTGCGGATCGGATTCAGGGCAGCGCGCGGATTCTGGAAGATCATCGAGACCTCGCGGCCGCGCAGATCGCGCATCTGGTCCTCGGTCGCGGCCTTGACGTCGATGCCGGAGAACATGACCGAACCTTCGGCGATCCGCCCCGCGCGATCGAGGATGCGCATCACCGCATAGGAGGTCACCGACTTGCCGGATCCGGACTCGCCGACGATCGCCAGCGTCTCCCCCTTGGCGAGGCAGATGCTGACCTGCTGCACCGCCTTGACGATGCCGCGACGGGTGGTGAATTCGACGGTGAGGTCCTGGACCTCGAGCAGGGGCCGGGCGGTCACGAGGACCTCCCAATCAAAAATGGCGAAAACAACCCCATGCACAGTAGAAGGCACTTGATTTCATTGCAGAATTTCGGTCGAAAATTCGCGCGGACAACAGCCATCACGTTCTCCGCTGCGGGTCGACGATGTCGCGCAGGCCGTCGCCGAGGAGGTTGAAGCAGAACACAGCGATCATCAAAGCAAGGCCGGGGAATAGCGCGATCCACCACTCGCCCGAGACCATGAAGCCCGCACCTTCGGCGACCATGATGCCCCATTCGGCGGTCGGCGGGCGGACGCCGAGCCCGATGAAGGACAGGCCGGCGGCGTTGAGGATGGCGTAGCCCATGGTCAGCGACATCTGCACGATCATGATCGGCATGATGTTCGGCAGGATGTGCACCAGGAGGATGCGGAATTCGCCGCGGCCGGACAGACGTGCCGCCTGCACGAAGCCGGCATTGCGGCGGACATTGGCCTCGGCGCGAGCGACGCGGGCGTAGAGTGGGAAGTTCACGATCGCGGTTGCGAGGATGATGTTCTGCACGGTGTTGCCGAGCGCAGCGACGATGCCCATCGCCAGCACGAACAGCGGGAAAGCCATGATGGTGTCGGCGATGCGGCCGACGATGCGGTCGGTCCAGCCGCCGAAATAACCGCCGGCGATGCCGGCGAGCCCGCCCATCAAGAACACCAGCGCGACGGAGGCGACCGCGATGAAAACATCGAGCCGCGTCGCCACCACGACGCGGCTAAAAATGTCGCGGCCGAGCTGGTCGGTGCCGAACCAGTGCGCCGCCGACGGCGGATTCAGCGCGGCGGCGGTATCGGAGGCGAGCGGATCATACGGCACGACATAGGGGCCGAAGATCGCGGCCAGGAGGATCAGGATGAGCAGCGCGAAGGCGAAGCCCGTGACCTTGTTCTCGCCAAGGACGTACCGGGTCTGATCGAGGATCGCGACGAGGCCGGAGGTCCGCGCAGGACCGACGGGTTCGACCGCAGGCGCAACGGTGCTCATGATGTCGTCCAGATAGCGCTTGATTGAGCTAACGCGTAGCGAAGGTGCCTCACCTCTCCCGCTTGCGGGAGAGGTCGGCGCGGAGCGCCGGGTGAGGGTTCTCTCCTCTTGGGGGTTCTCGATTGTGGAGACACCCTCTCCCCAACCCTCCCCCGCAAGCGGGGGAGGGAGCCCACCTTCCTTGGGGCTCGCAACCGACCAAACCTCATGCGCTAGCCCTCCAGCCTGACGCGCGGATCGATCACGCCGTACAAAATGTCGATCACGAGATTGAGCAGCACGTACATGACGGCCATGGTCAGAACGAAGCCCTGCACCGGCGCGAAGTCGGACGAGATCAGCGCTTCCACCGCATAGGAGCCGATGCCCGGCCAGGCGAACACTTTCTCCACCAGCACGTTGGCGCCCAAGAGGAACGAGAACACCATGCTCAACGTGGTGATGACCGGAAGCATGGCGTTGCGGAAGGCGTAGGTGACGATGACGGTCCCCGGCGACAGGCCGCTGGCGCGGGCCGTTCGCACGAACTCCGAAGCCAGTACCGCCAGCATCGAGGCGCGCGTCATGCGCGCGATCGGCGCCAGCGAGAAGATCGCGAGCGTCGTCGCGGGCAAGATCAGCTGGCTCAGCGCGGAGCGAAACGCCTCAATGTCGCGCGCGAGCAGCGTGTCGATCAGGTAGAAGCCGGTTACTGTCGGCGGCGCGCTGTAGAACACGTCGAGCCGGCCGAGCGGCGCCGGCGACCAGCCGAGGCGGAAATAGAAGACATAGACCAGCACGAGGCCGGTGAAGAACACCGGCAGCGACACGCCGGCCGTCGTCGTGACGCGGCAGAGATGATCGATCCACGATCCCGGCCGCGTTGCCGCCAGCACGCCGAGCGGAATGGCGATGGCGATCGAGACGAAGAGGCCGAGCAGCGTCAGCTCGGCGGACGCCGGCAGGCGGTTGCGGATCTCGGCCGCGACCGGCTGGCCGGTGGTCAGCGAGTTGCCGAAATCGCCATGAGCGAGATCGCCCGTGTAGCGGAAGAATTGCTCGATCAGCGGCCTGTCGAGACCGAGCTTCTTGCGGATCTGCTCGACGGCTTCCTTGGTCGCGGCAGGGCCGGCGAAGTAGGCGGCGGGATCGCCTGGCAGCGCGCGCGTCAGCAGGAAGGTGACGATGACGACGCCGATCAGCGAGGGGATCGCGAACATCAACCGCTTGCCGATGATTGCTAACATGCGGCAAGCCTCTCGTTCCGCGGCTCTCGGGCGAATGGCGAATAGCGAGTGGCGAGCAGCAGAACGTCCGCCTCGTTGCACACCATTCGCTACTCCTATTCGCCATTCGCCAGAACGCTATTCACTGTTCGCTATTCGCCATTCACCCTACTCACCCCTTCGCCATCGCGCGGTAATCCAGGCGGCGGTGGAACCAGTATTGGTAGCCGCTGATGTTCTTCTGCATCGCGACGTTGACGAAGGGCTGGTACAGCGGGATGCGCGGAAGGTCGGAATAGGCGAGATCGACGAAGCCTTTTACGTCGGCCTCATAGGCTGCCTTGTCGCCGGTGGCTGCGGCCGTGCGCGCGCCGTCGATGAGCTTGTCCATCTCCGCCGACTTGTAGCTCATCGTGTTGAAGACGGAATTGTTGCCGTGATAGCACCAGTAGAAGAAGTACTCGGGGTAATCGAGCCAGCCCGAGAACACGTTGGTGAAAAGCGGCATCTCCTTCTTGTTCAATTCGGTGCGCCAGTTAGCGCCGGGCACCTTGTTGATGGTTGTCTTGATGCCCAGCTGGGCGAGGCTCTCCTGCACCAGCACGCAGAGCGGCTCGTTGACGCCGGCGAAGTTGAGATCGAATGAGATCGTGGTCTCGAAACCGTTGGCGTAGCCGGCCTCGCTGAGCAGCGCCTTCGCCTTGTCCATGTCGGTGTTGAACTTGTGCGGCTGCGGCCAGGCGACTTCGGTCGGCTTGTCCTTGGGCGCGCCGAACATGGGATTGCCGAGCCCGAACAGCACCGCGTCCATGATCTTCTGATACGGCAATGCATAGGCGATGGCCTGCCGCACCTTGGGATTGTCGAACGGCGGCTTGGTGACGTTCATGCCGATATACTGGATGCCGTTGGAGAACGGCAGCGACACCACATTGAGCTTGCCGTTCGCCTTCATCTCCTGAAAATCCCTGAACGGCAGCTCATACGAGATGTCGGCATCGCCGCGCTCGAGCAGGGCCCTGCGGTTGCCGGCCTGCGGCACCATGCGCCAGATCACGCGCTTGATCTTGGGCAAGGGACCGCCGACCCAATCCTCGTTGCGCTCCATGATGACTTCGGTGCCGGCGGTCCACTTCGTCACCTTGTAGGCGCCGGAGCCCGCGGTCTGCTGCTTGGTGAATTCGAGGCCCCAGGGATCCTTCTCGCTGGCGTTCTTCTTCACCAGCTCGGAATTGACGATGCAGGGCACGATGACCGCGAGATCGGGAATCGTCAGCTTGTCCTTCTTCAGGAAATCGACGCGCACCGTATGGTCGTCGAGCACGACGAACTGCTCCGGCTTGGTCAGCGAGCCCGCGCTCATCTGAAAGGTCGGGAAGCCGCCGACGCTGACAGCGCGGTCGAGCGACCATTTCACGTCCTTGGCGGTGACCGGCGCGCCGTCGTGGAATTTGGCGTTCTTCTTCAGCTTGAAGGTGACCGACATGTCGTCGATCTTCAAGTCCTCGGCGAGCTCGCCCTTGAACTTGTCGCGGTCGTAATAAGGCACGCCGCCGGGTCCGCTTTTCATCTCGTGGCTGATCAGGCGGTCGTAGCAATTCCAGGACACCTCATAGCCGGGCACGTTGGTGCCGACGCCGTGGATGTCGAGATTGTTGGGGCCGCCCTCGGAGACGATCAGTAGCGTCTCGGAGCGCGCATCGGCCTTGGCCGAGGAGATCATCGAGGGCATGGCCGGAAGCGCCGCGCCAGCGGCCAATCCGGAAACGGACTTGAGGAAATCGCGGCGCTTCATGAAATCGCTCCAACACAACGTTTTTGGTTGGAGCCGGATTCGCAAGGTTCGTGCCAAGGCTTAATGGAGGCTTAGCCCGATCCTAAGAGATTGGTATTCCACGAGAATGTAAACAGGAGGCCTCTCAAAGCCGATGCGGCACGCTCCTCTTCTGCATACAAGGACAGGAAATTGCCTAAATATTAGGCCGGCGATACAGAGGCCCATTCAGAAGGCGATAGCAGAATCCCTTGAGCAGGTAGCGTGGCGACCTGCTGAAGCGATGAGGATTGGCCGTCATTCCGGGGCGATGCGCAGCATCGAGCCCGGAATCTATCCAGCCGCAGAATGCGCGGGACAATGATTCCGGCCTTGCCGCTCCGCAGCGCCCCGGACTGTGGGGCGGGATCACCCAGGCCAGATCAGCTCCTGCAATTCGACCAGGTCATTCGCCCTCTCCTGCCAGCCTTCGACACAGATATGGCTGTTGAGGTCGCTGGCGCGGTGCAGCAGCATCAGGGCCATCAGGCGCCGCTTGAGCGCGAAATCGAGCTTTGCATAGCCAAAGCCGTCGAGCAGGCTGCGCACCCTGCCCGGCCGCCCCGCCGCCATGAACGCGCTGGGCCCGAGCAGATCGTAATCGCGCGATCCCGCGAGGACGTCGCCGAAGTCGAACAGGCCGGCGAGCGACCATTGGCCGTCATCACAGGCGAGCAGAAAATTCTCCGGAATGTATTCGCCGATCAAGATCACCGGCGGCGCATCCATTGGAATGAGTTTTGCCGCATCGCGCAGGAGATCTTCCAGACCTCCGAGGAATTTCGGCGCAAGGCCAAGACGCAAGTGCCGCGCCTTACAGCCCTGCATCTGCTGGCGCATGAAATCGTCCCAGCGCGGCTCGATGTGCGCGAGCTCTCCGAGCGGGGCGCGCTGCACGGAGGCGATGGTCTCGCCGATCTGGTGCAGCACGCGCTCCTTCTGGTCTTCCGCCAAGTGCGGCCAGGCCTCCGAGCCCAGCGTGCCGGCAAGGCGCGTGATGATCAGGTATGGCCAGCCGTCGCGCATCCCCTCCGCGACGATCTCCGGAATTGGCAGATGCAAGCGGCCGGCAAGCTGCGTCAGCGAGCCGCGCTCGGAGATGAATTGCGCGCGCAGCAGCGGCGGGAAGATTTTGAGGATGAGTTTTTCACCGAGGCCGATGACGAGATTGGTGCCGGTGGAAAATACCTGGGGCTCGCTGGCATCGAGACCGTGGCCGCGCGCGATGTCGAGCGCGTTTCCCAGCCATTGCGATGGATCAGCGCGATAGACGCGGAAGCTTTCTGCGTCGGTGAAGTGAGGGAGTTGTTGCGACTGCGTGATCGTCATTGGCGCTTACTCATGAGAGGCAGAGTCTTCTTTTGTTGAATTGGTGCAAGCCACGGCGATCGTGCACCTCTCCCGCCTGCGGGAGAGGTCGACGCGAAGCGTCGGGTGAGGGTTTTCTCCTCTAGGGGATTGTCCCGTTGCGGAGACAACCCTCTCCCCTGCCCTCCCCCGCCTGCGGGGGAGGGAGCGCACCTCCTTTGCGACGGCACCGAGGTGCCTACCGCTCCGGGCTGGCACGCTCGAACTGGCGCAAGAGTTTGTTACCGCGCTCGACCGCGGAATCCAGCGCGGCTTGCGCACTCTTGTGGCCGGAAAAAGCCTGCTCCAGCTCGTCCTCGATCGCGCCGCGGATCAGAATGAAGGAGCCAAGCCGGATGCCCTTGGAGTTCTCCGTCGGCGGATGCAGCGTGATCTGCTCGAACGAGATCGCCGAGCCGGGATTGCGTTCATAGAAGCCCTGCGCCCGCGTCAGCTCGAAGGCGGCGCGGGTGATCGGCAGATAGCCGGTGTTCTGATGCCAGGCGGCCTGCACGCCGGGCTGCGACAGATAGGCGAAGAACCGCGCCACGCCCTTGTATTCCTCGCGCGGCCGGTCGCGCAGCACCCAGAGCGTGGCACCGCCGATGATCGAATTCTGCGGCGCGCCCTTCACGTCGGGCCAGTACGGCATCATGCCGTAGCCGATCTCGAACTTCGAATTCGCCTTGATGTCGGCCCGCGTTGCCGAGGAGCCGATGAAGATGCCGCATTCGCCGTTCTGGAAACGCGGCTCGGCCGCTTGTCCGCGGCCGCTGTAGTCGAACAGCTTGGTCTTCCGCCACTCGCTGAGCACTGCGATGTGATGCACGAGAGACGGATTGTTGATGGTCAATTCCGCATCCAGCCCGGCAAAGCCGTTCGCCCGTGTCGCCAGCGGCAGATTGTGAAAGGCGGAGAAATTCTCGACATGGATCCAGGACGGCCAGGACGTGGTGAAGCCGCAAGGAGCGCCGCGCTCGCGCAGGCGCTTTGCAGCCAGCCCCAATTCCGGCCAGGTCTTCGGCGGCGTCTCCGGATCGAGGCCCGCATCCCGGAACATGGTCTTGTTGTAGTAGAGGATCGGCGTCGAAGAATTGAACGGGAATGACAACAGATTGCCGGCCGCATCGGTGTAATAGCCGGAGACGGCGGGGAGGTAATCGCTCAGCGAGAACGGCTCGCCCTGGTCCCGCATCAGGCTGAACACCGGATAGATCGCGCCCTTCGCCGCGGTCATGGTGGCGGTGGCGACCTCGTTGACCTGGACGATCGCGGGCTGGCTGCGCGAGCGGAAGGCGAAGATCGCCGCCGTCACCGTTTCGGTGTAATTGCCCTTGTACGCAGGCACGATGCGGTAATCGGACTGCGTAGCGTTGAAGTCAGCGGCGAGCTTGTCGAGCTGCCGGCCGAGCTCGCCGGACATCGCGTGCCACAGCGCGATGTCCGTGACGGCACGCACTGGAGTGGCCCAGGCGACAGCCGCAAAGACGGCGGCGACCTGCAAAAAGCGCAATGCTGAAATCACGATGGCTCTTCCCGGCGCGCGCGACAAAAGGCGGCTGCCCTGCTTAAGGCGCGGCATTGGCAGTTTCAACCGGGAATGCGCAGCGGCCGCGCCGCACAATCGGCCACCGTCCGGAGCGGGATGGCCTTCCCTTTACCATCTGCTAGATTGCGTTGAACCTTTTCCTTCCGCCATAGACTGCACCACTGAGGGGTTGAGTGTGCCAGTGCTGAGCCGTGCCGAACTCTCGCGGACCGGGGTGATCTTCGTCGCGCTTCTGCTTGCCGTCTGCGCGACGGACGCGGTTGCGCGCGAATTTCGCGCCGCCGATACCCAGAGCGAGGATTACCCGACCGTCCAGGCGCTGCGCTACATGGGGGCGCTGATCGCCGAGCACACCGGCGGCCGGCACGAGATCAAGGTGTTCCACTCCCGCCAGCTCGGTGAGGAAAAGGAGACCATCGAGCAGACCCGCGCTGGCGCGATCGACCTCAACCGGACCAACGTGGCGCTGATCGGCAATTTCGTTCCGGCGATGAATGTGCTGGCCATGCCGTTCCTGTTCCGGTCCATCGAGCACATGCAGAAGGTGCTGGACGGGCCGATCGGCAGCGAGATCCTCGGCAGCTTCGAGCCCTATGGGTTCGTCGGGCTCGCCTTCTACGATTCCGGCGCGCGGTCGATCTACAACGCTCTCCGCCCGGTCCGCAGCGTCGCCGATCTCAAGGGAATGCGGATCCGGGTACAGCAGTCGGAGTTGATGAGCCAGATGATGCGCGCGCTCGGCGCCGAACCGGTCGAGCTGCCTTACGGGCAGGTGCTCACCGGGCTTGCCAACCACCTAATCGACGGCGCCGAAAACAACTGGCCATCCTTCGTGACGACAGACCATTACAAACACGCCGGCCATCTGGCGCTCACCGAGCACACGATGAGCCCGGAAGTGCTGGTGATCTCGCTGAAGGCCTGGAAGAGCCTCTCGGCGGAGGAGCAGGTGATCTTCAGGGAGGCCGCGCAGCGCTCTGGCCGCTTCATGCGCGAGAAATGGCGCGACCTCGAGGAGCAGTCGCAGCGCAAGGCCCAGGACGCGGGCGTCACGGTCATCAAGGACGTCGACCGCAAGCCGTTCGAGGAGGCGATGGCTCCAATCTATGCCAAGGCTGGGCGTGATCCGGCCGCGGCCGCGCTGATCGAACGCATTCGCAAGGTGGAGTAGAGCTTCTTGGCTGGGCTCGGACACAGCGAGACCGCAGAAAGACCGCCCGGCCCGCTCGGACGGGTGCGCGCGCGCATCGTCGCCGCGCTCCGGGCAGTGCCGATCCGCTGGCGCATCCTGTCAATCGCGGCGCTGAACTCCGCCGTGGTGGTGGTGCTGGTCGCGATGATCTGGAACGGTGTGCAAGTGCTGGGCTCGGCCTGGGACGACGTGCGCCAGGTGCGCGAGTCCGACCGGATCCTGGCGCTGCTCGAAAGCGAGACCGGGCGGCTGCAAAACCTGATCCACCGCTACATCAACCAGCCGAGCCCGGACCTGTTTGCCGAGATCCTGCTGCTGCGGGAGGCGGTGCTGGGCACGCTGACGGGCCGCGCCACCAAGGACCCGATGCTGTCAGGCTCGGTCGAGGAGCTCGAGCGCACCACCGACCGCTTCCTCAACGGCTTTGGCGAGCTGCGCAGCGTGCAGGCCACCATCGCCAAGACCTATGAGGAGCAGGTGCAGGGTCCGGCCAGGGACATGGCCGGCCTGTATTCCATTATCGAAGGCGCCACCGGCCATCGCGACGCGCTGATCTGGCCCTCGCTCGGAAAATCCCGCGAGGCTTTCACCGCGATGCTGGTCGCGGCCAATTCCTACTATCTGTCGCTGTCGTCAGGCGCGGCCGACGACGCGCGGCGCAACACCGAGACGATCGAGAAGACCATTCCGGTCATGATCGACCTCGCCGACAACGACCTCCAGCGCATGGCCTTGCGGCGGCTCGCGGACCGCACCGCGTCCTTGCGCGAGGGCTTTGCAAAACTGTCCGAGCAGCTCGCGAGCCGCACCGAGCTGTTGCGCAACACCATCGATGCCAGCCAGGCCGAGGCGATCGGCGCCATCGACGACCTCTCGACCAAGATGCGCCACCGCGAGCAGAAGGCGCAGGAGACTTTCGACCGCACGCTGGCCGACATCTCTCGCCGCGTGCTCTCCGTTGCGGTGATCTTCCTCGGCATCATCCTCGCCGCCGGCGTCTTGATCGCGCTGTCGATCCGCCTGCCGCTCCAGCAGCTCATGACGGCGATGCGCGCGATCACGCTCGGCGACCTCGGCCGCGAGGTGCAGGGCACGAAGGCACGCGACGAGGTCGGCGCGATGGCGCGCGCCGTGGAAGTGTTCCGCGAGAACGCGATTGCCAAGCGCCAGACCGAGGACGAGCTGCGCGCGTCGAAGGAAAAAGCCGAGAGTGCGCTGCTCGAGCTCAACACCGCACAGCAGAATCTGATCGACGCCGAGCGCCTCGCCGCGCTCGGCGGCTTGGTTGCCGGCGTCGCCCACGAGGTCAACAATCCGATCGGCATCAGCCTGACGGTCGCCTCGAGCTTTGCCCGGCGAAGCGAGATCTTCGAGGCGCAGCTCAAGGGCGATGGGGGCCTGCGCCGCTCGCAGCTCGAAGAGTTCGTGCAGTCCTCGCGCGAGGCCTCGCAGCAGCTGGTGGCCAACCTCCAGCGCGCCGGCGAGCTGATCCAGTCGTTCAAGCAGGTCGCTGTCGACCGCTCCCATGCCGAGCGGCGGCAGTTCTCGCTCAGCGAGGCCACCGAGCAGATCATTGCCAGCCTGCGCCCGGTGCTGAAGCGCTCGCCGATCACGCTTCAGGTCGACGTGCCCGAAGGGCTCCTGCTCGACGGCTATCCCGGCTCCTACGGCCAGATTCTGACCAACCTGTTCCTCAATGCCGCCAACCACGCCTTCGCCGACGGACGTGCCGGCACCATCATCATCTCGGCGCGGCCGCGCGGGACCGACGACATCGAGATCAGCTTCACCGATGACGGCGCCGGCATGACCCCCGACGTGCAGCGCCAGGCCTTTGACCCTTTCTTTACCACCCGGCGCAATGAAGGCGGCACGGGACTTGGCCTCCATATCGTCTATAACCTCGTCACCCAGCAGCTCGGCGGCCGCATGATGCTGGAATCCAAGCTGGGACAAGGCACTACTTTTCGCATTATCATGCCGCGCATTGCCAAGGGCGGCGCGCAAAGCACAGAAAGTGACGGGACTTCTCAATGGCCGAACAGGACGATGTCCTCCACCTGATCGACGACACCGGTACCGCGTCGGAGGATGCCAACACCCGGAAATGGAAGATCGCCGTCATCGACGACGATCCGGCCGTGCATGACGGCACCCGTTTCGCGCTGTCCGACTACAGCCTCAACGGCCAGAGCCTGGAGATCCTGTCGGCCTATTCCGCGGCAGAAGGCCGCAAGCTGATGGCCGAGCACGGCGACATCGCCGCCGTGCTGCTCGACGTCATCATGGAGACCGACGTCGCAGGCCTCGAGCTCGTCGAATTCATCCGCAACGAGATCAAGAACGAGACCGTCCGCATCATCCTGCGCACCGGGCAGCCCGGCCAGGCGCCCGAGCGGCGCGTGATCGTGCAGTACGACATCAACGACTACAAGGCCAAGACCGAGCTCACCGCCGACAAGCTGTTCACCTCGCTGACCGCGGCGCTGCGCTCCTATCAGCAGCTCGAGCGCATGGTGCAGACGCGGCGCGGACTCGAGATCATCATCGACGCCGCCTCGACGCTGTACGACTTCAAGTCGATGCAGCGGCTCGCCGAGGGCGTGCTGACCCAGCTCGCCTCGCTGCTCAACGTCGATTGCGCCGGCATCCTGGTCTTGCGCGACAATGGCGGCATCGATCCCGAGCTCTCGGTGCTCGCCGGCAGCGGCTGCTACAGCCGCTTCATCGGCAGCACGACATCGAAGGCGCTCGATCCCGATCTGCGCGAGATGGTGGAAGCCGCGTTCCAGCGCCGCAAGAACGAATTCGCCGACCACCGCAGCGTGATTTACTTGCGCACCGGAAGCGGCCGCGAGGTGGTGGTGCTGCTCCAGGCCGAGCGCGAACTGTCGGAGACCGACCGTTCGCTGGTCGAGATCTTCTCCAGCCGGCTCTCGATCGCCTTCGACAATGTGATCCTCTATCAGCAGCTTCAGGACGCCAATACGCAGCTGGAGGATCGCGTCGCCCAGCGCACCCGCGCGCTGATGCAGGCGAACCGCCGCCTGTCCGCGCAATGGCTGCGGCTGCAGCGCGCCAACGGCTTCAAGAACGAGATTTTGGGCACCGTCGCGCACGATCTGAAGAATCCGCTCGGCGTCATCCTCGGCCGCACCGAGATGCTGAAGGAGCTGATCTCGACCGGCGCATCGGAAAGCGGCGTGGTTGCTCAAGTCGATCACATCCGCGACGCCACCAAGCGGCTGACCACGATGGTCGATCACCTGATTTCGGATGCGATGGCCGATGCTTTCGACATCACCATCCGCCGCGAGCCGGTCGACGTCGCGGCCCTGGTCAAGGAGGTCGCCGATGCCAACCAGCCGCTCGCCGTCAACAAGCAGCAGACGATCAGCGTCGCCGCACCGCCCAACATCGTCACCATGTGCGATACCGACCGCATCCGCGAGGCGATCGACAACCTCATCAGCAACGCCATCAAATACTCGCCGATCGGCGGCAAGATCACCGTCGCCGTGACCCATGAGGGCACCGAAACCACCGTCCGCGTCAGCGACGAGGGTGCCGGCCTGTCGCCGGAGGATCTCGGCCGCCTGTTCGGACGGTTCCAGCGCCTGTCCGCAAAGCCGACCGCCGGCGAGAGCTCGACGGGGCTTGGGTTGTCCATCGTCAAGCGTATTATCGACATGCATGGCGGCGAGGTGACCGCCAACAGCGACGGCCCTGGCAAGGGCTCGACCTTCACCATCACCCTCCCCGCGACCGAAATGCCGTGATCTCAAGACCATGACTCAAAGCCAGCACATCATGATCGTCGACGACGAGGCCCCGGCCCGGGAGATGGTCGGCGATTACCTCAAGATGCACGGCTTCACCGTGACGCTGTGCGACGGCGGCAAGTCCTTGCGCGCCGCGATCCAGGGCAGCATGCCCGATCTCGTCGTGCTCGACCTCAACATGCCCGAGGAAGACGGGCTCTCGATCATCCGCGATCTCAAGAGCCGCATCAACGTGCCCGTGATCATGCTGACGGCAACCGCGAGCCCGATCGACCGCGTCGTCGGGCTCGAGCTCGGCGCCGATGATTACGTGGCAAAACCGTGCGAGCTGCGCGAGCTGATGGCGCGCATCCGTTCGGTGCTGCGGCGAAGCGGGCCGGCCAAGGCGGCGGCGCCTGACGCCGCGGCCGCAAAGTCGGACAAGGATCAATTGGTGCGCTTCGGCACCAAATGGCTCGATCTCGAAGCGCAGGCCTTGCGCGACGACGAGGGCAACGAGCATCCGCTGACCGCCTCCGAGTTCGGGCTGCTCAAAGTGTTCGCGGCCAATCCGAAACGCGTGCTGTCGCGCGAGCGCCTGCTGGAGCTCGCCAACGCGCGCGACGCCGAGGCCTTCGACCGCGCGGTCGACCTGCGCATCATGCGCATCCGTCGCAAGATCGAGCCCGACCCGGCCAAGCCCGCCGTGATCCGCACCATCCGCGGCGGCGGCTATCTGTTCTCGCCGGCCGGCGAGAAGGCGTAAGGGCTCTGGTCATTCCGGGGCGCCCGAAGGGCGAACCCGGAATCTCGAGATTCCGGGTTCGATGCTATGCATCGCCCCGGAATGACGGGTAACGGCGCCACCAAACGCAATCCCCCGAAATTCGTTCCGCGGCGTGCCTGTCCGGCCCCGAATCCCCATTCCCGTATTTTCCGCACATTGAAATTCCACGACTTTTTGCCCCGAATGTTTCGTCGCACCCCTTCCGAAGAAACAATTTGGCGACGCACGAAACCATTTTCTCCTTTTCGTGCAGACGTCCCGAAACGTTGGCTCATTAACACTCGGCTCAAGGAAACGCCGCTCGGTTGCGGCGCTACGGGGAGCTAAGTCCATGCCGAACGTCATTGCCATCAACGCCCAAGCCAGCCACAGCATCATTGCCGTTCAGGCGACTTCGGACGATATGCTTCTCGAAAGCATCGCCGACGGCAACCGGACGGCCATGCACATGCTGTACTGCCGCCATAACGTTCGGGTGTACCGCTTCATCCTGCGCATCGTGCGCGATGCCACCACGGCGGAAGATCTGGTCAGCCAGGTGTTTCTGGACGTGTGGCGGACCGCCGGCCAGTTCCAAGGCCGCTCGCAGGTTTCGACCTGGCTGCTCTCGATCGCCCGCTTCAAGGCGCTGACCGCGATGCGCCAGCGGCGTTTCGAGGACATCGACCAGGAGGACGTGCGCCAGATCCCCGACGATGCCGAGACGCCCGAGACCTCGCTCGATCGCAACGATACCAGCGCCATCCTCCGCGCCTGCGTGCAGAAGCTGTCGCCTGCCCACCGCGAGATCATCAATCTCATCTACTACCACGAGAAGTCGGTGGAGGAGGTCGGTCAGATCATCGGCATCCCCCAGAGCACGGTGAAGACGCGGATGTTCTACGCCCGCAAACAACTGGCCGATTTGCTTAAGGGCGCCGGCGTCGATCGTTTCGCCGCCTAAGCTCGATGGATTCAACGGGATAGGACCGCTCCTGTGGCCCCATCCCCGGACACGGAAGTGTTACCGCCGACGAAACAATTGAAACAAAGCACAACATCAGGCGGAAAAACTTCCCTCCTATAAAACTCACATACGCTTTAAACCTCCCAAGGACCTCCAGCGACCCGGACGGGATGCCCCCCTCCGGGTCGTTTTGTGTTTGGGGTTAAGCCTATCGCCGCGGGCTGGCGGCCTCACCCGCTCGCTGGAGAGGGCGCACCATCGCCGTGGCCGGCATCTCCCGTCACGAAGGCGTGACGCTGCGTAACGTCTGACACATCCATCCCGAACAGCCCTCGTGACCTCATGCACGAGTGCCTCCATGCTCGAACTTCTCTTCGCCGTCCTTGCCGGAATCCTGACTATCGCCGCGCCGTGCACGCTGCCGATGCTGCCGATCCTGCTCGGCGCCTCGATCGGGCGCGCGGGGCACGTGCGCCCCGCGATGATCGCGCTCGGCTTCGTCATCTCGTTCTCGGCCACCGCGCTGCTGCTCGGAGCAATCACGCGGCTGTTCGATTTCGATCCGAACGTGTTGCGCGAGGCCGCGTCCATCCTGCTGCTCGGCTTCGGCCTGTTGATGCTGTGGCCGGCACCGTTCGAATGGCTGTCGATCCGGCTCAATGGCTGGCTCGATCTCGGCAGCTCCAGCGCCACCCAGCGCGAGGGCGCACTGGGTGGGATCATGCTCGGCACCACGCTCGGCCTGGTCTGGACGCCCTGCGCCGGTCCGGTGCTGGGCTCGATCCTGACGCTGGTTGCGACCTCCAAAAATCTGACCTGGGCCGGCACGCTGCTGGTCGCCTACGCCATCGGCGCGGCGATCCCGATGCTGGCGATCGCCTATGGCGGGCAGGCCGCCAGCACACGGGTGCGCAGCCTCGCCCGCATCTCGCCGCGGCTGCAGCAGGGCTTTGGCATCGTTGTGATCGCCTTCGCGGTTGCGGCCTATTTTCAATACGACACGCTGATCGTGGCGTGGCTCACCGGCTTCTACCCGACTGGCCAGATCGGCCTGTGATCATCGCGCATCTCAACCGGAGGACTCGTCCATGGCTTTCAAACTGCTCGCTGTGGCCACCGCCCTGATCAGCATGACCGTATCAGGCGCCGTCATCCCCGGCATCTGCGACGAGGCCGCACGCGCTGCGCCCCTCGTCACCGCGGCCGCGAGCCAGCAGACCGCGCCCGACTTCACCGGCATCAACACCTGGTTCAACTCGAAGCCGCTGAGCATGGCCGAGCTGCGCGGCAAGGTCGTGCTGGTCGACTTCTGGACCTATGGCTGCGTCAACTGCGTCAACACGCTGCCGCACGTCACCGATCTCTACGCCAAGTACAAGGACAAAGGTCTCGTCGTTGTCGGCGTACACACGCCGGAATTCCCGTTCGAGCGTTCCGCCTCCAACGTGCAGGCTGCGCTGAAACGCCACGGCATCACCTATCCGGTGGCGCAGGACAATGATTCCAAGACCTGGAACGCCTACCGCAACCGATATTGGCCGGCGCAGTACATCATCGACAAGACCGGCAAGATCGTGTTCCAGCACGAAGGCGAAGGCAGCTACGACCAGATCGACCGCACGGTGGCGCGGCTCCTGAACGTGAACAGCTGATGCCGCGCCGGCATCGCCCCACTGGCTTCATCTGTCGTCCTTGTTGCTTGACTCCACGGAGCCGTCCGTGGAGTTTCGCAGCCCCGGAAATCAGCCGCCCGCGATGGACGACGCGACCACCAGCACCGACATTCGCCTTCGTGAAGGCTCCTCGATCGCGCAGCGGCTGATCATGGCCGGCTCTGCGGCCGCGGTTGCGCTGTGCTTCACGCCCGGCCTGTTCACGCACGACGCACTGGAAGTGACGATCTCGGTGGCCGCTCTCCTCCTAGGCGCGGCATTCGTCTGCGGGATCATGCTGGCGCCGGCGGTGGTGTGGATCATCACTCCGAACGAGATCCTGATCGGGCGACAGCGTCCCTTCGGAAAGCTCCGAACGCGGGTCGTCCCGAAGGACCACATCAGGGAATTGCAGGTTCCCGGCAGTAAGAGGGCGAAAGCCCGCTTCCAGCTGGCCTTCACGCTGGCCTCCGGGGAACGCCTGACGTCCCCACCGATGTCCGACGTCACGCATGTGCGCGATACCGTGGCCCAGATCGCCGCGCAATTCGGCGTTCCCAATGTCGAGGCACCTAGCAATCCGCTCGATGCCAGCAATCCCGAGATGCATCTCGGCGAACCCCTCGAGCCGTTTTCCGCGCGCGACATCCGCATCGTGGCGTTGATCGCCGTCGCACTGTGCGCCGTTCCCTACGCCTACAAACTCTGGCGCGGACTGCCGCCCGGACCGATCGACATCATGCTGCTGCCGGTTGGCGCGATCGCCGCGTTCGCCGTGCACAGATACGCCAACCTCGTGACCGGCGCTTTCTGGATCATCCGGCAAGGGGATATTCGCGTCGAACGCCTGTGGGGCGACGGCACGCCGCGCGCCGACCATATCGAGGGCCGCGACGTGAAGGCGATCACGGTCGAGCGCCGCGGCCGATCCGAGGACGAGCACTGCATCGTCGTGATCCGGTTGCACTCCGGGCGGCGCTTTCGTAGCCCCCGCATCGGCTCGCGGCTCGAGGCCCGTGCCGTGGGCGCCGAGATCGTCCGGCGGCTGGGGATCGCGGCGGAGAGCAATAAGATTTAGTTGGCATCAGTGTCAGTTTGTCGAAGGCGATCTTTCCGCGAGTTCGGTCCGAGCCTCTCCCGCTTGCGGGAGAGGTCGCCGCCCCAGCGGCGGGTGAGGGTTCTCTCCTCTGAGGGGCTACGGGATGCCCGAAAGTGATTCCCAGCGATTTCTGGATGTGATTCAAAGCTTTGACCGGTGCGGTAGGAGCTTTGAATGTCATTCGGCGATATCCG